>NZ_JBDKWG010000137.1:0-221509 GCF_040151475.1 Reichenbachiella sp. MALMAid0571 | reverse complement strand
AATTAGGTACTTGTTCACATGCTTTTTCAATGATTGTTTTACTTTTTTTTCATAACTTCAATTCTTATTTTGTGAACTCCGAAGTTAGAAGTTCTTTGGCATTCCCCGAAGGGCTTCCGACGAAGGAGGTTCGTTCAACAGTCGCTAAAGTTGAAGATACCACGTGCTTCTAGCCAGTTTTTGTACAAACCGACCGCCAATCTGTGCCTTCTGCAAGAGACTGTTTCTTATGAAACTTTTCGAGGTTCTGGTGTTTTTCTTTCTGAACGCAGTGGTTTTTGGAATCAGTGGTGTGTATGGTGTAATGCCAGTCAGCCAAGTGTGGGCATACTACTTTAGCTAAAGGTTATTTTTTTGACAACAAGTTTAAATCATAGAATTACTTATACTCTTTTTGCCGGGCTCACAAATCAAATTCTTTGCTTACTTTGCATCAAAATTTGAATATGATACTGATAGCAGATAGTGGGTCAACAAAAACCGAGTGGCGTTTAATAGATGCCGATGGAAGCATTTCCCAAATTAAATCTGCCGGAATCAACCCCTATTATCAGGATGAAAAGGAGGTAATGAGCCTCTTGCAGGAAGGGCTTTCAGCTCACTTGCATTTACCTGTTGATAAAATATACTTTTATGGGGCTGGCTGTTCTTCAGATGCCAACAAACAGAAGATGACAGAATGTTTTCAAAGTTTGTACCCAAATGCATCCATTGAAATAGACACAGATTTACTTGCAGCAGCCCGGTCATTGTGTGGGCATGAACGGGGTATTGCCTGCATCTTAGGTACTGGTGCCAATTCATGTCTGTATGACGGTGTGTCAGTGGTAGAAAATATAGCACCTCTGGGTTATATTATGGGAGATGAAGGCAGTGGAGCGTATTTTGGAAATAAACTCTTAGGTGACTACCTCAGAAAAGATTTACCACAAAATCTGATAGACCGAATGGATAAGCGGTTTGACTTGTCAAAGTCTATCATATTGGAAAATGTGTATCAAAACGCTATGCCAGCCAGGTATCTGGCAGGCTTTTCCAAATTCATTTTCCAAAACCTAAAAGAACCTTACCTCTACAAAATGATTTATGATGGGTTCGTTCTTTTTTTTGAAAAAAACATCATGAAATACACCGATTATAAAAACGAAGCTGTGAATTTTACCGGATCGGTTTCTTTTTATTATTCTAATATACTGAGAAAAGTTGCTGCCGATTTGGGTATTCATCTCAGGCATATTGTAGAAGGGCCTATAGCCGGATTGACACTTTATCATCAAAAAGAAATAGAAAAATGAGTACTACAGAATCCCCTTCACATTTCGATAAGCTCGAAAACATGTCTGTCAATGAGTTGCTGATCAATATCAATTCAGAAGATAAAACAGTTCCTTATGCTATCGAAAAAGCCATTCCTCAAATTGAAAAACTTGTGCAGGCAATAGTTGTGAAAATGAAAGCAGGAGGAAGGCTGTTTTACATTGGAGCAGGTACCAGTGGCCGGTTGGGAGTAGTGGATGCTTCGGAGATTCCCCCTACTTACGGAATGCCAGCCAGCAGGGTAGTGGGTATTATTGCAGGGGGAGACACTGCCATTAGAAAATCAGTGGAACATGCAGAAGATGATCCTGATCAGGCATGGAAGGATTTGGCAGAACATGAGATCACAGATGCTGATGCCCTGATCGGAATAGCTGCTTCCGGTAGAACGCCTTATGTAATAGGCGGTATAAAATCAGCCCGTGAGAAAGGCCTTGTGACTGGCTGCATTACGTGTAACGAAAATTCCAAATTGGCTGAAGCTGCTGAGTTTCCGGTGGAAGTGATAGTAGGTCCGGAGTTCGTAACGGGAAGTACCCGTATGAAAGCGGGGACAGCACAGAAATTGGTATTAAACATGATTTCAACGGCCGTTATGATTCAGCTTGGCAGAGTCAAAGGAAATAAAATGGTGGATATGCAATTGTCCAACGAAAAGCTGGTAGATCGTGCTATAAAGATGGTAATGGAGGAACTTCAGGTAGAGAGAGAGGTAGCTGAGGGGCTGTTGCAAGACAACAAATCTGTAAGGGAAGCAGTAGATTTTTATAACAAAGAAAAGTAGAGTGCATCAGATTGAACCATTTTACAGATGGTTGAAGTATTACGATCCTGCCAGGGATGAACTTTCACCATTTAACGGGAAGGAATACAATTACGACTTGTATTCTGAGACTATCTATGGCTACTATATTGATCCTGCATGGGATTATATGGGTTCAGAAACATTGTATATAAAAATCCTTTACGCTGATTATGAAAAGGGTTATGTAATAATTGAATTTATCGGAGAGTGGAATGATGCTATCAACAACGATATCATGCACTTAAAGCGAAACATTATTGATTTGCTTATTGGTGATGGCATTAGCCACTTTGTTTTGATTGGAGAAAATGTACTCAATTTTCATGGGTCAGACGATTGCTATTATGAAGAGTGGTTTGACGATGTGGAGGATGGCCAGCAAGGTTGGATAGCTGCTGTTAATTTTCAAGAGCATGTGTTGGATGAAATGAGCAATTTCAATATTGATTCATATATCAACTCAGGAGGGAGTCTTCAAATCGCCAATTGGAGAACACTTCATCCGCTACAATTTTGCATGACCGTAGAGAGTCTTATACAGAAGAGGCTTAATTGATTTTAATTTTTAAATTCTTTCACCGGAGCAGTTTCAGAAATCAGGTATTTCCTGTTGGAATTTACATCCAGACACAGACTTCTTGTCCTGCGTTTTTCCAGTTTCTTATAAATCTTTTTGTTGAAAAGAAAAGTAATACCGGGTGCTAATTCACCCAACAGTGTTTCATTGGAGTGTTTATCGTATTTTCTCAATACTAAATAGAGGTTTTTATCTGATGTACTTGATGCCTTTGGGTTTTTCATGTGAAGTGCCAGTATCCTTAATACATCGTCGGGAAATACTTTGTCATTGAGCATAGGCAAGAGTAATTTTCTAAATTCCTGTTTCCACTGATTGCCATGAGGCAGTACTCTGTTTTGGTATTTTTCCCTTGTAGTAAGGTGGGCTACCTCATGAATGTAGGTAATCAGGAAAGAATATTTATTCAGGTTGTTATTGACCGAGATTGAATGTTGTTTGGTTGCAGGGTCATACCGATAGTCACCAAGTTTGGAGTTTCTTTTTCTGGTGATGTTGAAAATGAAATCCAGTTTCACCCAAAGTTGATAACAATACTCTACCGAAAATTCAGGCAGGTGCTTTACAAAGATTTCTCTGTCACTTAATGCTGGCAAAATTTATGTTTTTTTAGATCACGATTCTAAATTACATTGAATCCTTCATTACCCATAGCAAGAGTAACCTTATTATTTTTTTCTAAAAGAAATTTTAATAGGTACACCTTTAAAGTCAAAATGAGACCTTAGTTTATTGGTTAAAAATCGTTCGTAAGGTTCTTTGATATATTGTGGCAGGTTGCAGAAAAAAGCAAACATCGGTGTATGTACAGGGAGTTGAGTAATGTACTTGATCTTAATGTGTTTTCCTTTTAGTGCAGGTGGTGGATTGTGCTCGATTTCTTTCAGCATGATTTCATTCAGAGCTGATGTCGAAATTTTCCTAACCCTGTTTTCATTCACTTCCATCGCCAATTCTATTGCCTGGAAAATACGTTGCTTGTTCAATACAGAGGTGAAAATTATTGGAATATAGCTCAAAGGTCCAAGTTTCTCCTCTATTTCTTTTTTGAATTTGATGGCTGTATTGCTGTCTTTATCAGGAATCAAATCCCATTTATTCACCATAATCATGATACCCTTTTTGTATTTATGAGCCAGAGATATGATGTTCATATCTTGTGACTCAAACCCCCGCTCGGCATCCAGCATTACGATACACACATCGCTATCTTGCAACGATTGGATCGCCCTGAGCACAGAGTAAAATTCTATGTCTTCAGTTACCCTTGATTTCTTTCTTATTCCTGCCGTATCTGTAAGAATAAAATCTTTGTCATAAAGTTTATATCGTGTGTTGATAGAGTCTCTTGTTGTTCCCGCTATGTCTGTGACAATGGTACGTTCCTTGCCCAGTAAAGCATTTAGAAATGAAGATTTACCCGCATTTGGCCTGCCAAGAATGGATATTCTGGGAATGCCATCTTCCGGGTTTTCGTTATCATTGTCATCAAAATACGTTACTACCTCATCCAATAGCTCACCTGTGCCGGAACCACTTGTAGAAGCTATGGTATAAAGATTAGCATCTAACCCCAGGCTGTAAAATTCGGAAGAAGCCAGTTCGAGATCGGGATTGTCTGCTTTATTTGCTACAAGGATTACCGGTTTTTTTAATTCACGTAGAATGTTGGCAAAATCCTCATCCATTGAGGTAACACCGTTCTGGCAGTCAACCATAAAAAGCACTACAGAAGCTTCATCTAATGCCATTTTAACCTGAGTTCGAATGGCATCCTCAAAAATATCGTCTGACCCGGTTACATACCCACCTGTATCAATCACTGTGAAATATTTACCATTCCATTGGGCAAAGCCATAGTGTCTGTCACGGGTGACTCCACTTTCATTGTCCATTATGGCTTTTTTTCTTTCTACCAGACGGTTAAAGAGTGTGGACTTACCTACGTTTGGACGACCTGTTATGGCTACTATATTTGACAAAATAGAGGGGATTTTGGTTTAAGGTCGCAAATGTAACGAAAAGGGGAGATAGATTAAACCTATGCCCCAATTATAAATATTTGATATTGTGTCGGGTTTTACTTAAACAGGAAGAGTTTGTGATTGTTGCAGGCATTGTACAATTCAAAACCATCATCATCACCTGCAAATTCAAGAACATATACCTGACCACTTCCAAATACTAAATCTGTTATGTCAATTAAACCTTGCTCTTCAGCAACTGTAGGTTCACGGGTAATCAGAGTTTGTCCCGTGAAAGTAATATTCATCTGATTGCCATTGAATGTAGGTGGTGCAAATTCCCTCAAAAAGAAATCAGCTTCACCACTGTTATTCACTACAATCAACCCAACACCATAAAAATCTCCATCTGATAGCGGAAACTTAAAATAGAATTGAATGCCTGCTACATCTGGAAAAATAGCTGTTATCATGTCCTGTAGTGTTTCATCTTGATTGTCAAATATTCCAATGCTATTTACATTGTAAGACCCATCGCTAATAGGAGTGAAATTTGTTCCGGCAGAGTATAGAGTACTGGTGAATGTTATGCTTTCATTGCCAATTTTACCATCAAATTTCCCAATATTGAGTGTTTGTCCATCACAGAAACTATCTGTTAATTCCTGAAAATTGGACAATTCAAATTCGGAAATAAGTATGCTTTGTCCATTTAAGGTAAAATTGAAAGGTGTATTGAAGACGATAGCCTCACCCTCAATGGTGTAGTTGGTTTTGTGAGAAATATCGACTCTGTTGTTTGTGTTGTTAATCTCCTCAATACTTTCTCCTACAGCTGCATTCAGTATTTTTGCTGTTCTCAGGTCTAAATCCAGGGTTATGAAAATAGAAATAGCTTTATCTATCAGGTACAATTGGTAATAAACATTACTGCCTATTAGTTGTTTTAGTTGTTCACTATGAAATAATGTCTTCTTAAGATTTTTGGTTATTTCATTATTTAAAAGTTCAGCATCATTTTCTGCAGCTGGTTCAAAACTTAATATCGTTGGGTTAGAAAAGTCTGATTTACTTTGAAATACGGGGTTGTTGTCGATATAGTCAAGAAGAACGAATTCAAATTCACCATTGTAAAACTCGAAGAAGTAATGAAAGACACCATAAGTTTCCAGTATCAATTCGAGCCCATGAGCATTGTCTATTCGATAAGTGATGGTGGCATCAAGAAATTCGCCATCATTGTCATACACGTCAGATTTAATATTGACATTACCATCCTCATCAAATTTCATTAGTATTATAAAAGAACCTGAATTGGGATCAGGTTGATAGTTGATTTTCCAACCGAATGCAGGAGCAATCAGGGCAGTGATTAAAGAGTCTTTAGCTTTGGATACCCTTTCTTCTACAGTTGGTAAATCCTTTACGCCATCATCTCCGCATGAGAAAATCCCCAGAGAAATAAATATTATGGTGATATATACTAATAATTTTCTCATTGTTTATCCTAATCTTGATTGAATGGCAGCCCGGAGTTCTTCCAGGCTTATTGCTACTACTTTTTCGTAATGGTCAATGATAGCATTCAATTTTTGGTTGATTTTCTTTCTTCCTTCATTTCTTTCTTCACAGTCTATATCCGTACAGTCTTCTTCAAGAGTAATGTAATTTTCATAAAAACCTTTGTCAAACAGAAAGAAAGATACTGTTTCAGCAAAGTCTTCATTGGGGTTACTTGTGGCGTAGGGTGACACAAACCCTCTTCTTAAAGCCTCTTCATCGGTAAGTGTAAACCAGGCTCCTGAACTGGTGTATCCCGATGGAGAAATAGTTTCGAAAGAAGCAGGTAATTTATACCTCTGGTGAATGGTGTGGGCAAATTCATGATATACTACATTGAGTTGTTGAGAAACCCAACTTTCATCCTCAGGATTTATTCCGTTTACATTGGTAAATGTAATTCGGGCACCAGCATCAGCCGTTCCCAGTGTTACCGTACCATCCGAATTGTAAATCAATCCTCCCAAGAAGATTATTTCCGGTGGTACATGTTCTTTGAAAAATGCTTCGCCATTTTCTATTTCCAAATAAGGGTTGATCCAAAAATCTTCAATAAAATCAAGCATTGGCCTTACGTTATCAATGTCGGGAGGTGCTACTCTTTCACCCGGATTCACGTAGTTGTCCACGTATCTGTACCTTATTGCCATATCGTACTTGTCAATGAACTCTTCCTGAATATAAATATCGAGTTCAGTAGCAGGTATGCTGTCAGCATCCTTTACAGGCACGTTCAAATCTTCTGATGGGTAGCAGGCCACCAGAAACAGTGGAAGCAAAGCCCAGCTTTTTAATTTGAGTTTTTGGGTTTGAGTAGAATATATCTTATACAAAATTGTCATTTCTGTAATTATCTTGGGTTAGCTTTTAGTCCACCTACATCTATAGCCGTTTTAGGAATCTGAATTACTTTTCTCAGGTCATCTTGTTCCAAAGTGATTGATGAAAACTGATCCTGTAAAACATGAGTTACTTCTATGCCTAACCTCTTAATGTCAAACCAACGCATGCCTTGCATGATAAATTCCTTTCTTCTTTCTAATTCTACAATATAGATGTAAAGAGCAAACCTGTCATTATTAAAAATACCAATAAATGACCTCACCTTCTCTATAGTGATAGTTCTGTTGCTTCCTGATCCGAGACTGTACCTTCTGTCTGTTAATGCTTGCAAATCACTTATAGCGTCATCAACCCTGTTTAAAAAAATATTTGCTTCAGCCCTGTTTAAGACCACCTCTTCTCCACGAAAGGGAAGGGCAATATGGTATGGAAGTCCGGTATTAGAGTTTAAGCTACTTCGTTCAAAAAGACTTTGGTATCTGACTGGAAAAACCGAATTGTCTCCTTTTACAAAAGCAGGATTTTCTCTCTGGTCAGTAGTACCACCAAACATATTGTCTCCAAACAACTGAGAATACTCCGTGTCCAAAGGACCAAAAGCAAAATCATTTCTTTGTATCAGTGAGATTTTTCTCATCAACAGGAGATTGCTTGCCAGATCAGGAGAAGAATACAATTGAGGATATCCATCGACAGATGAACTAACGTTTTGAAATTCTGTAGATGTCATGTCCCTGATAAAAGGGGAGGGGTCTGATCCTAACAGCATGTCACTGAATTTAACACACTCTGCATAGTCTGCTTTGAATAGGTAAAACCTTGATGCAAAGGCCAAAGCTGCATTTCTATTGAAATGATATTTTCCGGAGTTGGCAAAAAAACTGTCATCGAGTATTTCAATTCCCTGTAGCATGTCTCGTTCTACCTTATCATACACCTGTTGTACAGTATTTCTTTTATAAGTAGCAATAAATACCGTCTCAGGAGTTTCTATGTACGGAACCCCCAAATCGGATGTAGCTGTTGTTTCATCGTAGTGCTTAGCAAACAGGTTGACTAACATGAAATGGCCGTAAGCACGGGTAAGAAGTGCTTCTGATTGTATTGATTTTTTACGTGCTATTTCTTCTTCAGAGGTTGTCGGGATGTCAGCAAGTGCAGCTAAAACTTCATTTGAATGGGCTATTGCTTCATAAGTATTGAACCAGAAATAAGCAGGGGAGTCTTGTTCTGTCGGGTCTGAAGTGTCATCTTCCCAGGCATAAAGGCGTTCATGACTTGGTCTCTTTGTAGTACCTCTGGTATAGCCTACATCATCCGACATCCAGTCTGTAAATGCCGGGCTAGCCACTGAGTAAGCATTGGTTAGAAGTTGTGCCGCCTTGTCCAGATCATCAAGAAAAACCCTGTTGTCGGGCACTTCATCCAGAAAATCCCCACAACTGTTGAATAATATGGCCAACAATATAATAGAGATAGTTTTTGCTACTTTATTAGCTGACCTTTTTGTCGTAGTATGTATTCTTTTCTTCATCATCAAATTGGTCATGTTTATAGTCCTATATTTAATGAAAAGGTTAACATTTTTGGTTGAGGCAATGATACTCCTCCCGAGCTGAAAAATTCCGGATCTTGCCCTCTGAGTGCTTCTTTGTCTGAAAACAACAAATACAAATTTTGCCCTTCTATGCTGAAAGAACCTCTTGATATTCCAATTTTCTTTACTGTTTTAGCAGAAAGGTTGTAAGAAAGTCTTACATTTTTAAGCCTGATGTAGTCACCAAAAGCAACTCTCACATTACTCTTATTGTATAGGCTATAAGCCGAAACCACTTCACTGTCGGTTGAGGCCAGGCCATTGTCCAAAATTACCGGGATGTTTGTATTCGCTTCGTCTCCGGGCACTATCCATCTGTTTACCAATTCACCGGGTAATGCATCAAAATCGGTGTAAGAGGAGTAAATAGCGTCATTTAACCTGATTTTGTAGTCGATTTTGTAAGAAAGAAGAAAGCTGAAAGTAAAGTCTTTATATTGGAATGTGTTGGTAAGACCACCTGCTCCTCTGGGCTCTGTGGCTCCTTCATATTGAAGTGTACTTATTAAGTCTTCTCTTTCTTGTAAATCAAGTTCAAGGATTGTTTCATCATTGGCATCATAAAAAGTGGGAATTCCCTGACTGTTGAGCCCTGCAAATTTTGTTGAAAAAAGCCCTCTTCTTGGCCCTCCGAGCACGGCTGCACCTCCCTGGCCAATGGCATCAACCAATCTCGGCCCAAAATCAAGCCTGGTGATTTTGTCGATGGTATAGCCAAAGTTGTAATTTGTTCGCCAAGAGAATTTATCATTTTTATAATTTACCGTAGAAATGGTAAATTCATAACCTGTTGCTTCCATGTCAGCAAAGTTTCCGGCTTTCAATCCCTGGCCGCCAACTCCACTGGTTTGAACTATGCCAATCAGGTCAAATGCCTGTCTTTTGTAAAAATTCAATGATCCGGAAATTCTATTGTCTAATACAGAATAGTCCATTCCGACATTAAATTCTTTTAATTTTTCCCAGGTTAGTTCTTCATTGGTTAAGTCTTCTATGTACAGGTACGGTTCTACATCCGTTGGTCTCACAGTTACATCCGCCTGAAGATTCAATAAGGCACTTGCACTTGGGGGGAGGTTTCCTGAAACTCCATAAGTAGCTCTTAATTTCAATTCGTTGATAAACTTAAATCTTTGCATGAAAGGTTCGTTGTGTGCATTCCATGCTCCACTGGCATTCCATGTTGGCAGGTATCTGGCTTTTTGACTTTTTCCCAATTGGTTGGAGCCGTCATATCTTACTGTAAAATTCCCTACATACCGACTTTTATATGCATATCCTCCATTTAGAAAAAGCCCAATAAATCGGTCTCTTTCTTTATTTAAGGTATAGTAGTCTATGTTTTGCAGGTTGAAGAATTCAATAATGTTAGGGTCGGTTACTACAATCCCTCCACTCTCGTATATTACGCCTATTCCCGTGGTGCTGCTTGCCTGCCTGTTGGTAAACCTGATTTCCTGGCCTCCCAAAAGATTGATTTCATGTTTATCAGCAATGGTGGTATTCCATTCTGCACTGATCCGGCTGAAAAAGTTCAGAAATTCACTTTGATCCAAATAGTTGAAACCTCCCTGAGGGAGTACTACCACGGGATTCAAACCCGGGTTGTCAGGATCTCTGAACAATAGATTGTTGGCATCCTGAATATACTGAGTGCTGTTGGCACGATAAGCTTCAGCCTGGTTGGAATTTTCATGTACTGTATGATCTCTTTTTGTATTGGCATACCGGGCCTGAAATACACCTTTGATAGATATGTTTTTTCTTGGTGTAATTTCAAAATCTGTTTGTGCTGAAACATCAACTACATTGATGTCTATGAAGTTTTTTTCAAGTTCATCGAGGATATTAAACGGAGCATAATTTCTTCTGAAATATTCCAGGCTGCCATCGTCATTGTAGGGCCTGGTTGACCTGCTTGTATTCAATGCATAGCTGAATGGATTGATATCAAAACTTCTACTGAAGCGTCCTGTCAGTGGATCCAATTCTCTATTCCTTGTCCCTGGCACTTTTTGATCACGATAACTTGCTGTCATTTTCAAACCAAACGTAAATTCCTTGGAAAGGAAATAAGTGTTTCGGGCCGTTCCTGTGAACCTCTGTACCTGATCTGCAATTGTTTGTCCCTGATCATTCAGGTAACTAATGGAATAATAGTTGTTTGACTTTTCTGTACCTGTAGTAAAACTCAGCGAATGCTGCTGTTGCAATCCTAAATCTCTGAATAATATATCGAACCAATCAGTATTTGCATTTTCATATTTATTAAGAAACTCTTCATTTAACCCTCCTCCCGGCCCCCAATCCAGATCATGATTGGCAATGAGTGAAAACATCTTTCCCATAGCACCATAGTTTTGAGCCCTTGCAGAAGTAGTAATATCTATTATGCCTTTATCGTAAAGTTCACGGTAAACAGACATTTCTTCTGCTGAGTTTAACAGGTTGAATTGATTGTATGTAGGCCTGAGTTTCACGGAATAATTTCCTGAATAACTGACTTGTAAGTCACCACTTCTGCCTCTTTTTGTAGTGATTACAATCACACCATTGGCAGCTCTTGCACCATAGATTGCTGTTGCTGATGCATCTTTTAATATTTGAAAGGACTCTATATCGTCCGGGTTGAGGTTTGCTATAGAAGAACTTGTAAGAGTACTCGCATTTCCTGAAATAAAATCGTCTGTGCTTACATTGGTTAAGTCTTCCAGAATAACCCCATCTACCACAAAAAGAGGCTGATTGTTGCCATTGATAGATGCATTTCCCCGAATTCTTATTTTTGGGGAAGTACCAAATGTGCCCGACACATTGTCAACGTTTACCCCTGCAACCTGCCCTTCCAGCACCCGACTGACGTCCACCATACCTGCGGCTTTGATGTCAGACATTTTCAAATTATCGGATGCTCCTGTGAAAAGCTTTCTATCCATCTCCTGAAAGCCGTTAACAACGATTTCCTGAAGTACTGCCGCTTCTTCTTTTAATACGATATTAATAGGAGAGGCATCCTGAATGACTACTTTTTGCGTTTGCATGCTCACCATGGTAAATACTATGGTTTGCCCTTTGTTCCCTATGATGGAAAAATTGCCATCCAAATCCGTAATAGATCCGGTAGTTGTATCTTCTATCCGTACTGTAACACCAATAAGAGGTTCACCCGTTTCGTCTTTTACCTGACCTTTAATGGAGATTCCACCTTGCCCGAAAACATTACATGTACTAAATGTAAGTATTGCTACTATTAGTACGAATACTATTTTACTTCTAACCTCATCAGTATAAAGGGTCATTCACAATTGGTTTGATAAACGAAGAAAATTTAAAGCTATCTTTTGTTACTTTATTTCGAATGTAAGATC
This sequence comes from Reichenbachiella sp. MALMAid0571, assembly GCF_040151475.1. Classification (NCBI taxonomy): domain Bacteria; kingdom Pseudomonadati; phylum Bacteroidota; class Cytophagia; order Cytophagales; family Reichenbachiellaceae; genus Reichenbachiella; species Reichenbachiella sp. MALMAid0571. The sequence continues at coordinate 209,478 of NZ_JBDKWG010000137.1, read as the reverse complement.
TACATCCAAAGTATTGTTATTGGAATCGGTGAATAGAACTGACAAGAAACCTGATGTTTCATCATCACTTTTGTAAGTAATAGATTGAACCGGATTGAATTGTACACCAGTCATTGTAGCCAATTTAGTTTCATCAAAATCAGCTTCTAAGTCTCCATCATAATCGTAAAGGACTAAAACCCAATCATCGTCAGTCAATGTGATTTCTCCAAAAACATTACTTTCCACTTCAGCTGCAAGTGGCCCATAAGGCCAATCTACAAATATACCGTCCAGCAATCCATCTGTATTGTTATCGTCCGTAGGATATAGTTGAATTAAAATGTCAGCGTATTGTGCAGAGCCTTCTTCTTCAGGATCCCACGCTTCATCCCCATTCGTGGAAGGGAAGATATTTACATAATAACCAGTCAGAACTCTTTCCTTAACAGATACAAGTACAGAGTCAATTACCATTTGTCCGTCATCTGTTTTGGCTGTGAGTTTTACATACAAGTCTCCACGGCTGTCAAAAGTAACTGTTGGAGATATTTCTTCTGATGTGACTCCACCTCCAAAATCCCACAGGTAGCTCGAAGCTTTTAAACTTTGGTTTTCAAACTGGACAGGAACACCAACTTCAACCACTCCGGGATCAGTAATGAAACTAACCACAGGACTTGGCAGAGGATCATCTCCACCACAAGATGCCAAAACGGCCAAACCAACAAATAAAAAAAGGTGTAAAAGCTTCTTCATACGTGCAATGTTATAATTAATGTAAAATATTTGAAAGGTAACTTAGTAAGTTTACAAGAATAGATGATTTTTATAACTTTTAAAGAATCCTTCTAATTTTGTTAACCGACATTCATGAACAATCACAGTATTTAGTTTCCCTTACTATCCTTTCTAAAATAAATATACACGATAAAATCAGAAACTGAAATAATTATTCTTCTTTAAGAATCTAAGTTGTCACCTGGTATTCAATTTCATCCATAGTATTTAGCTTTTCGAGTAATTCGTCTGCAGGATCTACTTTGAACTTTCTGGATAATAATCTGGCTGTTTTACCACTTTTAGCATCTCGTATGTTCAGTTTGAGGTCACAAGTGCCGGAATGAGATGTCGCCAGTTGTATTATTTCATCTACTACAGATTGGTTTAGGTCTTCCAGATTAATTTGCAGGTTAATTCCTTTTGTAAGTTTTTCTCTTAAATCAGATAACAAACTGATACTTCGGATTTTCAACTCAAGCTCTCCACCTTTCCACCTGTTCTGGATGACTCCCTGAATGTAGATCCCCCAATCAGGTGTAAAGAATTCTTTGAAATTGAGGTAATCGTCAGAAAATAGAAAGAACGTATAGGTATCAGTGAAATCCTGCACAGTAAGTGTTCCAAATGGTTTTCCTGTTTTCGTCATTCTATGGCTTACCTCGGTTACTATTCCGGCAATTTTTATATTGCCTAAGTTTTTAAGGTCTTCCAGGTTTTCATTGAGTTTGGAGATGCTGGTATTACAAAATTTATCTACTTCAAATTTGAATTGATCCAACGGATGCCCTGAGATGTAAAGGCCGACTACTTCTTTTTCTATTTTTAGCTTGTCAAGTTCTGTATAGGGTGTAACATCCGATACCTTAGGAGCAGGTATGGATACTCCGGTTTCTCCACCAAATAAAGATGCCTGAGCACTTTGTTTTTCCTGTTCCACTTTTGTAGCATACTTAATGGCCTTTTCAATCAGGCTGGCTTCCCCATCGTCGGTGATCAGGTATTGTCTTCTATGGTAGCTTTTAAAACAATCAAAAGCACCCGACATGGCCAGGGCTTCAAAAGTTTTTTTGTTGACAGAGCGTAGGTTTACCCTGATGGCAAAGTCAAAAATATCTTTGAACGGCCCGTTTTCATCCCTTTCTTCTATAATGGCCGTTACAGCAGAGTCGCCGGTTCCTTTGATAGCACCTAATCCAAATCTGATTTGCCCGTCTTTGTTTACCTTAAAATTAACTCCCGATTCATTCACATGAGGCCCCAATACTTTGATGCTGCGATTGCGACACTCCTCCATGAAAAAGCTCACCTTTTCGATATTGCTTTGGTTGTGGGTAAGCACAGCAGCCATGTACTCTTCAGGGTAGTTGGCTTTGAGGTATGCAGTGTGGTAAGCAACTACAGAGTAGCACGTTGAGTGAGACTTGTTGAAAGCATAGGCGGCAAAAGCTTCCCAGTCACTCCATACCTTTTCTACTATTTTTGGATCATGGCCTCTTTCAGCGCAACCAGCTACAAATTTTGGTTTTAGTTCGTCAATTATTTCTTTCTTCTTCTTACCCATGCCTTTTCGCAGGGCATCTGCCTGGCCTTTGGTAAACCCGGCAAGCGTCTGGGAAAGTAGCATTACCTGCTCCTGATATACGGTGATACCATAGGTCTCGGCGAGATATTCCTCCATGCCTTTTAGCGGATATGAAATCTCTTCTTTTCCATGTTTTCTGGCGATGAAATTGGGTATATATTCCATTGGGCCGGGACGGTAGAGTGCGTTCATAGCAATCAAATCGGCAAACCTGTCGGGCTTTAATGCCCTAAGGTGTTTTTGCATGCCAGGAGATTCAAACTGAAAAGTGCCGTTGGTTTCTCCTCTTTGGTACAGTTCGTAAGTTTTAGCATCATCCAGTGGGATGGTATCAGGATCAAGGGCTATGCCATGTCTTTCTTTTACATTGACAATGGCACTCTTTATTATGGACAATGTTTTTAGTCCCAAAAAGTCCATCTTTAACATACCAGCATTTTCTACCACACTGTTGTCGAACTGCGTGACCAATAAATCCGCATCTTTGGCTGTGGCTACTGGGATGTAGTTGGTGATGTCGTCCGGGGTAATGATAACTCCACATGCATGTATGCCGGTGTTTCTTACCGATCCTTCCAATACTTTGGCTTGCTGAAGTACTTCTGCTCTTGGACCAGTGCTTTTAAAAAGATCTTGCAGTTCTTTTACTTCCGCAAAAGCTTTGTCCAGAGTTGTTCCTGGTTTTTCTGGAACAAGGTTAGCAATGGATGAAGTGTCAGGCAATGATAAATCCATCACACGTCCGGCATCTTTTATGGCTGATTTAGCAGCCATGGTGCCGTAAGTGATTATTTGAGCCACTTGTTTTGATCCGTATTTTTCTATGACATACTGAATGACTTTGTCTCGTCCTTCATCGTCAAAATCAATATCAATATCGGGAAGTGATACCCGATCCGGATTTAGAAATCTTTCAAACAGTAGGTCGTATTCTATGGGATCAACATTCGTAATTGCTATGCAATAGGCTACAGCTGATCCTGCTGCCGATCCCCTGCCGGGACCAACTGCCACACCCATTTCTCTTGCTTTGGTAGTGAAATCCTGAACAATAAGAAAATAACCGGGATAACCGGTTTTTTCAATTGTCATCAGTTCAAAATCGAGTCTTTCTTCTATTTCGGGCGTGATGTTTCCGTATCTCTTTTTTGCCCCTTCATAGGTCAGATGCCTGAGGAATTTATTTTCCCCTCTTTTTCCACCATCTGTTTCGTCTTCTTCACATTTGAACTCATCTGGTATGTCATATTTTGGAAGAAGTACTTCTCTCTTGAGTTCGTAAGTCTCAATTTTATCAATTAACTCTTGTATATTTTCAATTGCCTCAGGGATATCCGCAAAGAGAGCTTTCATTTCTTCCTGAGATTTGAAATAATATTCCTGATTGGGCAAAGCATCCCTATAAGCCCGGCCAGTACCTACAGGGTCATTTATACTTTTGTTTTCCTTGATACAGAGTAATATGTCATGTGCTCTTGATTGACTTTTGTCTAAATAAAAAACATCATTTGAGGCTATTATTTTAGTGCCGTATTTTTTAGCGAAACCAAGTAATACCTCATTCAAATGCTCTTCTTCTTCCAGCCCATGACGGTTGATTTCTACATAAAAATTTTCCCCTAAATTGTCATGCCACCACTTAAAAACTTCTTCTGCCTGTTGTTCTCCGACATTGAGTATCAGATAAGGTATTTCACTCTTTAGACCACCGGTAAGGGCGATTAAATTTTCTTTGTATTGAAGGATTAAGTCTTTGTCGATACGGGGGTAGAGTCCGTATAGCCCTTCAATGTATCCCAAAGAGGTGAGTTTGGCGAGGTTGTGAAATCCTGCTTTATTTTTTGCTATCAGTACCTGCTGCGACATTTTATCAGGATTGTCTTTGGTGAATTTGTTTACCAATCGATTTTCAGATAAGTAAAATTCACATCCCAGAATAGGTTTGAGGCCGCTGGCTATGGCTCCCTGCACAAACTTATACCCACCAAACATATTGCCCAGATCGGTCAGTCCGACGGCAGGCATATTGAGTTCTTTGGCTTTTTCAATTATAGACTTAACATCTCCTGTTGCCTGAAGCACTGAATATTGTGAATGCACATGAATGTGACAAAATGGAGAGGTAATGTCCTTTGCATTTCCTTTGGTAAGTCCGTTATCTTTTTTTGCGTCATCCTCTTTTGCGAAATTAGCATCAGCTAACTTTGGAGCTTCGTAAGTGATAGAGGAAGCTGGTGTTTCATCCAGGGTTTTTATCACACCTTCTTTGAGCAACCCAAAGAAACACCGGGAAGTAGCATCAACATCGTAAGCTGCATCATGAGCATCTTCAAAAGGCACCCCAAACAGTTTGGTATGCAATTCCGTCAGAGTGGGCCACTTAAACTTGCCTCCACGACCTCCGGGAATAGCTACGAAATCCGTTGCTTCTTCTTTCGTGTCAATGCAGAATTGATTTTCCAGCACATTGGGAAGGTTTGACCTTAAATATTCACAGCCAACAATATTGTTGTCAAATTCGATATTGTGACCTACTGTAGCCCTGGTTTTTTCAATGTCTTTTCGGAATGCCTCCAATACGAATTTCAATTCAAAACCTTCTTCTTCGGCTCGTTGAGTCGATATGCCATGAATTTTTTGCGCATTGAATGGAATCGTAAAACCATCAGGCTTCACAATATAGTTTTGATGACTTATGAGAGACCCATCATTGGCATGTAGTTGCCATGCCAATTGCACCAGTCTTGGCCAGTTGTCAAAATCCGTTAAAGGGGCATTGTATTGTTTTGGTAATCCAGTGGTCTCAGTATCAAAAATCAGGTACATCCGTCGGCATTTAATGGTAGTAAATCGAACTTATAAAGTTGAGGAATTATATTGAGATATCGGAAAAGGAAAGTTGGAAGTTTTCCACATAAAGAAAATTATTGTTGTCGGTTTCAAATATTCAAAGTTGAATTTGAAATTTTGAATAGTATTATTGATTTTAATTTGTTCCAACTTATTAAGTTTGGGGTTAAGTTTTAAGCAAAATAATTTTAGAATGGGAAGAGCATTTGAATTTCGAAAAGGAAGAAAAATGAAGCGCTGGGCACACATGTCCAAAGTTTTTACGAGAATAGGGAAGGAGATTACCATGGCAGCCAAAGCGGGTGGTGCTGATCCTGCCGGGAATTCACGATTGAGAGCGATAATTCAGAATGCCAGGGCAGAGAATATGCCTAAAGAAAATGTGGAGCGGGCACTGAAAAAAGCTACTGATAAGGATTCCGGAGATTATAAGGAAGTATTATTTGAAGGATATGCACCACATGGAATAGCGGTGTTAGTAGAAACAGCTACCGATAACAACAACAGGACGGTGGCCAATGTCAGAAGCTATTTTACCAAATATGGAGGAAGTCTGGGGACGTCCGGTTCTGTAGAGTTCATGTTCGACCACAAATGTCATTTTAAGATAGCACAAGGAGAACTGGATATGGAAGAGCTAGAGCTTGAACTGATCGACTTTGGAGCGGAAGAGTTGTTTGTGGAAGATGAGAATATTATTATTTACGGAGAATTTGCAAGTTACGGGACGATTCAGAAAGCACTTGAAGAAATGAATCTGGAAATCATAAGTTCTGAATTTGAGCGTATTCCAACCATGACCAAAGAACTGAATCCAGAGCAGGTAGAGGAAGTAGAAAAGTTATTGGAAAAGCTGGAAGAAGACGAGGATGTACAGCAGGTTTACCATACAATGGCATAATCGAACGCTGCATTTTTAACTTTCACCTTTTCTTTTCCTTTGAAATACCAAATCACTTTTGATTATCATCAAAACTATGGTACTTTTAGTTTATGGTAAATGGGCTGATATCTGGCCCGATTCAGGAGATTAAATGGAAAGAAGAAAATTTATAAAGGTCACAGCAGTAGCATCAGTAGTATCAGGGTTGTCTTTGACAACTGTAAAAGCAAATAAGACTGAGGGTTCACCAGCTCTTATCAAACCAAAAAAGCTTAGTAAAGGAGATACTGTAGGACTTATTACGCCTGCAAGTGCTGTAACTCGTGAAGCCTTTGAAAAGTCTGTTGAAAATCTGGAAAACTTTGGTTTCAGGGTAAAATACTCCGAAAACATGCGTGTGAAAAAAGGGTTTCTTGCCGGAACAGATAAGCAACGATTGGCAGACCTGCACACTATGTTTGAAACCCCTGAAGTAGCAGGAGTTGTTTGTGCCAGAGGAGGGTACGGATCGGGCAGGCTTCTTCCTCACATCAACTACGACCTGATCCGATCCAACCCCAAAGTACTGGTAGGTTATAGTGATATTACTGCTTTACTCTTTGCCATACATGCCAAAACAGGATTGGTGTGTTTTCATGGACCGGTTGGCGCATCAGAATACTCGGATTTTACTACTGACCAGTTTGAGCGAAATTTAATCAAAGGAAAAAACAAATCTGTCATTGAACGACCCGGACAGTGGGACGAGATAGAGGATCCGGTCTTTAATTTAATTAAAATAAATACAGGTACGGCAACAGGCAGATTAGCAGGAGGGAATCTTTCGTTGATAGTATCTGTTATGGGTACACCCTATGACCTGGATTTTGATGATAAAATTGTGTTTATAGAGGACGTAGGTGAGTCGCCATATAGAATTGACAGGATGTTGACTCATCTGTTGAATTCAGGAAAACTTCACAAGGCAAAAGGATTGGCGTTGGGTGTATTTGCAGGATGCGAAACCAAACCGGATGATCCGGATTTCAGCCAGTCACTTTCACTTAGGGAAGTGCTTGAAGACCGACTGGCTAATCTAAATATTCCAGTGCTGTATGGCTTGCCAATAGGGCATATTGATGACAATTCCACCCTGCCATTTGGCATTGAAGCGGAGCTGGATGTGGACAAGGCTAAATTGACTATTCTTGAGAGTGGGGTTGAATGAGAATGCGTATTTATCAACACGAAACGAATGACTGACGGGAATTCTTAAATATTTTCTGTCTTTAAGAGAAATGACAGCCGGATTGCATCTGGCACTATTATGCAACTACAATTACATCACTATGAAATGGACTTATTTTATTGCTGGAAAAATTAAGGTGGCCATAGCCTTGGGTGTCGTTTTGTTGTTGGTGCTTGCTACCAATATGATGGATAAGAGCCATTTTTTGGAATTGCAGGATTCATTCGCATCGGTATATAAAGACCGGTTGGTAGTAGAAAGTTATATCTACAAATTAGCGAGCCAGGTACACAAGAAGAAGTTGTTGTTTGATTATTACGAACAGGTTGATGTTTCTGAGTTCATTGAAAAAAATCAAATGCTTAATGACTCTATTGCCGATTTGATTTACAGCTATGAGAAGACAAAACTAACAACTGCCGAATCGCATCTTTTCTCGGATCTGAAAAAACAGGTAACTGAATTGGAGCAGGAGGAAATTAAATTTATTAATTCCAATTCTGCTGATGATCCCGAAATGCTAAAAAAATCAATTGCTATGTATCACAAGAAAATAGCTATTGATTTGGATCAGCTTTCTGATGTCCAGCTTTCTGAAGCCCGCAATATCATTGACAATTCCAAACGACTCATCGCCAGTAGCAATGTTGCTTCGCAGTTAGAAATATGTGTACTGATATTGATCGGATTTATTATTCAGGGATTGATTTTTGCTTCAAAATCAATCACCAGTAAGATACCTCAAAACAAATCTTTGAATTGAAGAATTTATCTTGTTCTGTATTTAGAGTTGTTTGCATCAACTCATTTTCAATGAAAAAAAACACCTTCCTCTTTTTATCATTTTTTGCCATTACAATATGCAATGCTCAGATTCTGAAAAAGCAAATTCCTGACAGTTTGGTCATTCTTACTTTTGATGATGCTCCTGCAAGCCAGTATTCTGTGGTAGCTCCATTATTAAAGCAGTATGGTTTTAGTGCCACATTTTTTGTCTGTGAGTTTCCACCAAACTACAAGGATAGCTTATTGTACATGAATTGGAGGCAAATGCAGGAACTGGATCGAATGGGGTTTGAAGTAGCCAATCATACCGCAACCCATGCAGGTGTTAGTAAACTTTCCAAAGATCAGTTGATAGTCCAGCTCAGTTATATTGAAGACAAATGCGATTCTCTTGGTATAGAAAAACCATCCGATTTCGCTTATCCCGGTTATGACCTGAACCGGGCAGCAATAGATGTATTGGAAGAACAAGGGTATAAATTTGCCAGAGCTGGAGGAAGCAGGGCTTATGATCCGTTGAGCGATCATCCATTGTTAGTGCCCAGTTGGGCAATGGTGGCAGATAACAAAAGTGAGATAATGGAAGCTCTGAAAGAAGCGAAAGATGGAAAGATTGTTGTCCTGACCATCCATGGCGTTCCAGACCTTGAACACCCCTGGGTAAATACGCCACCGGAGTTGTTTGAAGAATACCTGCAATACTTATCAAAACACAATTATAAAGTGGTAACGCTGAAAGATTTGAATGACTATATAGATGTAAAACAAGCGATGAAAATAATTATTCCGGATTTAACAAAGAGGCTCAAAAATTAAAATTTACCATGAAGAATAAAATTGCATTAGTTTCTTTTGTTTTTATAGTTTTTATTTCAAAGGCTCAGGAAGTGTTACCACTTTATACAGGAGTTGTTCCAAATAGTAAGCCTTATCAGATGAAAGAAATAGAGCTGAAAAAAGATGGTAATTTTTTTGGTTACAAAAGCATTTCTCAACCTACACTTGAGGTCTATTTTCCGGATAAAAAAATAGCGACAGGTACCACTGTAATCATTTGTCCCGGAGGTGGATATGGAATGGAAAGTTATCTCCTTGAAGGCATAAAGATTGCTAAAGAGTTTACATCCAATGGTGTGACAGTTTTCATTCTGAAATACCGTTTGCCAAGTGATTCGATCATGCTGGACAAATCGATAGGACCTCTGCAAGATGCCCAACAAGCGATCAAAATGGTTCGAAAAAATGCTAATACCTGGAATGTTGATGCGGATAAAATAGGCATAATGGGATTCTCCGCAGGTGGTCATTTGGCTTCAACAGCCGGAACGCATTTCGATAAATCCTATATCGAAAATAAAGAAAATGTAAACTTAAGGACTGATTTTATGATTTTGGTTTATCCTGTGGTTAGCATGACAGATGACCTGACACATGAAGGATCAAGAACAAACTTGCTTGGAAAGAATCCTGATACTGATCAGATTTTACTTTTTTCCAATGAATTGCAAGTCACTGCCAATACTCCGCCAACCTGGATCACCCATACCGGAGATGACACTGTCGTACCTGTCGATAACAGTATTCGTTTTTATCAGGCTTTGATCCGGAATAAAGTTTCTGCTGAGATGCACCTCTACCCAAAAGGAAATCATGGCTTTGTTTTGAGCCTCCCAATCAACGAATGGATGTTGCCTTTACTGGAGTGGATGCAGAAAAGTGGTTTTATGTAGTAATGTAACCCGCAAAGCAATCGTTCTGAAATCATTCCTTTTATTTTGAGTTTCGAATCAATTTGTCAATAATTGTAGATTGACTGGTGATGACTTAATAATATGGACGCAGATATTGCTTTATTTGAAAAGGTCAAGAAGGGGAATATAGCTTCTTTTGAAAAAATTTTCGAGAAGTATTACCTTCAACTTTGTGGGTATTGCAATAAATTCGTCAGGGATCATGAGACAGCTCAGGAAATCGTATCTGATGTATTTGCTTACATTTGGTCAAAAAGAAGAGAAATAAACCTGAAATCAAATTTACGATCTTATCTATTCAGATCAGTCAAGAACCTCTCTCTTACCAAACTAAGGAGTTCTAAAATTCCTTCGGAAGAATTGAACGAAAGTATTTTAAATTCACTTAGAGAAACTGAAGGGGCTGATCACAACATTCTCTATACCGAATTTTCTGCACGGCTGGAAGAAATAATTAAGCAAATGCCAAAGCAAAGACAATTGGTATTTAGAATGAGCAGGCTGGAGGGGCTTAGCTATAATGAAATAGCAATAGCCATGTCGATTTCACCCAGAACAGTTCAGAACCACATGGTTGAGGCTGTCAAATATATGTCTTCATATCGTCAGGATTTAATGAATTTGATAACGACTGTTGCACTTCTATGTATAAGTTTGGTGATAGCATACTATTAATTTCTCTATACTATTTGTAGAGATTTTTCCTCAATAAAATATTTTTTCTCCTCACTAGTAGGTTGGTTGTTCTATTGTCGTCTATATGGTCGTAAGGAAAAATTATGAAAAATAAAAAATTCCATCTACTGACCTCAAAGTTCTTTTCAGGAGAAATACAAGAGCATGAACAAACGGAGTTAGACCAAATGCTTTTGAATGACAGCTATAAAAAACAGTTTAATGAATTACAACATGTTTGGGAAACTGCTTTAAATGAAAAAGATTCTTTCAACATAGCATCAGGAAAGCAGATGACTGCTCAGAAAATAGCAAAAGAAGACAGTTCTTTTGCTTTTGAGAAAGGTCGAATTTACCTCAGGGAAAGTTACATAGGGCGTGTATTTATGAAAGTTGCTGCGTCGATTACTCTTATTCTTTCATTGGGTTACTTGTATGTTAGTCTGAATTCTCAACAAAACAATCAAAACAATGTAGTTTCTAAATCTTCATGGAAAGTGACAGAGACAGCTTCCGGACAGCTTTCAACGATTACATTTTCAGATGGGTCTAAGGCGGTTTTGAATGGTGAAAGTAAACTGTCAAGACCTTCAATATTTAACGATTCTTTGCGGGTGGTAGAGTTGGAGGGAGAAGCTTACTTCGAAATTGCCAAAGACAAAACAAGGCCATTTATTGTCAGAACCAGGGACGTTAGTACTAAGGTTCTGGGCACTAAGTTTAATGTACATGCATTTCCAGATGAGTCTAATGTAAATGTTTCGTTGTTGGAAGGTAGTGTAGAAGTTTTCAGCAATCTTCATGAAAATAAAAAAAATGAACACTTTCTGCTTAGGCCAAATGAGCAGGTTGTTATCAATACCAGTACCAGATTAGGTCAGATCAGCAGTGTGGACTTGGGAAGTATTGTAGGATGGAAGGATAATATTTTTGCTTTCGACAATGTGAAATTGGAAGAAGTATTAAAGGCTATAAAAAGAAGGTATGGTGTAGAGTTTATAGTGAAAAACAAAAAAATAAACAATTGTCTTATTAAGACGAATTTTAAAAATGCATCATTGGAAGCCATGTTAGAGGCCATCACTTTTGCCACAAGCTCCAGGTATGAAATAAAGAATGAACAAATAATAATAACCGGAAAGGGTTGTCAGAACTAAACTATTCGATAGAAAAAAACAGATATGCCTATGCTATAGAAAAATAAAAAAAAGAAGAGCTTGACTTCTGGCGGTCGTCTGGGCTCTTCTTAGATTCTTTTAACAAAACTTATGTTTCATTAAAAACATTGTAAAATTATGAAAAAATCCTACTTAAACACAATTATTAAGGTGAGCAAGTACACATTTTTAATATTGTTTTTGAATTGCCTGGGTGCTTCTATGCTCCTGGCAACTGATTTGGCTAAAGGCCAAAGCCTGAAAGACATCAATACGTCTCTTGAGGCCAACAATATTACTTTAAAGGAAGTATTTCAGCTTTTGGAAAATGGGACTTCCTTTGAATTTTCTTACGCTACCAATAACATTCCCTTAAAGAAAAAAATATCAATCGATAGGGACAATGAAAATCTTTATGACATTTTAAAGGACATTTCTAAAAAAGCTGATGTTGATTTCAAAAGGGTAAACAATCAAATTATTGTAAACAGAAAAGGGGTGCAAAAAAGTTTTTCTGTTCTGGATATGGTGGAAAATGTTTCTGTATCTGGTAAAGTAACAGACACAGAAGGCAATGGCTTACCCGGGGTTAATATTATAGTCAAAGGAACCACTACCGGACTTGTTACAGATATTGATGGTAATTATAAAATTGAAGTACCGGAAGGTTCTATAGTAGTATTTTCTTTTATAGGATATGCTTCTCAAGAAGTTGATGTTTCCGGAAGGTCTATTGTTGATATTGTTTTAGAATCGGACTTAACGGAGCTTGAAGAAGTAGTAGTAACTGCGATGGGAGTAATGAGGGATAGAAAGTCGCTTGGTTATGCTGTAAGTAAAGTAGAAGGTAAGGATCTGGTTAAAGCTGGCAACCCCGTTAATCCATTCAGCATACTTCAGGGAAGAGCCGCTGGTGTTAATGTGAGGCAGTCCGTGTCCGGTCCAACAGGTGGTGTGGAAATCAATATACGAGGCACAAATGCACTTGAATTTGATGCCAAAACAAGGCCTCTGTTTGTGATAGACGGGGTGCCTATGTACGATACTGAGAGTGAGATTTATGACGGTGGTGGAAATGCCGAAAGAAAGGGGGATTACGGTAGTGGAATCAATGACCTGAATGCATTGGACATAGAGTCTATGGAAATCCTTAAAGGTGCCAAGGCTGCAGTTTTGTATGGAAGTGCAGGGGGAAATGGAGTAGTAATGATTACTACCAAAAAAGGTAAAAGCTCCAAAGGTTTTGGAGTGGATGTGAACTACCAGTATTCAGTTGAGCGACCAAAAAACTACATCGATTTTCAGAATGAATTTGGATCTGGAGAGAATGAATATGCATTCAGGGATTTTGGCACAGGCTCAGACAACTGGATAGATGTCAATGGAGTAAACACACTTACACAGCATGCTACACACTTAAACTTCGGGCCTGCTTTTGCCGGCAATGAAGATGTCAATTTGTTGTATTGGGATGGTGTGACCCGGCCGTATCGGGCATATCCTAACAATTATATGTTTTTTTATGAAAATGGCCACACACAAAGCACAAACTTTGCTGTAACCAATGGGGGGGATTATGGCAATATGCGGTTTTCATATACCAATTATGATTATCAGGGGATTGTGCCTGATTTCTTTCAAAAGAAAAATACATTCTCTTTTGCAGGAAAGTTAAATGTTTCCAAGAAAGTTACACTGGACTTTTCTTCCAACTATTACAATGTAAAAACTCAGAACAGGATAAGCGAATGGGCTGTTGGAATGGTGAACGGTATAAACAGGGATGCCCCATATGAAGAATTGATTGCCAATGGCAAGTATATGGTTACTGACCCTGACAGCCCTAATTATGGGTATTTATATACAGATGACTACCGTGATAATTTTGATCCGGACTATGTGCCGGGCATTTTGGAGAATTGGTATCCTGAATTGCCTATGGCACGCCAGTATTATGGCAGACAGGCAGATAGGTACGTTGATGAAAAATCCCATTTGATTTCTTCCATTCGTCCTACAGTTTATTTCACAGACTGGTTGTATTTTGTAGGTCAGGCCAGTATGGATCTTACTAATACTGATATTGAAAATAAAGAGAAGCCCACTGCTGTTAGCCCTGATATTTTGGGTGGTGAGTACAGGGTGCAAAAGGAAAAAGCAATTAATCAGGAATACAGGGCATTTTTGAATTTTGACAAACTGGTTCTTAATGATCGTTTGAAAATATTTGCCATGGGTGGTACTACGTATAGCCGATTGTATAATGATAAATTGTATGCAGGTGTCTATACCAATTCTGAAGGCGGTTTTATTTATGCTGATTGGTTTAATTTAGGGAATCAATTGGTTGCTCAGGATGTCAATTATTGGCCACAAAACTCTGACCAGATAGGTAATGTAAGAGGATATACGACCGATGAAAGGAAATTGTATAGTGTATTGGGATTGGCTACTTTTACCTGGGATAATACTTATACTCTGGAATTAAATGCGAGAAGGGATTGGACTTCTACTTTGGATCCGGATAACAATACGTATTTTTATCCGGGAGTAGCTTTTACCTGGAACTTCACAGAAAAAGCCAGAAACTTAGTTCCTTTCTTACAATTCGGTAAGTTGAGAACCTCATTTGCAGATATTGGCCGGGATGCTCCAAGTACTTACTTTGCTTCAAATTTTTCTTTTCAGGCAGGCAATTTGTTAAATGATACAGATGCCCTACGTGTACAGGCACCAGCAACTCTTTTTGGAGGAGCTATCAAACCAGAGAGAAAAAGAGAATTTGAGATAGGGACTGAGTTGAACTTTTTCAAAAACAACAGGTTGAGTTTAGATTTCTCTTATTATACAAATAATGTGTATGATCAGATCATGTCTGTAAGCTTGCATCCTGTTACAGGAGCTAATGCCATTAAAGTAAATGCCGGAAATGTAAGGAACTGGGGCTATGAACTTATGTTGAAGGGTACACCCCTGCAAACGAATGACCTGCGTTTAGATATGACCTGGACTATGGCAAGTCAGCACAACCAAATACAAGAGTTGTTTCCGGGATTACCACAAAAAGTGATTACTGATGTAGGGCATGGTGTTCAGGTGATAGCAAGGGAAGGTGAGCAGTCAGGAAATATTTATGCAAAGGGGCCCAGGATAGTACAAGAAGGGGAATTTGCCGGAAGACAAATTGTTGCTTCTAATGGGGTTGGTTATGATATAGATTCACAAGAAGACATATTGATGGGAAATATATATCCAAGTTTACTTGGTGGGTTTTCTACCAACCTGAGCTACAAAGGATTTAATCTTGGGTTCTTCTTAGATTATTCTTACGGGGCAACAGTGTATAATTTTGCAGACTATGTTTTGAAAGGTACTGGAACCACAGTACAATCTCTGCCTGGGAGAAATGAAAAATATGGTGGTTTAGCATACTATATTGATGAAGATACCAGCGAGAAAGTACCATGGCAGCATGATCAGACAGCTCCGGCAAATGCAATGGATGGGTTATTGTACCACGATGGTATGATTGTCAATGGTGTGCAAGAAGATGCTTCAGACCCTGAGAATCCGGTATATACGGAGAATGATGTTATTGTAAGTGCCAGTGAGTATTATGGTAGTGACAACAAATTCATATTTACCACAGGTGGACAGGTATTAGATGGTGTTAATACCAGATATAACAATGATTATATCAAGATACGGGAAATTACTTTGTCGTATGCTTTTCCACGCACATTTGTTCAGAAAATTAGTTTACAAAACCTTTCTGTGAGCTTGTTTGCCAGAAATCTTGGGTACTTGTACAAAACCATGCCAAATTTTGATGCAGAAGCATCTACCGGCACCAAGACTTTCAAAGGCGAAGATGTGTTGCCATCTACTCAGAGTTTTGGTTTTCAGCTTTCTTTTGGAATTTAAAAATACAGTATCATGAAAAAATATTTATTAATACTATTGACGCTGTTGTTACTAAGTTCAACAGCCTGCCAGGATAATTTGCAAGAACTTTTTGACAATCCGAATACGTATTTTGACGATCAGGATATTGTGCCCAGGATGTGGACTCAGATGATGGGTGATATGGCTGACTTTAAGAATCAGGGATTCAGTTGGTATCAGAATTCTGTTAATGGGCACGGAATCCCCAATCGAATACATCTGAATTCTACTATCCGGACCAGTAGTACTCTATATGGAAATTATGATGATCCTACAGCTAGTTGGCCAACGACCGGGTTTCAACGCTTGTACGACTACAATTATCAATATTTTCAGGAATTACCACTAATGGAAGGTTTGATAGCCGATATGGATGAAGAAGAGAAAAAAGATTATTTGGTTTATTCTCATATGGCCAGGATATTCAGATTGTACAGTGCCATGAAGAGTGTGGATTTTTATAATTCAATTCCTTATTTCGATGGCCTAAAGGGTTCTGAGGGAGTTTATTTTCCTCAGTATGATGATCCGTGGGAAGTTTATCAGGATATAATGGCCAAATTTAAAGAGCATGCTGATGGGATAAAATCTGCGGATGCTGGTTTATCGACCAAAGGCAGGGCTTTGTTTGAGCAGTATGATGTCTTTTTCAAAGGAGATGTTACCAAATGGGTACAGTTTGCTACTGCTGTACGCTTGAGGGCAGCCGTACGTGTAAGTGATGTGCACCCAACAGAAGCAGGTGCGGTTATAGCCGATATCTTAAGTGGGGGCAATCTTCCTGCAGGAGATATTGAAGGCCCACGGGATGAAAGCTGGATCAATCAGGCCAGTGCCGGTACCTACAAAGCCAATATGGCAAATAATAGCCGTAATGCACTGTGGTTTCCTCCTGAGTTGATGTATTGGTTGGATGAAGATAGAGATCATGTATATACAGAGGGATTGGACGATCCCAGACTACCGGTTCTTGCTATTCCTAACAGAGAGGGCTTATATATGCCGGTATCGTATAGTTATGAGGTTTCTACAGCAATCGACCTGAAGGTTAGTGAATGGAATATTGCAGATCATGGAACGGACGCTTCTATTCATGTAGGAGCAAATAATGAGCGTCATAATCAGGCCGATAAACATTTTGATTTGGATGGATGGTCGCATTGGAATCCATTTTCTACTACCAACCTTATTGAACCTGTAAGAGTGTTTACCAGAGCAGAAATCGAATTGTTATTGGCAGAAGCTGCATTGAAAGGTTTGGCCAATACAGGCTCAACTGCAAGGCAGCATATTGAAAATGCAGTAGTGAGTTCTATCAATTATTGGTACTCTATGAACAATTGGGGGAAAACAACCAATACATCAAATATTGCCACATTGGATGTTGACAACTATAATGGAAAAGGAGTTAACTTTTACAATATGTGTTTTCCTGGTAAGCCGTCTGATGCTGTGATCCAGACATGGGCAACCAAAATCGGGCAAGACTTTGAAAATGCCGTTGATACAGAAGCTAAAATGGAAATTCTGATGCGCCAAAAATACATAGATATCAATGTCATAGAAGCACTTGAATTATCCGCAGAAATCAGGAGGACAAGACATCCTATTTTAGGTAAATTTAGAGATGTAGGTAATGTGTTGAGGGAAGACAATGGAATTGTAGAACGCATCCCTTATGATGCAGATGATGGTATTTTTAACACCGAGCAATTCAAGGCAGTTGCAGATGAAAGTAACTTCACTTCACCTATATTCTGGGTTCCGGAAAGTAAGCGTGGCACAAATCCATATGTAGAAAATGATATTTATTATTTTGTTGAATATCCGGGTATTCCGGAGACTTTTAAAGATTAACAAGAACTAAACTGAAAAGGGGCTGTCTCAAAAGGTATAAATACAACTGCCTAATTCTTTTGAGACAGTCTCTTTTTTAGTTCATAGAAGCAGAGTATTAAAAAACTTTTGCAGGTTTAAATCAAAACTCCAAAATATGAAAAAGATAAAATCATTAACCTTATTACTCTTATTTACTGGCTTAATTTCTTTTTTGAATATTGTACTAGCCGATCCTGTTATCATTTCAGGCAGAGTGACAATATGGAATGATATTCCACTTGAAAAAATCACGATATACGCATCTAAAAGTAAAAAGGAAACAGTTAGTAATAGTAATGGAGAATTTTCTATCGAAGTAAGTAGCAAAGATAAACTTCGGTTTTCTGGAGATGGTTTTATAACACAAAAGGTCAGTATCAAAGGAGATAGTCAGGAAATAAATGTGGAAATGGAACTTTTGTCTGATGATTTCTCCGAAGATGGAAAGGAGCAGGTAAACGATGGTTTTCGCTACATACCACAGGCGCATAGGACTAATGCTATTGAACGTCTGAAAGAGAGAAGAGCACAGGAATTTGCTTCTTACAATTCAGTATGGGATATAATAAGAGGCAGAATTGCAGGCGTAGTAGTTCAAAACAATAATGCTTACTTCAGAGAAGGCTTGTCAGGAAGTGTCGGAACCCAAAGTACACCAGCTATCATAGTTTTGAATGGCTCAAAAATCACATCATCTACCGTCACAAACTTAGATACAAGAAATATTAAAGATGTATCCTTGCTTAAAGGTGGAGCAGCAGCGGTTTATGGAGGGAGTGGAGGTGCCGGAGTTATTGTGATCACAACCAAGTGATTTTTTGTATCTGTACTTAGACACGCATAGCTCAACAGGTTAATTACTGGTAATATTGATGCGGCGATTCATATCAAAGCCGGTGGGATGATAGTCTTTTGTAGGAGGTAGTTAATACCATACAACAGCTATTTCATAAAAAATTAAATTTTGAAATAATTGGTTATAAAGTGCTTCAAAATTGCAGGTGATACCCTTTGGTTTTCACCTGTTTATTTTTTGTTATCTATCCAACTGACGTATCGAAAAAATATAAATGACGAATTATTGAAGTGTTTCAGAGTGACTTATAATCTGGTCTTGGCATTGGCTTTGCATTTTTTACAATTAGTCTAATGGAGGTAAAACCCGAAAACTCTGATCTCAAAATAAAATGTAAAATAATTGTATTTACATGGTAGGTGAGAAGGTGATTTATCGTCCTGTTAGTAAAGGTAGCTATGAAAACGACTTTGCGTATTTCTTGAAAATGGATAAGTATATAAATGGTTGATCTGTTGAGGGATTTGTATCAACTGAGCGACTCTATCTATGAGTGTCTATTGTATTGGTCTATTGATAAAAATGACATTTATACAATAAATGATATTAATTAATTCGAATACTTCAGGTCTAACAAATAACGAAAACCTGAACAATTAAACGTTAAACAAACAATGAATAAAACAATGCGATTTGTGGCATTAGCCATAGTATTTGCCTTATTTTCATTTCAGAAAAAAGGATCAGATGCATTTATTACTGACAGTTTTAAAATTGAAATAGATCAAAGTGGTTTTGTTACTTCTTTGATAGATATAAAAACTAATAAAAACTATGTTCCTTCTGCAAACAAAGGTGCTTTACTTGCCATAGTTTCAGATGGAAAACTGAGTATGCCTGCTTCTTTCAAGAAACTAGATGGCACGAAATATAGACTGGGATTTGAACAGACAAAGGTTCAGGTAGTTTTAAATATAGAAAAAAAGAAAACCCATGTGTCATTTACAGTAGCCAGTACTGCAAATGATGAGGGGCTTGAAGCCATTATTTGGGGCCCTTATCCTACAGAAATAACGGAAACTATAGGAGAAAATGTAGGAGTGGTCAGAAACAAGGAATTTGCGATCGGTATTCAATCTTTGAATCCCAAAACTTCTGCCGGAAAATTGGATAACATCAGGGGAGTAACCAGCTATCATGGTACTGTAGCCGAAGCAACTGAGTTTGGTTCGGTTTTGCAGGCCTTTGCAATTGACAGGACAAAAGACAGGTCTTCATCTACCTGGGAAGGATGGGAGAATAAATTTCCTGACAGGCCTATAGATATTTTGAATGACCAGGAAGGAAAGATCACTGGTTCTGCCATAGCACTTTTTGGTTGTAAGCCGGAAATGGCTTTGAAAACTATTGGAGCTATTGAAGTGGCCGAAGGTTTGCCTCATCCGGAAATAAATGGTGTCTGGGTAAAGGAATCCAGGGAGACAAACAGAGCTTATGCCATTTCACCTTTTACAGAAGAAGATGTGGATGTAATGATCGAATATACCAATAAGGCAGGGTTAAGATCACTGTATCATGAAGGGCCTTTCAAAACCTGGGGTAATTTTGAGTTAGATGAAAAGTTTTTTCCCAGTGGTATAGACGGTTTGAAAGCTTGCGCAGACAAAGCCAAAAAAAGTGGGCTGAATGTAGGTGTGCATACACTTAGTAATTTCATTACACCAAACGATAAATTCATTACCCCTGTTCCTGACAGGAGACTGGCAATATCAGGTTCAGCAGAGTTGGTGGAAGATATCAGCGATTCAGATTATGATATTGAGATTTCTGACAATGCAATGATCTTGAGCCAAAAAAACAGTAAGATGAATACTGTTCGTATTGGTGACGAACTAATTCGGTACGGAACAGTCAGCACAGAAAAACCTTTCATATTGTATGATTGCCAGAGAGGAGCGTTTGGAACTAAAGCGACAGCTCATTCAAAAGGAGAAACAACGGTAAGATTATTGGATTTTGCCTATAAAACCTTCTATCCTAACTGGGACATGCAGAAAGATATGGTTAAGAATATTACTAATGTTTTAAATGAAACCGGAGTGAATCAAATGGGATTCGATGGTCATGAAGGGTGTTTTGCTACAGGAAATGGAGATTACGCCATGGATAAATTTGCATTGGACTGGTACAATCAGTTGGATCATGTTACGGTAAATAGTTCCAGTCGATTAAAGCATTTTTACTGGCATATTAATCATTTTATCAACTGGGGTGAACCCTGGTATGGAGGTTTTAGAGAAAGTCAGGCCGATCGTAGGTTCAAGGTTCAGCCTTTTTTAGAAAGAAATTATCTGAAGAATATGTTGGGTTGGTTTATGATCACTCCAACCACTATTCCTACAGATATTGAGTGGATGATGGCAAGAGCCGCTGGCTACAATGCAGGCTTTGCAATGGTACTCAGGAGGCCATCTTTAGAAGCAAATCCATATACCGATGAGTTGCTGGCTTTGATCAAATTATGGGAAGAAGCCAGATTATCAGGTGCATTTTCTGATGAACAACGGGAAAGACTTAAAGACGGAAACAACGAATTTCATCTGGAAAGAGTGGATGCTAAAACACTGCTGTTACATCCGTTTTCCACTAATAGTTTCGAACATGTGAAGAAAGTACTTCAGCCGGGCGAGCCTACTGATTCGGAATGGTTTTTTTCAAACAGAAGTGAAGAACAACCCCTTCAATTTAGATTGACATTGAAAAGCGATCAGGAAAAAAGTAGCGGTACTATTTCTGACTTGTCACTAGAGTTTGACAATTCTTTCAAATTCAACCTGCCGGATAAAATGGAAGTTGGAGCTTCCGTTGTGTGCAATGGGTCTCAGGAATTGAGAATTTATGACTCAAAAGGCAGATTTATTGAAACTTATGATATGGGAAGAAAACCACCCGTACTGAGGAAAGGATCTCATAGCTTCCGTTTTGATTGCTCTTTTGCTGGGGATGATGATATGACTGTAAACCTGATAGTGAAGCAGGAAGGAAATGAAGAAAAAATAAATTTATAGTCAGTGATGATTGCACCAAGGAAAATCATAATATCCTTTCTTTTCTTAGTATTTATCTTTTGCCAGGTCAGAGCAGACAAACCAAACGTCATTTTTATTTTGGCTGATGACTTGGGATGGATGGATTTGGGATGCTATGGCAGCAAATACTATGAAACTCCTGCTCTTGATCAACTGGCTAAGGAAGGGATTTTGTTTACGGCAGCTTATGCACCTCATCCTGTATGTGGGCCAAGTAGGGCGGGAATCATGGCAGGTAAGATGCCTGTTAAAACCGGAAATGTTGGTGTGACCGGAAGTTTGTCAACTCATGAAAAAACCATGGCAGAAGCATTTAAAGAAAATGGTTATACCACCTACTTTACAGGTAAGTGGCATTTGGGTATGACTGAGGGGCGGCATCCTGCCAATCAGGGATTTGATGAGATTGTTGGGGTGAATTATGCCGGACAGCCGGGATCTTATTTTTATCCTTACGAAGATATTGGACAAGATTGGATTGGTGGTAAACGAAGGGTAATTATAGAAAGAGATGTCCTTGGGCTGTCCGGAGGAAAAGAAGGGGAATTCCTTACAGACAGACTTACCGATGAAGCGATTGATTTCATTCAGAACAATAGAGAAAAACCATTTTTCATGTACTTTTCTCATTATGCTGTACATACTCCTTTGCAAGGAAAAGAAGAGTATATCAAACATTACGAACCAAAAGGCAATGAACTGGATACCAGAGATGTGTTGGAAAAAATAGATGACAGGGCGTATTCCAGAATCAGGCAATCAAATCCGGTGTATGCAGCCAATGTACAGAGCTTGGATGAAAGTGTTGGTAAGATCATGAATACGCTCAGACAATTAGGGCTGGAAGAGAATACTATTATTGTTTTTACTTCAGATAACGGTGGTTTTTCCACCACCAAGGGGGGCACACCGCAAATGCCAACTTCCAATCTCCCGTTACGGTTTGGCAAAGGATGGATGTACGAAGGAGGCATCAGAGTTCCGGCTATTGTCAAGTATCCAAAAAAGGTTGAATCAGGAACGAAATCTGATCAGGTGATTTGTGGTTACGATTTTTATCCAACATTATTATCACTTGCCGGACTTCCATTGTTACCTAATCAGCATGTCGATGGTGTAAATGTCTTTAATCCTAAAGAAAACAGTAAACTAAATAAAAGGGAGATGTATTGGTATTATCCTCTCAAACATGTTTCGGGACATACACCGTCTGCAGCAATGAGGCAAGGTGATTATAAGTTGATTCTGGATTTGGATACGGAAGAAGTGAAATTGTATAATGTCAAAAAAGATATTTCTGAGGACAAAGAACTATCAGTTGAAAATAAAGAATTGACCCTTTCTATGAAAAATCGGCTGGTATCATTTCTAAATAAAAACAAACCTGTTCAAAATTAAATTCAGCTACGATGCAAAGAAGAAATTTTATAAAGAAAACAATGATAGGTACTGGCATTGCGATTAGCCCCAATGTGCTACTGGCATATTCCAAAAATGCACTACCTAATGTGTTGCTCATTGGTGATTCGGTTTCTATTGGTTATACAAATTATGTAAAAGGCTTTATGGATGGCGTGGCTAATGTGCAACGTCCATTAAATTCTGGAGGAGGCTATTTGAATTGTGAAGGAACGACCAAAGGAGTTCAATATATAGACGAATGGCTTGGAGATACCAAATGGGATGTAATTCATTTTAATTTTGGGCTACATGATCTTAAGCATGTTGACCCTGTAACTGGAAAAAACAGCAACAAACAGGAAGATCCACAGCAAGCGGATCTGGAAACCTACGAAAAGAATTTAACCGGGATAGTAGCGAAATTAAAGGCTACAGGTGCTAAACTTATTTTTGCCACTACTACATCTTACCCTGATAAGCCGGGTGGTCCTCTCAGAAGGGCAGATCAACCTGAAAAATACAATAAAGTGGCTTTGAAAATTATGAAGAAAAATGACATTATGGTGAATGACTTGAATGCCCTGACCTTACCTGATTTGGAAAAATTACAGCCACCTAAAAATGTACATTTTACAGAAGCTGGAAGTGAGTTCTTAGCTAGAGAAGTGGTGAAAAAAATTAAATCTGTGATATGATAGATAATAAATTGATTGACTTGAGATCATTGGCCTATAAAAGCTTAACGATAATCATATTTTTAACAAGTGTTTTTTTATCTGGTTGCACATCGGAAAAACCAATTAAAAAGAAGCCCAATATTCTATTTATCATGCTCGATGATATAGGTAAGGAATGGATAAGCTCTTATGGTGCGCAAGACATAAGTACTCCCAATATTGATGAACTGGCCCGTACAGGAATGCGATTTGAAAATGCTTATTCTATGCCACAGTGTACCCCCTCCAGAGTTACACTTCTGACAGGTCAATATCCCTGGCGTCATGGCTGGGTGAATCATTATGATGTACCCAGACTTGGACATGGAGGCAGGTTCGATCCGATTATGAACCCATCATTTGGTCGAATGATCAGAGACGCAGGATATGCTACTTGTGCTGCTGGAAAATGGCAAATCAATGATTTCAGACTTGAGCCTGAAGCAATGGTTAAGGCTGGTTTTGATGAATATTGTATGTGGACAGGTGGAGAAAATGGAGGGCCGAGTACTGCTGCCAGTCAGTTGCGGTATTGGGATCCATATATCCACACAAAAGAAGGTAGTAAGACTTATAAAGGTCAGTTTGGGGAAGATATTTTTTCAGATTTCATCATTGATTTTATGAAAAAGAACAAAGAAAAACCGATGATGATTTATTATCCAATGTGTCTGCCTCATGGTCCACTTACTACTACTCCTGCAGAACCTGATGCCCCCAAGGAAGATCAGCATGAAGCCATGACCAGATATACTGATATCATTCTAAAGAAATTGACTGACGCATTGGAAGAGTTGAAAATCAGGGACAATACTATCATAGTCTGGACAACAGATAACGGAACGGGAACCGGACAGATTGGCCGAATGAATGACCGTTATGTGCGAGGGGGTAAAATGCACCTGACTGAGAATGGATTGAATGCACCTTTTATAGTTAACTGTCCGGGTATTGTGCCTGCAGGAGTAGTAACTGATGCCTTAGTGGATTTTACAGACTTGTTGCCAACTTTCTGTGATTTGGCGGGAGCGGAAATGGATAAGGAATTTACTTATGACGGACATTCATTTGCACCCCTTATTTTAGGAAAAAGCACCGATACAGAAAGACAATGGATTCAGGGGCTTGGTGGTCGATTTGCTATGTTAGTTAATGACAAAGTCACAAGCGTGCAGGAGTTTCGTGATAGAGTAATTCGTGATAAGGAATACAAAGTTTATGTGGATACCACAGGACATATTTATGAAATTATAGATTTTAAAAATGATCCGGATGAGCAAATCAATCTGATAGATTCCGATGATCCTAAAATATTGGCATCTATAGAGAAATTTCAAAAAGTTCTGGATGGTTTGCCAAAGAAAGATGCCAGTCCTGTTTATTATCAATGGGATACATCTTACTATGACCATCCTGCCGAACAATTGAACAAAGTTGCTTTGGGAGGGAAAAAAGGAGCAGCTAAGAGTTTGCCAGTAACCAGAGAAGAGTACCTGGAAAAAACGGGAAGAAAATGAGGTATCAATTCTCAATAGGTATTTCAATACTTCTGTTGGTGATTTCTTGTCAACAGAAAAAGGAACAACCAATAGAAGATAACCAGGTACCTTTTGAAGGTACAGTGGAATCATTAAGTAATTACAAATCCCCGGAGTGGTTCAATGATGCCAAATTTGGGATATATATTCACTGGGGTGTGTATTCAGTCGCAGAAATGAATGAATGGTATCCTCGCCGGATGTATCAGGAAGGGTCGGGTTCTTACAAACATCATGTAGAAACTTACGGACACCCTTCAAAATTCGGTTACAAAGACTTTATACCCATGTGGAAGGCTGAGAAATTTGATCCTGATGCCACACTGGCTATGTTTAAAAAGGCAGGAGCTAAATATTTTACCCCATGTGCTGTTCATCATGATAATTTTGACTTGTGGGATTCGAAATATCATAGGTGGAATGCCAAAGAAATGGGGCCGAAAAAGGATTTGATTGGAATGTGGAGAGAAGCAACATTGAAGCATGGGTTAAGATTTGGTGTAACCACTCATGTGGCTAGGGCATACAGTTGGATGAATGTGGCCAATCAATCGGATAAGAATGGGTCTTTGGCAGGAGTACCCTACGATGGAGATAACCCGGAGTACGATGACTTTTATTTCAAAAAACATGGTGATCTGTCTTCTGCTGGCCCGGAAAATCCACCACAAGAATGGAAGGACGAATGGGTGAAAAGAATGAAGGATCTGATTGATAATTACCATCCCGACCATTTTTATTTTGATGGAGCTATTCCATTCAGAGGAGATTATGGCAAGGCAGGAATGGAGGTAATAGCTCATTTGTATAACCACTCAATGGAAGTAAACGGAGGAAAGCAGGAAGCTGTGATGTGTACCAAGCCGAGACCGTTTACCGGCTACTATGTTCCTGATCTCACTACTTTGGACTATGAAAGAGGTAAGGCTCCTGAGATCAGGATTGATCCCTGGCAAACCGATGATACGATTGGTCCATGGGGTTATAAAAGTGGTGCGCAGTACAAGACCACTAATGCAGTCATTGACAAATTGATCGATATTGTGAGTAAAAATGGAAACCTGTTACTCAACATACCCATCAAAGCTGATGGCTCATTCGATCAGGAAAGCATCACATTACTGGAAGAAATGGGACAGTGGATGGATCTGAATGGTGAAGGAATTTATGGTACCCGGCCATGGATCGAGTTTGGCGAAGGTATTATCAATAACGTGGCAGAGATGGCTCGATTGTCTCAATATACTGCTCAAGATATCAGATATACTACCAAAGGGGATACGCTTTATGCTTTTGTGATGGACTGGCCTGGTGAAGGCAAAGAAGTAAGGTTCAAATTAATTACTCCTTACAATGCTGCGATCAATCCTATTGAGTCAGTTACCATGCTCGGAGTAGGAGATATTGAATGGAAGCAGGATGGGATGGGGTTGTATGTTACAATGCCAGACAAAAAACCTTATGATTTCGCTTATGGATTTAAAATTACACCAAGAAAATAGATGAACTTTATTATGAAAAAATTACCATTAATATTATTTGCCCTGTATGTAGTATTGTCGGCTAGTACTTCTCCGAAAGAAAAGGAAGAGAAAAAAGCTGGCGAGCGCCCAAATTTTCTTTTCATATTCGCTGACGATCAGGCGTATTCTACCATTGGTTCACTTAACAATTCAGAAGTGAAAACACCGAATCTTGATAAGCTGGCTGCCAAAGGAATGGTGTTTACACATTGTTTCAATCAGGGAGCCTGGGGAGGAGCTGTTTGCGCTGCAAGCCGTGCCATGCTCAATTCAGGACAATATATGTTTGCTGCAAGGGAAGGTGTGAATCATAATCAGCTTTGGGGAGAAACCTTTTCTAATGCCGGATACGAGACATTTCTTACAGGGAAATGGCACAATGGAGATGCTACTGTACTGAAAAGCTTTAAGTATGCCAAAAGCATTGGTAAGGGGATGTATGAAACGATGCATCCGGAACTTAAATGGAAGCCGGGTTATGGAAGACCGACAGAGGAAAATAATTCATGGGATCCTACTGATCCATTATATACAGGTCATTGGGCACCAAAAGTAAAAGATGTAGTTTATGATGAAAATGGAAACAAAAGCATTGGCCCTGAATATGTGATAGAGCAACATACATCTGAGTTATATGCAGACAATGCAATCCGTTTTCTTCAAAACAAAGTGGCCGATTCGGACAATCCGTTTTTTATGTATGTGGCATTCAATGCGCCACACGACCCGCGACAATCACCAAAAAAATACGTGGATATGTACCCTCCCGAGAACATTAAAATACCGGAAAACTTTGTTCCGGAACATCCATTTGATCAGGGAGATCATAAATTAAGAGATGAAAACCTGGCACCATTTCCAAGAACCAAACATCAGGTTCAAGTGCATAGAAGCGAGTATTATGCCATTATCACCCACATGGACAATGAGATTGGGCGTATTTTAACAGCTCTTGAAAAAAGTGGAAAAGCAGACAATACCTACATAATCTTTTCCGCTGATCACGGGTTAGCTGTTGGGCATCATGGATTGATGGGAAAACAAAACATGTATGACCACAGTATTAGAATGCCATTTTTTATTTCAGGACCAGGTATCAATGCAGGGAAACAATCTGATGCATTGGTTTACCTCCAAAGCATTTTTGCTACTACATGTGAAATGGCAGGATTGGAAATTCCCGAGACAGTTGATTTTCCAAGTTTGAAGGGAATATTGGATGGTAAGCAAGAAAAAGTCCATGAAGCTATTTTTGGAAATTACAGGCATTTTCAACGAATGGTAAGAACAGATAAGTATAAGATGATTTTGTATCCACACAATGGCCATCAGCAGTTGTTTGATCTGGAAAAAGACCCTCAGGAAATGCTAAATGTCATTGACGATAAAAAATATAAGAAGATCAAAAAAGAAATGTATAGTAAGCTTCTGGATTTACAGAAAGAAGTAGGGGATACCCTTCAGGTTTCATTGAAATAACCTGATCTATTTTTCTCTTTAACATTTATCATTCAATGATTGGGGATAAAAAAGTATCATTTCAGGAAGAAATTTAGAAAGTAAGTGACCCGAAAATACGGGACATTTACAATGCATTTAACAAATATTTAGTAGAAAAAACATTATATGCTATGACTAATTTAAGAAGTATCTTGTTGTTATTGTTTTTCATTTTGTCAGGAGTCACTCAGGCTAAGGATAAACCTAATATACTATACATCATGTCAGATGATCATACCAGTCAGGCTTTTGGTGTGTATGGCAGCAGGTTGGCCAAATTGAATCCTACGCCAACAATAGACCGTCTGGCACATGAAGGTATTTTGTTTGAAAATGCATTTTGTACCAATTCAATTTGTACACCTTCAAGAGCCACTATCATGACTGGCCAGTATAGCCAGGCCAATGGTGTACAGGATTTGAATGGGAGACTGAAAGCTGAAAATCAATACCTGGCACATGAAGTCAAAAAACTTGGATATGAAACGGCGATTATTGGCAAATGGCATCTGAAAGAAGCACCGGAAACTTTTGATTATTACAATGTACTTCATGGTCAGGGTAGTTATTTTAATTCTGTGTTATACGAAAAAGGGTCAGATGAAACAGTTGAAATAATGCAAGGGAAAAAGAAAGTTACCGTAAAAGGACATCAGTATGAAGGACATTCCAGTGACATAATTGCTGATCAAACCTTGAAATGGTTAAAGGGAAGAGACAAATCCAAACCGTTTTTTCTGATGCATCATTTTAAAGCACCTCATGATATGTTTGAGTTTGCTCCAAGGTACAAAGACTATCTGGAAAAGACTCAAATACCTGAACCTGCCAGTTTATATTACAATGCAAATAATGGGTCTGTTGCCACCAAAGGTGAAAACGGAGACATGCTACACAATATTGGCTCGTCTGTTTCTCATAGAGATGAGAACAGAAATATGGGACAACACATGAAAATAGACCAAAGCATTCCAGATCCTGAATATACTCATTTGGCCTATCAGGAATACCTCAAACGTTATTTGCGATGTGTAAAAGGAGTAGATGATAATGTGAAGCGTATTTTTGACTACCTGGAAAAAGAAGGTCTTATGGACAATACGATTATCATATACACTGGTGATCAGGGTTTTATGCTAGGGGAGCATGATTATATAGACAAACGATGGATGTATGAGGAATCCATGAGAATGCCCTTTCTTGTGAGGTATCCGAAAATGATCAAAGCAGGCACACGAACGGATGCTATTATCAATAATACCGATTTTGCTCCGACCATTATAGAATTGGCCGGAGGCAAAGTACCTGACTACATGCATGGAAAAAGTTTTAAGAAAATTTTGTCAACAGGTAATGAGCCAAGTGATTGGCGCAAGTCCACTTACTATCGCTATTGGATGCACATGGCGCATGCTCATGCCAACCCGGCTCATTTTGGAGTAAGAACTAAGGAGTATAAACTGATCTTTTTTTATGGATGCGACTATATCAAAAGGATGAAGGATGGAAATTGGCCTGAAGATAGAATAGAATTTAGTGTGAAAAGGCCTTTTGAATACTTTACTCCCCCAGGTTGGGAACTATATGATCTGGTGAATGACCCGTTTGAAATGGATAATTTGTATGGTAAAGCAGGCTATGAAGAGATCACTGCAAACTTGAAAAAGGAACTGAAGTCACTCAGGGCTGAGTTTAAGGAAACAGACGAAAACTACCCTCATATTCAATCAATCATAGACGAAAATTGGAACAAATAAAGGGATGCATCAGTGAAAAATGAAGCACGTCACTGACGTATTAAAGAAATGGTACTGACGAACCCTTGAAGTAAATATTTATTCAATATGGCACAATATCAGCTTAGCTTGCATGGGTTGATTTGCGTAGAATTAAACTCAAATTTCTAACAATTGACACTGATTTTCTAAACTTAGATATTGAAAAAAATAAAATGAATAGCATGTTAAAAAACAACCGAGGGGCTTCATTGATATTACTTTTTACCGTTTTGGCTATTGGGTGTGGTGAGGTAGAATACAAGGATAAAATATATGAAAAACCGGAGATTGTATATGATGCACCTGTGGATTTTCTTTCTCCGGAAGAGAGCATGAAAACGTTCTACTTGCCAGAAGGGTATAAGGTGGAACTGGTTGCAAGCGAACCTATGATTTATGAACCAGTTGCGATAGCTTGGGATGGAGATGGTAAAATGTATGTGGCAGAAATGGATACTTACATGCAAGATGTTGATGGTACAGGCACGGATGAACCCATCAGCAAAGTGAAGCTATTAGAAGATTTGGACGGTGATGGCAAAATGGACAAAAGGACCATCTTCATAGACAATCTGGTATTACCCAGAATGATTTTGCCACTTGACGATCGCTTAATTGTTAATGAAACCTACACTTATAACCTGTGGAGCTACAGAGATACAGATGGCGATGGTGTGGCTGATGAAAAAACCGCAATTTACACGAATCCTAACCGTCGTGGTGGCAATCTGGAACATCAGCAAAGTGGTTTGATATGGAATCTGGACAATTGGATATACATGACCACAATTCCATACCGGTTTCGTTTTACCAAGGGAGAGGTGGAAATAGATACATTGGATAATTATCCTGGAGGACAATGGGGCTTGACTCAGGATGATATGGGTACGATGTATTATGGCTCGGCAGGAGGAGAAAATCCGGCTTACGGGTTTCAACAACCAGCTGTATATGGACATGTTAATCTTGAAGGTCGTTTGTCTGAAGGGTTTATAGAACCATGGCCGGTAGTAGGCACGCTGGATGTGCAAGGTGGTATCGAGCATAGAACACGTGAAGATGGTACCCTTAATCATTTTACAGGAGTGGCTGGTCAGGAAATTTTCAGAGGAGACAAATTACCACCATCAGCTTACGGCGACTTATTCATTCCTGAACCGGTGGGGCGGTTGATTCGAAGAGCGAAGGTGAAAAACGAAAATGGAAAGAAGGTACTGTATAATGCCTACGATCAAAAGGAGTTTATGGCATCTACTGACCTAAACTTCAGACCAGTACAGGCACAAACAGGACCTGACGGATGCCTTTACATTGTAGATATGTACAGAGGGATCATTCAGGAAAGTAACTGGACAAGAGAGGGAAGTAAGATTCGACCTGTAATTGTACGAAAGGGATTGGATAAAAACATCGGAAAAGGCAGAATTTACCGTATTGTTCATGAACAGATCAAACCAGGAGGAAAACCCGACTTGCTTGATAAAACAGCAGACGAATTGTTAGACTATTTAGGACACCCAAATGGATGGTACAGAAATACTGCACAAAAGTTAATTATTCTGAAAGGAGACAAATCCGTAGTTCCAAAACTGAAAGAGATGGCTTTAGATAATGAACCATTTTGGGCTGAATTTATTGGAAATGATGATTATGCTTTGGGTAGAATTCATGCTCTTTGGACTTTGGAAGGACTGGGTATTGTCGATAAAAACCTGATTATAGAAAAGTTCAAAGATCAGGATGCCAGAGTGAAAATGACGGCCATAAGGTTGAGTGAGGCATTTTTAAAAAATGGTGACGAAGATATATTGCCTCATTTGGAGCAATTTGTATCCGATCAGGACATCAATATAGTAAATCAATTGGCATTGAGTTTAAGATATAGCCCGAGTAAAAAATCTACGGAATTATTGAATAAGATACAGGAGAAATTCAAAGATCATGAAGTTGTATCTATTTCTGTTGAAGAAAGTTTGAAAAAAGATGATTCAGAACTTCAGATGCTTAAAAAAAGAATTTCAGACAGAAGTAATGGTGATAAAAACAGAATATTGAATGGATATGATATTTACAAACAGTTGTGTATAACATGTCATGGGGCTGATTTAAAGGGCGTTCCAACAGAGAATTCGCTTATAGCTCCTCCATTGATTGGTTCTTCAAGAGTTATGGGAGATAAGGATGTTTTGATCAGGATACTTCTCAATGGTCTGATTGGGCCTGTAGATGGGAAGGAATACGGTATAATGATGGCGATGAAAGACAATGACAACAATTGGATTGCCAATGTAACCAGTTATATCCGTTCAATGAATGACACCACGTTAGTGAGCCCAAGGGATGTTCGGGATGTCCGGGAAAAGTATGCAGATAGAGATTCCTATTGGACTATGAAGGAACTGGCTCAATAATTTGTTAAATTTAATTTAGACGACATAGGATGTATAAATCAGATTACTTTAGAACTTCTTTATTGTTGATTGTGCTATTGGCAGTCATACAA
Source organism: Reichenbachiella sp. MALMAid0571 (assembly GCF_040151475.1). Taxonomy (NCBI): domain Bacteria; kingdom Pseudomonadati; phylum Bacteroidota; class Cytophagia; order Cytophagales; family Reichenbachiellaceae; genus Reichenbachiella; species Reichenbachiella sp. MALMAid0571. The sequence goes on along the minus strand of NZ_JBDKWG010000137.1, from coordinate 177,137 downwards.
TTGAGTTGTACTCAAGAGCGTAATGTTACACGTCCTAATATTATAATTATTCTGATTGATGATATGGGATGGAAGGACTTTGGTGAGGCGGGAAGTACTTATTATGAAACGCCTAATATTGACAGGATGTCTCGTGAAGGAATACGCTTTACAAAAGGTTATTCATCTGCTCCTGTATGCAGTCCGTCCAGAGGTGCTATATATACGGGCAGATACTCAGGTAGGACAAAATTCTCAACAGTCTTTGGCCATCATGTAGATTCTGTAGCTGAACTACGAACGGTTGCAAAAGAAGGAGAACGAAATGGAAGAAAGAAGTTCAACAACAGAACAGAAGATGCATTACACTACCATACTTTGCCTTTGACAGAAACCACATTTGCCGATGTGTTAAGCCAGAATGGATACAAAACCGGATTCTTGGGTAAGTGGCATTGTGGTTGGGATCCAGAATTTTGGCCAAATAAACGTGGGTTTGAATATGCAGAAGGCTTTAGAATCATACCTTCCCCATCCTCCCACTTTGGCAAATCTGTGATAGGTAATATGTATGGAATGGAAGATTTAAAACCCAATGATTACGTTGGTGATAAGCTAACCGATAAAGCGGTTAATTATATTAATGAAAATGCCAATACAGAGAAGCCCTTTATGCTGGTGTTGAGTCATTTTCTGGTTCACGGCCCATTGGAAGGAAAAGATGATTATGTGAAGAGATTTAGCATTAAACCTACCACAGATCAGGACAAACCAGTCTATGCAGCCATGATGCAAAGTGTTGATGAAAGTGTGGGTAGAGTGCTACAGGCTATTGAAAAGGTAGGAATTGATGAAAATACAGTTGTTATTTTCACTTCGGATAATGGCGGGCCTGTTCCTACTACTTCTAATTATCCACTTCTTGGAGGAAAAAGTTTCATATTTGAAGCAGGCATGCGAATACCTTTTTTGGTGAGATGGAAAGGAAAGATTGCACCGGGAGTGAATCAGGAACACAGGATCATTCAAACTGATCTATTTCCTACCATCCTTGATATTACAGGTATTTCAAAGAAACCGGATTTGCACAAGGATGGAAACAGCTTTTATCCTCTTTTGACCAAAGATGGTGCTTGGAATCAGCAACCAATATTTTTTCATTTTCCGCATTACACTCACGCCACTAGTCCGGCTACAGCTTTGATTGATAATGATTGGAAGTTAATTCGTTTTTACAATGATGTTGACGATCAGTATTTACTTTTTAATTTGAAAGAAGATCCTTATGAACAAAACGATTTATCAGAAATAGAAACTGGTAAAATGGAAAAAATGGTTCAATTGATGGAGCAGTATTTGGCTGATATAAATGCAGAAATGCCTGTTGTCAATCCGGATTTTGACTCTTCAAAACCAGGTGAATTGGGTAAGGATTATTATTATGAATTTGCCAATCGTCAAAGAATGGAAAAAAAGAAACTTTTAGAAAATTCAAACAGAACACAACCTAAGCAAACTATATAAATGAACAAATTAATCAAAACGATATTCACACTTGTTTTATGTGGATTGTTGTCCTGCTCTGAAAGAGTTAGTGAAATAGTGGATACACAAAAAACGGATCCGATTAAGGTTTTACCTTTCAAAATACTCAGTTTGGATGATTTATCCGGTTTTAAGCCTGTAGCTAAAAACTGGAAAATCGTTGGTGATACTTATGTAGATCAGAAACAAAAAAGAGTTTTTGTTTCATCACCGGGAACAGGCATTTTGTTGAATGAACCTGAACAAGGAATGAAAGAAAACTTGTTTACGGCTTTCGAGCATGGTGATATAGAGTTGGAACTTGATGTGATGATGCCGGTACACTCTAATTCGGGACTGTATTTTCAGGGACGCTATGAGATTCAGCTTTTGGATAGCTGGGGGGTAGCAGAAGCCAAGTCTTCAGATATTGGTGGAATATATCAACGATGGGACGAATCCAGAGGCAAGGGAAATGAACGTTTTGAAGGTTACGCACCAAGTATGAATGCAGCAAAAGCTCCCGGACTATGGCAGCATTTTAAAATCATATTTCATGCACCAAAATTTGATTCTTCCGGTAAAAAAATAAAAAATGCATGGTTTGAAGAGGTATGGTTGAATGGGGCACTTTTACATCAAAATCAGGAAGTGTCCGGGCCTACCCGTGCCAGTGCCTTTCAGGATGAAAAACCAATGGGGCCATTAATGATTCAGGGAGACCATGCAGCTGTTGCTATTAGAAATATTAAGTACAAATTGTATGAAGATAAAAAAATAGCTTTTAAGAATCTAACCATGAAAGAGTATGAAAACAAAAGTCAGTTAATTCCTGACCTGGATACTCTGGTGGTGGTTCGGGAAATAAAGACTGATTCTATTTCATCCACAATGGCGACTGGTGAAAACCCACAAAAGTTGTTGGTTTACAATGGTAAGATGAATATCCCCAATTCAGGTGATTATATTTTTGATATGAAAGTCCACAGAGGTGGTGGAGTATTAATTATTGACAGTGATACTATTGTTAATTTAAATGGAGATTTTGAGGTTAATGCTCCCGGGTTTGGTTTGGCTTCTTTACAAAAAGGAGATGTACCATTTACTTTAATCTACAACAAACATCGTCCCTATCAAAGAGGGTTGGCTTTGTTTGTTGAAGGCCCGGAAATAGCCAAATATGCCATTCATGCCAAAGGTTCAATTACTATAAATCAAGGAAGCTTACCTGAGATGATTGTATCAGCATCTGATGAAGCAGTGATGCAGCGTAGTTTTCTCATGCACGGAGATACCAAGCGTACACATTGTATTTCAGTTGCTACTCCACAAGGTATAAACTATTCTTATGATGTGTCTTTTGGTTCGTTGTTGCAGGCATGGAGTGGAGGTTTTTTGAATGTTGCTAAAATGTGGCATTCCCGGGGTGGTCAGCAACTGGCTGAACCAATCGGCTTGCCTGTTTCGATTCATGGCAATCCTGATTTTGCTTATTTAGAGAATGAAAAGTCTAACTGGCCAGACAGTATTTCCACTTCCTATCATCAATTGGGTTATGAATTAAGCCAAGATGGGACACCTGTTTTTTTGATGGAAGTAGATGGTGGTTTAATTAAAAATGAGTTTATACCTTCAGATACCTTGAGAAAGCTCACTAGAATTATTAAAACTGATTTAAACAAGAACATATGGCATAAAATCGCTGAGGGAAGTATAATTGAAGCACTACCGGACAATACTTATGCTATAGATGATAAAAATTATTTTGTTGATTTTTCGGAAAGTGAAGGTGTAGAGCCAGTGATCCGCAAGGGAAAGGCAGCAGGAAAGCAAGAGCTTTTGGTAAATATATCAGAAGGAAAAAAAGAACTCTCTTATAAAATCATCTGGTAATAAAGAATTGAAATATGAACTATATAGATAAAAATATCGCAAAATACTTTTTAGCATTGTTACTATTGATGGTGGGTGGTTTTACAATGTTAGCTCAGTCCAATGCTGATATAATAGCTAAGGAATCGAAATATTATAAGATCGTAGATGTTCCGATTCCGAAAGACATTATATTGGAAGTGGGAGGATTGGCATTGACCGATAAAGACCAATTGGGGGTATCAACCAGAAGAGGAGAAGTATGGGTGATAGACAAACCTTATGGCTCAAACCCAAAGTATAGCAGGTATGCTCATGGTTTGCATGAAGCTTTAGGTTTGGCATTTCGTGACAATGGATTTTATTTATCACAGAGAGGAGAGCTTACACGTTTGGAGGACAAAAATGGAGATGGGAAAGCCGATTTGTACAAAACAATTTATTCATGGCCTTTGTCAGGAAACTATCACGATTATTCTTACGGGCCAAAGTTTACAGCAAATGGTGACATGTTGGTAACCCTTAATCTGGGATGGGAAGGCCGTGGAGTGAGTTTGGTTAAGTGGCGTGGATGGTTATTAAAAATCACACCTGAAGGAGAAATGACTCCAATAGCTACCGGGTTAAGGTCTCCGGCAGGATTTGGGGTCAATGATGCAGGTGATATTTTTTATACTGAGAATCAGGGAGACTGGGTTGGATCCGGTAGAATGACTCATCTGAATGTTGGAGATTTTGCCGGAAATCCGGCAGGTCTGAGGTGGACTGATGATCCTCAATCTCCATTGAAATTAAAGCCGGATGACATTGAGAAACAATCTGGAATGAGCCTGTATGAATATGCTAAAATTGTTCCGGAAATGAAAGCACCTGCTGTTTGGTTTCCTCACACCATTTTGGGTATTTCTACTTCAGATATTTTAATAGATCATAATGCAGATAAGTTTGGCCCTTTTGATGGTCAGATGTTCGTAGGGGATCAGGGACATAGTAAAATCATGCGTGTAGCCATAGAAAAGGTAAATGGAGTGTATCAGGGAGCTGCTTTTGCATTTAGAGAGGGTTTTTCTTCCGGTATTCTCAGGATGATATGGGGCAGTGATGCCAGTATGTTTGTGGGAATGACCAGTCGGGGTTGGTCTTCGACAGGTAAGGAAGAATATGGTCTTCAAAGATTGGTCTGGACAGGAAAGACACCTTTTGAAATCAAAACGATAAAAGCTCAGGCTGATGGTTTTGAAGTGGAATTTACCAAACCTGTTTCGAAGCAATTGGCTGAGCAGACTTCATCCTACAAACTGGCAACATTTACTTACCATTATCACAATACTTATGGCAGTCCGATTGTAGATCAACAAGCTGCGATGATACATGCCGCAAAACTATCTGAAGATGGTAAAACGGTGAAACTAACCATTCATGGTATGAGATTAGGTTTCATCCATCAATTAAACTGCTCTGGAGTTAAGACTCCTTCCGGAGAACCTCTGTTGCATGACACGGGATTTTATACACTCAATGAAGTGCCTGGAGGTGAGCTTAAATCACCACCTATGCCGGGAATGTCAAAATCAGGTAAGGCTGTAGATCAGCCGAAAAGAACTAACAAAATGCCAGTGACCTGGATGGATGGACCTGATAAGAAAATACTGGTAGGTACTTTGCCCGGGATGAAATTCGATGTGACTGAGATTGAAGTAGAAAGGAATAGCCGTGTACAAATTACTTTCAACAATAATGATGATATGCTGCATAACCTGGTGGTGGTGCAGCCTGTACCTGATGGTCCTGATCAGGTGGGGGCTTTGGCATTGGAGCTTGGATTAGATGGTCCTGACCAGAACTATGTTCCTGATTCGGATTTGGTATTGTTTCACACAGGGATTTTGCAGCCGGAAAGTTCAGAAAGTATTTATTTTCAGGTACCTAAAAGAAGAGGAGAATACTGGATAGTGTGTACATTTCCGGGACATTCTAAAACAATGAGAGCTAAATTAATAGTCAAATAATATTCGCCGAAAAACTTTCTGTTATGAAACAAAAATCGAATCACTTTATTAAAATGATGCTGGTCGTCTTGGTGCTAGCACCATTTATTTCCAGAGCAGACGTAGAGTTACCGTCGGCATTTGGAGACAATATGGTGCTACAACAAAGAACGAATGCCAGGCTTTGGGGAAGTGCTGATGCGGGTGAAGAAATAAAGGTAATGGCAAGCTGGGGAATAGAAATGACAGTAAAAGCTGATGCTAAAGGTAAATGGGAAACAGAAATTGCTACGCCAGAAGGCAGTCATACGCCGCAACAAATTATTCTAAAGGGTAACAATGTGGTCTATTTGAAGAACGTATTGATCGGTGAGGTCTGGCTTTGTTCAGGGCAATCCAACATGGCATGGTCGGTTAAAAATTCTAACAATGCATATGACGAAATCAAAAATGCTGATTATCCATCGATACGTTTTTTGCATGTTCCTAATACCCTGGCTTGGGAACCTCAAGACGATGTGGAAGCACGATGGGAGGTTTGCACTCCTGAGAGCGTTGTAAACAAAAGTGCCATTGCATATTTCTTTGGCAGAGAGCTTCAAAACAAATTGGATGTACCTGTCGGGCTAATTGTGTCAGCGTGGGGCGGCTCTGGAGTACAGGCTTGGATTGATAAGGAAACCGCTGGAAAAGAAGGCCATCAGGCAATTGTAGATTGGTACAACGAGCACGAGCAAAAGATGAAAGACCTTCGCTTCGAATGGATAAAGGCTACTGCGGAATGGCGTGCGAAACAAGAAGAAGGCGCATTTGATTGGTCATCACGGCCAGCAAGAAAGCTTCCCGGAGATCAGCACATTCCTTTTGCACTATACAATGGTATGATTCATCCGATCAAAGGATATTCGATCAAAGGAGCTTTGTGGTATCAGGGTGAGTCGAATGTATCCAGAGCCAATCAGTATAGAACGTTATTTCCTGCAATGATCAAAAGTTGGAGGAATGTCTGGCAGCAGGGGGATTTCCCTTTTTATTATGTCCAAATCGCTCCTTACCATTACAATGATTTTGATGGGGTGAAGTCTGCAGAGTTGAGAGATGCCCAAACCAAAACTTTGGATATTGTGAAAAATACGGGAATGGTGGTAGTGACAGATATTGCCAATATCAATGACATTCACCCAAGAAAAAAGCAAGAAGTGGGAGCAAGGTTTGCTAAGATGGCTTTGCACAATGACTATGGAGAGTTAGACGGAGAATATACCAGCCCTTTGTATAAATCTCAGAAAATTGAAAGCAATAAAGTCATAGTTAGTTTTGAGCATGCAACTGAACTGAAAGTTAGGGGAGAGGAAATAGTAGGTTTCACCATAGCCGGAAAGGATCAAAAGTTCGTCAAGGCGAAAGCCGAAATAGTCAATGGCAATCAGGTGAAAGTTTGGTCTGAGAATATCAAAAAACCAGTGGCCGTAAGGTTTGGCTGGTCAAATGCATTGATTACTAACTTATTCAACGAAATCAATTTGCCAGTATCACCTTTTAAAACTGACAATTGGAAAGACACTACAGAAGGAGAAATCCATTTGAGTTTTCCTTAATTCTAAATTACTAACACGAAAAACACTCATGAGAAAATTATTTCAACCGTTGTTTACAATATGCATGCTGGTATTGATGATGTCCGGCAATACTGTCATAGCTCAAAAGTATGAAGCACTAATCATTACAGGACAGAACAATCATTATTGGCAGGGAAGCTCGGTGGTGATTGAAGGTATTTTGAACAATAGTGGTATGTTTAATGCCACCACTGTGACCACTCCTGCTAAGGGAGAAGACATGTCAGGGTTCAGACCTGATTTTAGTAAATACGATTTAATTTGCTTGGACTACAATGGAGATTCCTGGCCTGAGGAAACGAAATTAAATTTTGTTGACTTTGTAAAAAAAGGAGGAGGATTGGTGGTTTTCCATGCTTCTGACAATTCCTTTTCTGACTGGGAAGAATACAACCAAATGATTGGTGTTGGTGGCTGGGGTGGAAGAACGGAAAAGGATGGACCGATTTTATATTGGGAAGACGGCAAAATCAAAAAGGACACTTCGGAAGGAAGGGGTGGGTCTCATGGTCAGCAGGATCAATATGTGGTGCATACCAGAATGCCGGATCACCCGATAATGAAAGGACTGCCTGAGAGTTGGTTGCATACTCCGGATGAGCTTTACCATAGTCTGCGAGGACCTGCTAAAAACATGCAGGTATTGGCAACATCATCTCAACCCAAAGACCGTGGTGGTTCTGGTCGTCAGGAACCCGTTTTGATGACTGTTAAATACGGTAAAGGAAGAGTCTTTCATTCTGTAATGGGGCATACAGGAAAAAATCATAACAATACCACATTAGATGCCGGGTTTATGACAACTTACCTGCGTGGAGCAGAATGGGTGGTGACAGGTAATGTAACCCAAAAAGTTAGCAGCCAATTTCCTGATGCTGAGAATGTTGTGATCTGGGAAGATATGAAAGTACCTGAGTAATTATATAAAAAAAGTATAGAGGGAAATATTGGAGACAATTTCCTGTCAGGATTTAGGCGATCAATCCTTCCGGTTTTTTTTGTAAAAAAATACATATAGATAGTAACAAGTTAATATTGTGGTTGTCCAATTTAGAAAAATATTTATTGTGTTCATTGGGATCATTGCCATGGATGTTAGTGATGGTTTTGCTCTTGGACAAAATAAACTCTGGTATAATCAGGCTGCATCAAATTGGTTGGAGGCACTCCCAATGGGAAATGGAAGGTTGGGTGCAATGGTACATGGAGGAGTGTCACAAGAACACATCCAATTCAATGAGGAAACCCTTTGGACAGGGAAGCCGAGGTTTTATGCCCATCAAGGGGCAAGTAAGTATCTTAAGGAAATAAGACAATTGTTGTTTAATGGAAAGCAACAGGAAGCACAGGATTTAATGGCTGATGAATTTATGAGTGAGCCCCGTTCTTTGATGTCCTATCAGCCTTTTGGTGATCTGATTATTAATTTTCCAACACATACGGATTATTCTGATTATCAAAGGGAGTTAGACCTGGAAAATGCGATAAGTAAGGTATCTTATTTTGTAGATGGGGTGAAATATGAGCGTGAAATGTTTATTAGCTATCCTGACCAGCTGATGGCTGTTCGTCTCACATCAAGTCAAAAGGGTAAGCTTGATTTTGATTTTCATCTGGAGTCAGTTCACTTTAAGAAGTCTGTTTTCACCAACTACGACGAACAATTATTGGAAGTAAGGCCTGGTGATGAGCCTCAAAGGTTTACAGGAATTTCTGAAGAGAGTGTCTTGACTGGGCAAGCAGGTGTAAAAATAATTACGGATGGTAAGGTTACACCAAAATACAAAGAGATTTTGGTGTCAGGAGCCTCATCGGCTACCATATACCTGACTGCTTATACCAATTTTATCAATTTTCAAGATGTGACAGGTAACCCAAAAGCAAAAGTAAATCAGGCTCTGAAAAAGTTTGAGACTCTTGATTACGAGAGCATAAAGAAGAAACATATTGAAGATTACCAAGCCTTGTACAGTAGGTTTGAGCTAGAGTTTTCAGGGGAAAACAGGGAAAATATACCAACGGATAAACGAATATATGAGTTTTGGAAAGATCCAAATGATCCGGCGTTGTTGTCTCTGTATGTTAAGTATGGTCGTTATTTGATGATTTCAGCTAGTCGTCCTGGAGGACAGCCGTCTAATTTACAGGGTATATGGAACAATCAAATAAACCCTCCATGGAAAAGTAAATACACAACCAACATCAATGCTGAAATGAACTACTGGCCTGCGGAAGTTACCAACCTTTCAGAATGCCATGAACCCTTTATCGAACTTGTCAATGAATGTGCCATTACCGGAGAACTGACAGCAAGGGAACACTATGGTTGCAATGGATGGGTACTGCACCACAATACCGATATATGGCGTGGAACTGCCCCAATCAACCTGCCTTTTATTGGCCCATGGCCATCAGGATCAGGTTGGGTAAGTCATCATATTTGGGAGAAATATTTATTCACACAGGATGAAGATTTTTTGAGGAAAGAGTATCAGGTAATAAAGAAAGCCGCACAGTTTTATAGTGAGTTTTTAATTGAAGACCCTAAAACAGGTTGGCTTATTAGTACCCCTTCCAACTCGCCCGAAATTGGAGGATTGGTTGCAGGGCCTACTATGGACCATCAAATCATTCGTTCCCTCTTTAAGGTTTGTATTGAGGCTTCAGGGATTTTAGGTGCGGATAAGGCGTTTGCAGATTCGTTAGAAATGATGCTTCCCAAGATTGCTCCAAATCAAATTGGGCAATATGGGCAGTTGCAGGAATGGATGGAAGACAAAGATGACCCTAATGAACATCACAGGCACGTCTCTCATTTGTGGGCAGTGCATCCCGGCAAAGACATAAATTGGGAAGATACCCCGGAGCTAATGGAAGCTGCAAAGCAATCGCTGATCTATCGTGGAGATAATGGTACGGGATGGAGCCTGGCATGGAAGATCAATTTTTGGGCAAGGTTTAGGGATGGCAATCGTGCATATAAATTGATACATAACCTGTTGAGTCCTGCTGAAGAACCGGAAAAGAAAACCGGGGGAGGATCATATCCTAATTTATTTGATGCACATCCTCCTTTTCAGATTGATGGAAATTTTGGTGGTGGGGCTGGTATTGTAGAATTGCTTGTTCAAAGTCATTTGAATAGTATTGATCTACTGCCTGCACTCCCAGACGCCCTTTCTGAAGGCAAGGTGTCCGGGGTTTGTGCCAGAGGTGGGTTTGAATTGTCATTTGATTGGAAGGGCAGTGAATTAGAAGAAGTATCTGTTTTGTCCAAAGCAGGCAAGGAATGTACTTTGAGGTACAGGGACAAAAAAGTGAAATTCGAAACGAAAAAAGGTAAAGTTTATACTTTCAACAAAGAATTGAAAAATACATACAAGTAATTGATTAAACCGAAAAAGAATATTTAACCTATGAAAAAAATATTACTCATTGTACTTGGTCTTTTGTTCTTCACACCTGAAGACGAAATTTATGCACAGTCAAAAAACAGATTGTTTTATAAGGAACCAGCCAGAAATTGGTTGGAAGCCCTTCCTGTTGGTAATGGACGCTTAGGTGCTATGGTTTATGGGGGTGTAATTCAGGAACAGATTCAATTCAACGAAGAAACGTTGTGGACAGGTAAACCTCATGATTATTCACATAAAGATGCATCAAAACATCTGGACAAAATCAGGCAATTGCTCTTTGAAGGGAAGCAGGTAGAAGCTCAGGATTTGGCAAGTGAGGTATTTATGAGCCAGCCTTTGGGACAAATGGCCTATCAACCTTTTGGGGATTTGATTATGAATTTTCCGGATCATAAAGAATTTTCAAATTATCAAAGGGAACTTGATTTAGAAAATGCTATCAATAAAATGTCCTATCAGGTTAATGGTGTTACATACACACGTGAAGTGTTTGTAAGTTTTCCTGATCAGGTGATTGCAATCAAAATAATGTCAGATAAACCGGGAGCGTTGAACTTTGATTTGGGGTTGGATTCCCACCATTTTCAAAAATCAGTTGACACCAATGAAGATAAACAAGTATTGGATGTCAGAGTTGCAGATGGTGAGATGTATGGCAAAGCAATGCTAAAAGTTATTACTGATGGAACAGTGAATCCCCGGTATAAGAATATTGCTGTTTCAGATGCCACTTCTGCCACTATATACCTGACTGCTTATACCAATTTTATTAATTTTCAGGATATAAGTGGTATTCCCCAGCGGTATGTGAACAGTACCTTCAAAACCTTCGCATCGTTGGACTATGATGAAGTGAAGGCAAAGCACACTAAAGATTATCAGGCACTTTATAACAGGTTCAATATTAATTTCGCAGGAAAGAGCAGGGAATCTGTTCCTACTAATGAAAGAATCTACGAGTTTTGGAAAGATCCAAACGACCCGCAGTTCATTTCTCAATATGTACAGTATGCCAGGTATTTGATGATTTCCTCAAGTAGAAAAGGAGGACAGCCAGCCAATCTGCAAGGCATTTGGAATGACCGTTTGGATCCGCCATGGCAGAGCAAATGGACAGTAAATATCAATGCAGAAATGAACTATTGGCCAGTTGAAGTAGCCAACCTTTCAGAGTGCCATGAACCACTCTTCAATATGATTGATGAATGTTCACAAACCGGGGCAATTGTTGCGAAAGAGCACTACAATGCCGATGGTTGGGTATTGCACCACAATACTGATATCTGGAGGGGTGCGGCACCAATCAATGCCTCTAATCACGGAATATGGGTCTCCGGGGGAGCATGGCTTTGTTCACACCTTTGGGAGCATTATTTGTTTACTCAGGATAAAGATTTTCTGGCTGAAAAATATGATGTAATCAAAGGAGCCGCACTGTTTTTTACACAATTTTTAGTAAAAGACCCTAAAACAGGTTACCTGATTAGTACCCCATCTAATTCTCCGGAAATAGGTGGGTTAGTGGCCGGGCCCACTATGGATCACCAGATCATTCGAAACCTTTTCAGGATCTGTATTGAAGCATCGGAAATTCTTGATAAAGATCAAGAATTTGCTTCCAAATTAAAGGCCATGATTTCGCAAATTGCCCCAAACCAAATTGGTAGGTTGGGTCAGCTACAGGAATGGATGGAAGACGTTGACGATCCGGAGGTGAAACACCGTCATGTGTCACACTTATGGGGGATGCATCCTGGCAATGAAATCAACTGGGTAGAAACACCTGATTTGATGAAAGCCGCAAGACAATCGCTAATATTTAGAGGTGATGCCGGAACAGGATGGAGCCTTGGATGGAAGATAAACTTCTGGGCTCGGTTTCTTGATGGCAATCGTACATATAAGTTGATTCACATGTTGCTGAGCCCGGCTGAAGAACCACTTCGTGAATTGAGTGGGGGATCATACCCGAACCTTTTTGATGCACATCCACCATTTCAGATTGACGGCAATTTTGGAGGTGCAGCTGGTATTATTGAGATGTTGGTGCAAAGCCATTTGGAAACAATAGACCTTCTTCCTGCATTGCCGGATGCACTGCCTGAAGGCAATATTTCAGGTGTGTGTGCACGTGGAGGATTTGAGCTTGCTTTCTCCTGGAAAGATGGTGAACTTCAGAACATAGAAGTGTTGTCCAAAGCAGGTAAGGTATGCAAATTGAGGTACAAAAACAGGAGCATAGATATAAAAACTGAAAAAGGTAAAACCTATAAATTCAATGGAAAGCTTAAGAAAATTGGTTAATAGCAGTTGGGAAATAAAATGTGTGGCTAATGCTAAGCAGTCAATATTCTGTCATTCCGACGAAGGAGGAATCTTGTTAATTATTTGCATAGATTTCAAAGTAAGATTTCTCCTTCGTCGAAATGACATGGCTGGTTTTATTGGTTAGTCACACTACTTGTGAATGACATTGTATTAGAACAACAAACTATAAATACATGAAGTATTTACTTATTCTATTTACCACCATAGCATTTTTTTCTTGTAACGAAAAGAAGAAAGTTCAGGAATCTAAACCTAATGTTGTGGTGGTTTTGATCGACAATCAGGGGTACTTTGAATTGAGCCGAAATGGGCATCAGGTAGTACAGACTCCAAGGATAGACAAACTGGCGAGTCAGGCTGTTAATTTTACAGATTTCAATGCACCTCCCTTTTGTTCTCCAAGTCGGGCAGCACTTTTGACTGGGAGGTATGCGCTTAGGGCTGGTATCCATAATACGGTTGGTGGGGTTTCTATTTTGCATAAAAATGAAACCACAATGGCTGAAATACTTAAAAAGGAAGGCTATCATACTTCCATTTTTGGTAAGTGGCATTTGGGATCCGGTTATCCTTATGCCCCGAAATACAGAGGTTTTGAAGAAGTATTCGTTCATGGCGGTGGTGGCGTAAGCCAATTAGGCGACTATTACGGCAACAACCATATCAATGCAACTTATGAACACAATGGTAAATACGAGAAATCCAAAGGGTTTTCAACTGACGTATTATTTGATGAGGCCATAAAATACATGGATGTTAAGAAGAGGAATGCAGAACCATTTTTCTGTTACATATCCACTCCGGCAGTTCATTTTCCAACCAACAGGCATCCAGTGACCTCAGAACGGTTGTTGAAAAGAGGAGCGGAAGACAATGAGTACCTGGCACTGTATTCTATGATTGAAAATGTAGATGACAATGTTGGCAAGCTGTTGGATTATTTGAAGGAAGCAGGTTTGAAGGAAAATACGCTGGTTGTACTGGCTTCCGACCAGGGAGTAAATGATCGGGGTGCAGCCGAGCACCGTTCTGGAAGTTTTAAAAACAGAGGGCTGTCTTTTGATGAAAAGCACCATGTATATTGTATGATCCAATATCCAAAACTCACAGATAAGAACCCAGGAGATAATGATGAGTTGACAGGTATGGTGGATGTATTACCTACCATTTTGGATGTTTGTGGTATCGACCAGCCTACAAACCTCGATGGACAATCACTGAAACCTTTGTTAGATGGTTCGGGCGATTGGGATGATGAACGAAAACTTATTGTACAATGTCCCAGATCGAGAGTTAGAAATAAATGGGAAAATACTTCGGTGAAGTATAAGAAATGGCGATTGGTTGATGGGAAGGAATTGTACAATATAGAAAATGATTTTGGGCAAAAAAATGATTTGGCAACTGATAATCCGGAGTTAGTAGATGAACTTACCAAGACATACGAATCATTTTGGAATTCATTATTGTCTGCCGATGAGTTGATATCAGCACATATATTGGGGGCAAGTGAAGCTCCTCATGTACGCTTGGTTGCCATGGATTGGTATGAAGGAGATGCACCCTGGACACAACAGGGATTAAAAAATAAAACCGCCCAGGGTAAATGGCTGGTTGATATAGCCAGAGACGGAAAATACAAGTTCGAACTTAGAAGGTGGCCCAGGGAAGCACCATTTGCTATTGAGGCAGAAGCAGCTATTGTTGAAGTTGGGGATGTAAAGGCACAATCTGATATTGATGTAACGGATAGTGAAGCCATTTTAGAATTGGAACTTAAAAAGGGTAGATATGATATGATTACAACTTTTCAACCACCAAGAGATTCTATAGATCACCCAGATTGGGGAGCCAACTATGTCCATGTAAGTTATATAAATTGAAAATGCAGAAAATGATGTACTTGAAAAAATCGATAGTAATTGTTGCCGTTTTCCTTGGAGCACTACAGTTACAAGCTCAGGAAAATAAGACCGTTGAAGAATCCACCAGACCTAATATCATCCTGATCATGTGTGATGATTTGGGGTGGGGAGATGTTGGGTTTAATGGTAATGAAAAGATCAAAACACCTAATCTTGACCGATTGGCCAGTCAAGGGACTAAATTTAACAGGTTCTATTCTGCCGGTTCTGTTTGTTCGCCAACAAGGGCTAGTTGTATTACAGGAAGAAACCCGTTCAGAATGGGAATATATACAGCAAACCGTGGTTTTATGAAACCAGAGGAAATCACATTACCCGAATTACTGAAAACAAAAGGATACAATACAGGTCATTTTGGCAAGTGGCATTTAGGAACGCTGACCACTTCAATACAAGATGCTAATCGTGGAAATCCAAGGGATTATTCAAACTACTCGATTCCAACAGCCAATGGATATGATCAATACTTTGTTTCTGAATCAAAAGTTCCAACTTATGATCCAATGATTGTTCCTACGGAATTCAATGAAGGAATAGGTGAGAGTAAACACTATGGATGGGCGGCAGTAGAGGATAAAAATGATGCAAGAAAAATAGAATCTTACGGGACTTATTATTGGAAAGGAAAGGAAAAACTGGAGCTTGAAAATGTAGATGGTGATGATTCCAGAATTATCATGGACAGAGTAATACCATTTGTGCGGTCTTCGGCGAGTGACAACACTCCTTTCTTTTCTGTGATATGGTTTCATACACCACACCTCCCATTGGTAGCTACAAAAAAATACAGAGAAAAATACAGCGATTACTCTTATAAAGAACAATTGCTTTACGCTTCTATTACTATGATGGACGAACAAGTAGGAAGGCTATGGGAGCAACTCGAAGAACTTGGTCAGGCAGACAATACGATGCTTTGGTTTTGTAGTGATAATGGACCTGAAAGAGGTACACCGGGGACTTCCGGTCCTTTTCGTGAGAGAAAAAGAAGTTTGCATGAGGGCGGGGTAAGAGTGCCTGCTTTTATGATTTGGCCAGGTCAAATAAAAGCAAATCAGGTTACTGATGTACCGGCAGTGACTAGTGATTACCTGCCTACAGTTATTGACTATTTGGGTATTGATTATCCTGACGCAGATCGGCCTATTGATGGGAAAAGTTTGAAAAACATATTGGAAACTGGCGAAACATTGAGAAACAAGTCAATTGGGTTTCAATTTGGTAATCAAAAATCATGGGTGACAGATCAGTACAAATTGATAACAAAGGATGGAGGGGAAACCTACGAGTTATACGACCTCATTAAAGATAAGAGCGAAACAAGCGACATTGCTAAAGGAAATAAGAAGTTGGTAGAGAGTATGAAGCAAGAACTATTAGTTTGGGTAGAATCTTGTAAGAGAAGCGATGAGGGATTGGATTATTAGATGAGGAAAAAATAGAGAGCATACATTGGCAATTTGTTTACTGAATTTTTTATTTTCCATTGATCTGCATTAAAAAAATAAACAAAACATGAAAAATATTTATTATCTGAAATTTGTAGCTATAATTGTTTTATTCGTTGTTTGTTCTTGTGCCAAAAAAGAAACCCCACCTCCTAACATCGTAATCATTTTCACTGATGATCAGGGTTATTCTGATGTGGGCGTGTTTGGTGCCAAGGGTTTTGAGACTCCTCATTTGGATGCTATGGCTGCTGAAGGAATGAAATTTACCGATTTTTATGTAGGTTCATCGGTTTGTTCTCCATCGAGAGCCGCCTTACTTACAGGTTGTTATCCACAAAGGGTCGGTATCCCCGGGGTTCTTTTTCCGGAAAAGACAAATACAGAATGGAATCCTGAAGAAAGGCGTACTAAGACGGGGATTCATGAAAGTGAAACCACCATAGCTGAAATGCTCAAACAAAAAGGCTATGCTACAGGTGCTTTTGGCAAATGGCATTTGGGTCATCATAAGAAATTTTTACCCTTGCAACAAGGGTTTGATGAATACTTTGGGTTACCATACTCTAATGATATGCGGCCAGGTAAGAAAAAAAACAAACAATCTTATCCTGACTTGCCTTTGATGGATGGAAACAAAACACATAGGTTTATGGAGGATGATCAATCTATGCTCACTTCTGAATACACTGAGCATGCTATTGATTTCATTAAGAGAAATAAAGACAATCCGTTTTTTGTTTATTTACCTCATTCCATGCCACACATTCCGCTATATCCTTCAGAAAAGTATAATGGACATTCGGAAAATGGAATTTATGGTGATGTGATAGAAGAAATCGATTGGTCTGTTGGTCAAATCAACAAGACGCTCAAAGAATTGGACTTAGAAGAAAATACTTTGGTGATTTTTACCTGCGATAATGGTCCGTGGCTCATTTTCGGTGATCATGGTGGTTCGGCTGATCCGTTAAGGGAAGGGAAATTTACCACCTTTGAAGGTGGTCAGCGAGTGGCATGTCTCATGAAATGGACTAAAACCATCCCAAAAGGAACTGTGTGCAGTGAGATAGCTTCTACTTTAGACTTGTTGCCCACTATCGCTGGTATCACAGGAGCTCGTTTGCCAGACAAAAAAATTGATGGGCATGACATCAGGGATCTTATTTCAGGCAATCCGGAAGCGAAAAGTCCGACTGATGCTTTCTATTACTACAGGGGTTGGCAACTGGAAGCAGTAAGAAGTGGCAAATGGAAACTGCACCTCCCTCACTCATACAGTATGGTAGTGAAATCTGATTCAGGAAATGTACATGGCCGACTGGGAATCAAATCTGAAATTGAATTGTCTCTTTTTGATTTATCAAAAGACATTAGTGAAACTACCAATGTGGCAGAGCAATATCCGGAAGTGGTAAAATCATTGATGGAAAAAATAGAAGGGATGAAAAATGATTTGGGAGATAGTGAAGAAACTGGCATAGGAAAACGTGATTGTGGTTGGCAGATAGAGCCGGAAGAATGGCCTGCCCAAAAAGGAGTTTGATTAAAAAAACAAGATGAAATTAATATACGATCATGTTAGGCTTTGGTACTGGTTTTACCTACTGATTCTACCGTTGTTTCTTATATCTTGTTCGACTCAGGAAAAGGAAGTAGAAAAAGAAAGTAAAATGCCCAATATCATATATATCCTTGCCGATGACATGGGATATGGTGATGTTTCTGTATTGAATAATAAATCGAAAATACAGACAACCAGTATTGATCTACTGGCTGAGACAGGGATAGTATTTACAGACGCACATTCTACTTCTGCTGTTTGTACCCCATCCAGGTACAGTATTCTGACAGGTCGTTATCCCTGGCGTTCAGATTTGCCAAAGGGCGTTCTATGGACAAACGATGGAGCATTCATTAGACAAGAAAGAGAAACGGTAGCATCTATGTTGCAAAAGCAGGGCTACAACACCGGAGTGATTGGCAAGTGGCATTTGGGTTGGGACTGGGTTTTCAAGTCAGAAGACTCAAAGGAAATTGATTTTTCAAAGGAAGTTAGCAGATCACCAAATACAGCAGGATTTGATTACTCCTATTGTATACTGGCTTCATTGGACATACCACCTTATGTGTATGTCGAAAACACCAAACCTACTGCTGTTCCGGACAGTATTGTGCCCGGTACCAGTATTGGTCAGTATGATTTTTGGAGAACTGGGCTACTGGCACCTGACTTGCGTTTCGATGATGTGCTTCCCAACTTTACCAGAAGGGCGGTTGGCTTTATAGAAAAACAAAATGAGGAAAAGCCTTTCTTCCTGTATTTCCCCTTGGCAGCACCTCATACACCAATAGTACCTTCTAAGGAATTTCAAGGTAAAAGTGGTGTGAATCCCTATTTGGACTTTTGTCTGGAAGTGGACTGGAGTGTTGGTGAGATCATCAAAGCGCTGAAACAAAAAGGCGTTTATGACAATACCATCGTTGTTTTTGCTTCTGACAATGGCTCTAGTTCTAGATCGGCCAATTACCCGGTGCTATTGTCCAATGGTCATAATTCCAGCGGTGGTGTTAGAGGAGCAAAAGGAGACATTTTTGAAGGAGGTCACCGTATACCTTTTATTATGTCCTTCCCCAAATTGTTAAAAGAAAAAAGAGAATACACTAAACCTGTAAGCTTGGTGGATTTCATGGCAACAGTTGCCGATGTTACCAATTTTGAACTGAATGATCAAACAGCGGAGGACAGTTTTAGTTTGTATTCATTGCTTCAAAATAATAATTCGGAATTACCTGAAAGGCCGGTAGTCAATGCAGCATCAAGTGGCTCATTGGCGTTGAGAGAAAATCAATGGAAGCTGGAAATGTGTGCCGGGTCAGGTGGCTGGCTTTCTCATCCTACCAATAAGGAAGCTGAAGAAGCAGGACTGCCCAAGTACCAATTGTATAATTTGAATGCAGATCCTACGGAACAATACAACCTGATAGAATCGAATGAAAAGAGAGTTGCTGAAATGACTTCCAGATTAAAGGATTATGTGAAAAATGGACGCACTACTTCGGGTGCTTTCCAAAAGAACAATACCGACCTGTCGGAACAATATGAATGGATGTTAAACTAGAAGATGGGTTAATTTTACACGCAATAAAATAATGACTTGAGAAATATGAAGAGAATTACGAACCTAATGGTACTCCTTATCATTTGCGCCTGTTGGAGTTGCAACGTTGAAAAGAAAAATGAAAAGCCTAATATATTATTTATAATGTCGGATGATCATACCTCGCAGGCATGGGGTATTTACGGTGGTATATTAAAGGACTATGTGAAAAATAAAAATATTTCAAGACTGGCAGATGAAGGGGCAGTCTTAAACAATGCTTTTTGTACCAATTCCATTTGTACTCCCAGCCGTGCAACCATATTGAGTGGCCAATACAGTCACAAGAATGGAGTATACACTCTTTCTGAGGCGTACGAGCCAGATAGTTCCAATATTGCCAAAGTCTTGAAGGCGAATGGATACCAAACT
The DNA here is from genome assembly GCF_040151475.1 of Reichenbachiella sp. MALMAid0571. NCBI lineage: Bacteria > Pseudomonadati > Bacteroidota > Cytophagia > Cytophagales > Reichenbachiellaceae > Reichenbachiella > Reichenbachiella sp. MALMAid0571. The sequence continues at coordinate 157,505 of NZ_JBDKWG010000137.1, read as the reverse complement.
GCCATTATAGGTAAATGGCATTTGAAAAAAGAACCAACAGGTTTTGATCATTACATGGTTTTGCCGGGACAGGGTCGTTATCATAATCCCATATTGAAAACAAAAGAAAATTGGAAAGATCATTATGAAGGAGGTAAAGAATACAAAGGGTTTTCCAGTGATGTGATTACTGACTTTACCATCGACTGGTTGAAAGAGAGGAATCAGAAAAAGCCTTTTATGATGATGTGTCATTTTAAAGCAACTCATGAACCATTTGATTTTCCTGACAGGCTGGCTGACCTATACAAAGGTATGGAAATCCCTGAACCATCTTCGTTGTACGATTTTGGTCCGGAAACCAATGGAAGGGGCTTTAAAGGCCAATCCATGGACAACCTTGGTATAAGGTATATGAAAGCAAGTTCAGGGCCTTGGTGGACGGACTATCCCGGTTTACCCTTTTCTACCGATGGGTTGGATAGCATTCAGGCTAGAAAGAAAGTGTACCAGAAATTCATCAAGGATTTTATGCGTTGCGGAGCAGCAATCGACGAGAACATTGGACGGTTGCTGGATTATCTGGAAGAGAGTGGTTTAGCGGAAAATACGGTTGTGGTCTATACTGCAGATCAGGGTTATTTCTTGGGTGAGCATGGCTTTTTTGACAAACGACTGATCTATGAAGAATCCTTACGAATGCCATTCGTGATCAGGTATCCTAAAGAAATCAAAGGCGGAATAAGGATTGATGATATGATTTTGAATATTGATTTTCCTGCCTTGTTTGCCGACTATGCCGGAATAGATAAGCCTGCCGGAATGCAGGGAAGGAGTTTTAGGGAAAACCTAAAAGGCAATACCCCAAAAGATTGGAGGAAGTCCATGTACTACCGTTATTGGTTGCACAGCCAGGACAGACCGGGTCATTTTGGTATCCGAAATGAACGCTACAAGCTGGCTTTTTTCTATGGACAGCCGCTTGGAAAGCCGGGAACAGAAGCTACAACTACAGAACCTGATTGGGAGTTTTATGACCTGCAAAAAGATCCTAAAGAAGGACACAATGCCTATTCGGATGCTCAATATGCTGATATCATCAAAGAGATGAAAGTGGAATTGCTAAAGCAAAAAGCTTTGGTGGATGATTCGGACGAGGCTTATCCTGTAATGCAGGAAATTTTTGCCAAATACTGGAATTGAAGTCTGTGCAAACGCATTTAAAAAACCGCACTTGTTGCGGTATCTGTTAGAGGCATAGTCAACTCTAATAGATCCCAGAACAACTTGCCTGACGGCAGTCAGGAGTCTGGGGATACTAGAGCTTTTAAATGCGTTTGCTTTGAGATTGAAGTGATATAATTTGGGTTTCGATGATCCAAAGATTGTAAGAAGTTTTATATAGAATAGTGAGGTTAATGTTTTTTGAAAAATATTCTTTAAGAAAAAAGGCTGGATTTATGACTTTCATAGCCAGTATGATGTTGTTTGTTTCTACTGGTTTGATGAGCCAGGATATCTCTTTGGACAAAGGGTTGGCTGTTGGGGCTTCAGGTCCCAGAGGCAGGTCTGCCATATTTATTGATCAGGTTTTTTATCAGTTGGCCAATGGTGATTTTAAAGAACCTATGGAAAATGATTCAGTGGGTATTGGGTACGAGGACAAGGTTTTACGCTGGGAGAAAATATCTGTTAATGACAAAGGGGAGTTTGAAAGCAGGAAGTTAAGAGGAGGATACTTATACCTCACCTTTGATTCCCCAAAGAAAGAAACCAGGGTGTTGGAAATTTCCGGTCATGCGGAAGCATATATCAATGGTGTTCCCAGAGGTGGCGATATTTACAACAAGTCCTGGGTATTACTTCCTATTGAATTACAACAGGGCAAAAATGTGTTTTTGATAAAGGGATCAAGGGGTAAAGTGAAAATGAAATGGTTGGATCAGAAAAAAACGGTGTTTTTTACAACCAAAGACATGACCATTCCTGATTTGCTTGTTACCGAAAACAACGAAAAAATTGCAGCCATCAGAATTGTGAATGCATCGGGTTCCACCCAAAAAAACTTAAAAATAGTCTCGGAGATTGGTGGAGCAACACTTGAAAGCCCTGTAGCTTCTATCATACCAATGACAACCAGGAAAGTGCCTTATACATTAGAGGACAATGCTACTGAAGCTGGAAAAGTAGATGTAAAACTCAAACTATATAATGGAAATAAACTATTGGATGAGATAGTGGTTTCTTACGATGTAAAGGATGTTGAAAAGAACTATAAAAGGACGTTTATTTCGGATATTGATGGTAGTGTACAATATTTCGGTGTAAGAGAGGGAATCATTCCTGAAGGTGAAAAACCTGCAATGTTTCTTTCTGTACATGGAGCAGGGGTGAAAGGAATTGGTCAGGCTGGTTCGTATAAAAACAAAGATTGGGGGCATGTAATTGCTCCGACCAACAGAAGGGAATATGGGTTTGATTGGGAAGACTGGGGGCGATGGGATGCTATAGAAGTACAAAATATAGCTGAGAATATGTACCATACAGATCCCAGGCATACTTACCTTACAGGGCACTCAATGGGAGGTCATGGTACCTGGCAACTTGGAGCGATATTTCCCGGGAAATGGGCTGCTATAGCTCCTGTTTCCGGATGGTATTCTTTCTTTTCTTATGGTGGAAAAAAGGAAATAAGCGATCCAACACCTGTTCAGGACATGTTTGTGCGTGCAAGTAATTCAAGCAATACACTCGAAATGTCCAGAAATTATCTGCATCTTGGGGTGTATATACTTCATGGCGATGCAGACAATAATGTACCTGTGGAGCAGGCGAGGTATATGAGAAAACACCTTGGAGAATTTCACCCTGACTTTGTTTATCAGGAAGAGCCGGAAGCCGGGCATTGGTTTGGTATAGACAAAGAACCAATTTTCAACTATTTTAAGTGGCATGAAGTACCGGAAAACAAACATGTAATCAGTTTTGAGTTTCGTACAGCCAGCCCGGGCATATCTTCATCCAGCCGTTTTGTTACTTTGTACGAGCAGACCAATCCATTTGAGTTTTGTGGAGTAAAGGTTAATCAGACAACTTTGACCAGAAGAGAGAAAAGATTGGAACCTGATAAGATTTTAACAAACAATTTGATTGAAGTTGAAACAGAAAACCTCAATATTTTCAAACTGGATTTGGCACATTGCCAGGGTACGGATACGCTGACTGTGAAGGTGGATGAGGTCGTTTTTGAAGGATTGGATCGTTTGGCAGGCCAGGAAGTTTGGTTCGGTAAATCTGACAACACTTGGGGGGTGATCGAGAAGCCGAATGATTTTACCCGTAAAAATCCTGTGAGGTATGGCAATTTTAAAGATGCTTTCAGACACCAAATGCTTTTTGTATATGCTACTAAAGGCACTAAGGAGGAAAACGAATGGGCATTGAATAAAGCACGGTTTGATGCTGAAACTTTCTATTACCGTGGAAACGGTTCTATAGACATTATTCCCGATAAAGAATTTAAACTGGAGAAATACAAAGACCGGTCTGTAATTATTTATGGCAATGCTTCTACGAATAGTGCCTGGAAGCTGCTTTTAGCGGATAGCCCTATTCAGGTAAAAAGGAATGAAATTTCGATAGGAAATAAAATATTAGGAGGAAGCCAATGGGGAACTTATTTTATCAGGCCAAGAACAGACAGTAATGTAGCTTCAGTGGGAGTGGTTGCCGGAACGGGAATACAAGGAGCTCTGTCGGTAAACCCAAACAGGTATTTTGTATCCGGTACGGGATTTCCCGATGTTATGGTTTTTTCAGCAGAAATGTTTAGTCATGGATTTGATGGCGTGAAAGCTGCCGGATACTTTGGCAATGATTGGAGTATCGAAAACGGTGATATTCAATGGAAGGATTAAAATTTTATATATAGGGTTAATAACTACTTAATAGATATGTTTTCAAAATCAATATATACTTTCATACTTGTATTATTTACGCTTCAGGTTTTGGCACAAAACCCCTACAACCCAAATAAGTATCAGGAAGTATGGGCTCCTGTACCCCGCAAAGTGGATACCGGACTGGATGATAAAACTCCACCATCGGATGCAATTGTTTTGTATGACGGAACAAGTCTGGATCAGTGGGTTTCCACCAGAGATGGTGCTGCCGTGCCATGGACAAGTGAAAATGGAGTATTGACTGTTATGCCCAAAACTGGCAGTATTAAGACTAGGCAGGAGTTTGGAGATTGCCAGCTTCATCTGGAATGGAGGTCGCCAGCCATAGTAGAAGAGGAGGAGGGACAGAAGCGTGGAAATAGCGGGGTGTACATCCAATCACGTTATGAAGTACAGATACTGGACAGCTACAATAACTCTACTTATGTGAATGGACAGGCGGGATCAATTTATAAGCAACATATTCCTTTGGTCAATGCCAGTAGAAAACCCGGAGAATGGCAGACCTATGACATTTTGTTTACTGCGCCAAAGTTCAATGCTGACAGTATAAAAGTATCATCAGGTAAGGTGACAGTACTCCATAACGGAGTACTCATCCAGCACAATGTGGAGTTGAAAGGGCAGGCACCTCATGGCAAAGCACCACTTATGCTTCAGGATCATTCTGATCTGGTAAGCTTTAGGAATATCTGGATTCGTTTGTTGGAGTAATATTGGTGTCTGATTGAGGTAGGAACAAGTTGAATCGAGATTCTTCATTGCATTAGGATGACAACAGGTGTGGTTTCGGATTGCACAGAACTTGTTTTGATATTTATAGCGTCCTTGTCATTTTGAACGGAGTGAAAAATCTCATTGGAATTTAGGTGTAACCAATAAACCTTGGTCTTTGTTGGTGTTGTACGTTAACAGATCACTGAACATTCGAATTCTTAGACATTGGAGGCCTGCTACTTTTCGTTATTTCTTACCAGACAGAAATTTCATAAAGAAACCTCAGGTTCTAAACTCTAATAAGGAAAAGACTTTTCGGATGTCTTATTGGGGTACACTCTAATTTCATCTATTGACTGTTGTCTGGTTAAGAAAATCATTTACATCCTCTGTTTAGCATTTCCCCATTTTCCGATTAATTTTGCCCCCTTTAAAACATCTCCTCAACAAACAAGGGACAAGACATGGCGGAATACAATTTTTCGGAAATTGAAAAAAAATGGCAGGAATACTGGAAAACAAATGAAACTTTCAAAGCTGAAGTAGATATTTCAAAGCCAAAGTTTTACGCCCTTGATATGTTTCCTTATCCTTCAGGAGCCGGATTACATGTTGGCCATCCGTTGGGATATATCGCTTCTGATATTGTGTCGAGGTACAAAAGGATTAAGGGTTTTAATGTCTTGCATCCGATGGGGTTTGATGCGTTTGGTTTGCCGGCTGAGCAATATGCCATTCAGACGGGACAGCATCCTGCCATCACTACCGAAACGAATATCAAACGCTACAAAGAGCAACTGAAAAATATAGGTTTTTCCTTCGACTGGGACAAGGAGTTGCAAACTTGCGATCCTAGTTACTATAAATGGACTCAGTGGATATTTTTGCAACTTTTCAATAGCTGGTACAACAACGAATCAGATAAAGCCGAAAGCATTGAAAGTCTGATTACAACTTTCGAAAAAGAAGGTAATGTCAAAGTAAAAGCTGTTTGTGATGAAAATACACCTTTTTTTTCAGATGAAGAATGGAATGCTTTTTCTCATAATGAAAAGCAAACTATTTTACTTAATTACAGGCTCACTTATTTGTCAGAAACTACTGTAAACTGGTGTCCGGAATTGGGTACGGTTTTGTCAAACGATGAAGTAAAAGAAGGTTTTTCCGAAAGGGGAGGATATCCAGTAGAAAGAAAATTGATGAGGCAATGGAGCATGAGGATTACAGCTTATGCCGAAAAATTGCTTCAAGGTCTCGATAAAATAGACTGGTCTGAACCATTGAAAGAAATGCAACGCAACTGGATTGGTAAATCCATAGGGGCAGAGATGGATGTGGCAGTTGAGGGACATGATGCAACCATCAGAATTTTTACCACCAGGATTGATACCGTTTATGGTTTGACTTTTATGGTTTTGGCGCCAGAGCATCAATTGGTGGCTGAGATCACTACCAAAGAACAGAAAGAAACGGTAGATGCTTATGTCTCTGTCGCTAAAAACAAGTCAGAAAGGGACAGAATGTCCAACGTGAAAGCCGTTTCGGGGGCATTTACAGGAGCGTATGCTATTCATCCTTTTTCAGGTGAAAAGTTGCAGATTTGGATAGCTGACTATGTGTTGGCAGGATATGGTACAGGAGCGATAATGGCTGTACCAGGAGGAGATCAGCGGGACTATGATTTTGCGAAGCACTTTGATTTGCCTATCAAACCAGTATATGAAAATACAGACTTAAGTGAAGGTGCCAATCCTACTAAAGAGGGCAAGGTTATCAATGAAGGAATTCTCAATGGCTTGACTTATGATGAAGCTGTCGATACTGCCATTTCATTTTTGGAAGAAAAGGGGATAGGCAATGCCAAAATAAACTACCGCATCAGGGATGCGATTTTCGCCAGACAAAGATACTGGGGTGAGCCCGTTCCGATCTATTTCAAAGATGGATTGCCATACCCTGTAGATGCTGAAGACCTGCCGATTATTTTGCCGGAAATAGACAAATACCTGCCGACTGAAGATGGTGATCCGCCATTGGGCCGGGCGACAGATTTTGCTTACACACCAAGAGGAGAGACTACTGCCTATCCTTTGGAGTTGAGTACCATGCCTGGCTGGGCAGGGTCTAGCTGGTACTGGTACCGCTACATGGATGCACATAATGACAAAGCTTTTGTAAGCGATGAAGCTCAGTCTTATTGGAAGGATGTGGACTTGTACATCGGGGGCTCGGAGCACGCTACAGGGCATTTGTTGTATTCCCGTTTCTGGAATAAGTTTTTGTATGACTTTGGATTGGTCAAGGAAGATGAGCCTTTTAAGAAATTGGTGAATCAAGGGATGATTCAGGGTTTATCTCAAAAAATATATAAGCTCGGTAATTTAGGATCTAAAGAAAAATGGTTGAATTTTATGATTGATGGAATTCCAACTAATTATCAGTTGCCCGAACCTTGTCATGTTTTCGTAAGTGAATCTGCAATTTCAAACTTTCCAAAAAACAAATTCACTCTTCATCATGTTCCTATTGAATTTGTCGATAGTCATTTAGATATTAAAAAATACTTAGAATGGAGAAACGATAAAGAATTCGCTGATTCTGTGTTTGTTACTGAAATGGGATATTGGCGAAATGGGAATTTCAAGTATTTTGGAGAATCAAAAATTGAATATTTTAAAACCACTTCGGAAGTAGAGAAGATGTCCAAATCCAAGTACAATGTAGTTAACCCAGATGACATCATTGAAAAATATGGAGCAGATACCCTACGCATGTACGAAATGTTCCTTGGGCCTTTGGAGCAGTTTAAACCCTGGAATACCCATGGTATAGACGGTGTATTTAAGTTCTTGAGAAAGACATGGCGTTTATTCCATGATGAGAGTGAAAACTTTTCAGTATCGGATGAAACACCAACAGCGGACGAACAAAAAGTCATTCACAAGGTAATCAAGAAGATTCAGGAAGATATAGAAGGCTTGTCTTTGAATACCTCTGTTAGTGCCATGATGATCGCTGTAAACGAGTTGACTGCTTTGAAATGTAACAAACGTGAGGTGTTGGAAAAACTGGTGTTGATCTTGTCGCCTTTTGCTCCACATATTTCAGAGGAACTTTGGGAGCAACTCGGACATCAGGGTAGTATCAGCAGTGCTGCTTATCCTGAGTTTGATGAATCCTATTTGGTAGAGGCTTCACATGAGTACCCTGTTTCCATCAATGGAAAAGTACGGGCTAAAATGGCTTTTCCTTTGGATAAAAATGTGAAAGAAATTGAAGCAGAAGTGCTTGCTGCCGATATAGTTCAGAAATGGACGGAAGGAAAACCGCCTAAGAAAGTAATTATCGTGCCGGGTAGGATTATTAACGTGGTGGTGTAAGTGGGTTTGGAAATGCTCTTTAGAGATATTTCACTGCGTTCAATATGACAAAGCGAGCACATGTGTGTTATATTGATATTCTCATTAACTATATTTTTAAGATAGGAATATGACAGGGGTAACCAGAAAACCTAGGTTTTGTCATTCTGAACGCAGTGAAGAATCTCTTTATTACTAAAACCCAGAAGTAGTAATAGACATGCATGTTCGAATATTGATTACAAAGAGATCTTTCGTTTTACTCAAGATGACAAGGTTGAAACATTTGCATTACTTTAGTATTCGCTGTAACGATTTTTAATATGGTAAAGGAGACCTGAAACCATTGCTGTGTCATTCTGAACTGAGTAAAGAATCTTTTTTCAGAGTAATTCTTTCACATTATCTTGTTGAAGTGCAACATAATTATTTTGTATATATTCTGACAAACAAGTATAAGAAAGTCCTGTACGTTGGTGTAACCAATGATTTGAGAACCAGATTGTTTCAACACTATGAGGATTCAATTGGGATAAAAAAGACTTTTGCAGGAAAGTACAATTGTTACCATTTGGTTTATTGGGAACGTCATCAATGGATTCAACATGCTATAGACAGAGAAAAGGAAATCAAAGGTTGGAAACGATTTAGAAAAGATGATCTGATAAACGAATTCAATCCCGACTGGAAGTTTCTTAATGATGAAATCGATTAAGGTCAAATTCATGACTTTAGTGGTAGAGATATTTCGCTACGCTCAATATGACAATGTGGGCACATGCGTGGTTCCTTGATATTCGCTGTAACGATTTTCTTTAGACAGGAGTACGGTAGAGATGACCTGAAATCTCTGCTTTTTCATTCTGAACGCAATGAAGAATCTATTTTCAAGTAAGGAATAGAAATGATAATAGGCTATAACATGCTTGAATATTTTAGCACAAAGAGATATTTCGCTACACTCAATATGACAATGTGGACACATGCGTGTTTCCTTGATATTCGCTGTAACGATTTTCTTTAGACAGGAATACGGTAGAGATGATCTGAAATCTCTGCTTTGTCATTCTGAACGCAGTGAAGAATCTATTTTTTTAAAAACTACATCCAAAGTAAAAATAGTATCATCATCAAGATGTCAACACTTTTTGCATTTTAGACTTCAAATACTTCCTTATTCTTTCATAGCCTTGATCCATTCCCTGATCAATTCTACCCCTTCGGTATGGATCATTTTTCTGCCAAGCTCGGGCATCATTACAGATGCCTCTGTGGAATTCATGCGGTGAAGCATGATCGACTCTTTCGGTTTGCCAGGAACTATGTCGTGCTTCAAATTGCCCGATCCGTGACCAGCCGCCACGGGAGATTTCATAATGCCCAGAGCATGTTGATCTGATTCAAAATAGGTAAGGTAAAGTCCTGAGTTTTTTGCTGGTCCTTCAGTATTGTGGCAATGGGCGCAGTTGATTTCCAGATATGCTCTGGCTCTTTGATCCAACGTACCTGTAGCCTCATTGTCCCATACAGCCACTTTTGGTAGTGCTTCTTTCTCTGGTAGGTTATTTATTAACCCTAATTCTTTTAATTTGAGCAATTGATTAGATGATTTTCCGTCGAATGTGTTCATGCGGTTGAGTTGTCTGGCGGTAGGGCCGATGGGTTCTATGTTTCCGTTTTTTTCATGGCAGCTTTTGCATTGTGCCATGTTGGGGATTTGATAGTTGATGGGGTCTTTTCCAAGCAAAGCTATTTTTGATTCTCCACCTGTGATCTCAAGCTTAGCTTCTGTTTGCTCTTTGTTCCAGATGTAGGGCAATGCCACCCATTTTTCCGGTTTTTTTACGAGCAATCTTGTTTCCATTATCCGGCCAGTCGAGTTTGTTAGTTGTGCATCATTGTAGTAGAAATTTTTGATTAAAACTGTTCCGACCGGAAAATTTAAAACCTCAGTTGGATGATAATCAATTTTGCTTCCTTTGGGTATATATATGAAACGTTTTTTTAAAGCATAATCAGAAAATAGAGGAGTATTCAGGTCATAGGGGATGACGTTTTTCGCCGGAATGAGTTCTGATAGTTTCCCTTCGAAAAATTTGTATTCTGATAGATTCATCAAACCCAATTCCGAATAGGAAATGCTTTGATCGAATACTTCTTCTTCATATTCTATTTTTTCGTTTTGTTTAGGTTGTTGACATGACAATTGCCATAATGTGATGACAAGAATATATAGTGTGCTTTTATTCATTTTTAAAGCGTACAGTTTAGACTTTCAGGATTAGAGACCAGGCCTTCAAAGTTATTTGCAGCATCCAGAATGGCAGTTTTTATACCTTTTTCCTGAATGCAAATTTGGTAGTCGGGATTGACTTTTCCGTTGGCAAGATGGTATTGCTGTGAGAGAATTCCATCCCAGATTACATCCGGTCGGCTCAATCCAAATTTCATTAGAAATAATTTTCCAAAGTCATTGTCCATGTTGGGTAGCCAGTAAGAATTGGAGTAACTGTTGTCATGTACAAAAATTTGGCCCGGGAATGGGTCGTAATTGGGGTCTTTGTCGTGCTTGCCTTTTAAGCGTTGTGCGCTTGATTTTTTCTTTGTGTCGTCAGGTTTGGAATTGTTCATTGCAGTCATGAGCCCATAGCTTACCACGCCCACGCCTATATTTTTATTGTTTCTGATATTGTTGTTGTACACTTCTACATTTCTGGTAGCCAAAATGGAGATACCTGTTCCGGCAGGAACACCAGCTACTATATTTCCCTTAGGAGCAAAATTGGTCAGGTTGTTTTCATAAATTTCATTGTTATATACCTTAATGTTTCTGCCATAACGAGTAAGCCCGGGAAGATCAAAAACCAATATCCCACCCGTATTGTTGTAGGATTTGTTATTGTATATTTCCACATTTTCAGAATTTTCACTTTCAATACCAGCTACATTCCAATAGACAGTGTTGTTGCGAATTATAACTTCTTCAGATTGTCCTACATAAATGCCGGCATCACTGGCACCCATTACTTCACACTCTTCGATCAATACATTGCGACAGATTACGGGGTACAGTGCATAAGCACCATTGTCCTCGTTTACCTCTCCTGTCCATGCAGACTTTACCCTTCTGAATGTGATGCCATTAGTATCAGTCACTTTGATGTTGTCTCCCGCAGCATCTTCAATGGTAAAATCTTCGAGTACAATATTTGAGCAGTTTGAAATTTTAATTCCTTCCGCACCGTCTTCTTGCAGTTTAAAAGAAAGAATGGTTTTATCAATGCCTTTTCCTCTGATAGTAATGTGCTTTCTACCATCAAGTATCAGAGTGTTTTTAAATATAAAATGTCCTTCGTCTAGTTCTATCACCGAGCTGTCTTCTGCCATTAATAGTTTTGACATTAAAGATTTTTCTATGCTTTTAAAAGCCCTTTCAGGGTTGTATGATGGCATGGAATTGCACCCTGTAAGCAATCCAAGTATTATCAATATGAGATTGAAAACCCGTTGGTTTAGGTTTTTTTTGAGTTTCATGTTGCTGTGGTTATGTCTATTCGAAGTTAATATATGAAGTTAATTGCTCAATTAAAAAGAGATGATTTGATTATTCCTGTTATGACACATTTGTATAGGTAAATGGTACAAGAAAACAATCAGGTATCTGTGTATAAATAAGTAGTTTTGAATTCCACTAATTTCTTATAATTGATGAATATTAAAAACGGTATTTTTTTTATAGCATTTGCAATGATTTTGGGATGTGCTTCCAAGGCAGACAAACGTCCTAATATCCTATTTATAATGTCTGATGACCATACTTCTCAGGCCTGGGGTATCTATGGTGGTGTGTTAAAAGACTATGTGAAAAATGCAAATATCAAAAGGCTTGCAGATGAAGGAGTGGTACTCAACAATGCTTTTTGTACCAACTCTATTTGTGTGCCAAGCAGAGCAAGCATACTTACAGGTCAATACAGCCATCTGAACGGAGTATATACACTTTCCCAATCATTGGAACCTGACAGTATGAATATTGCTAAGGAACTACAGAAAAATGGATACCAAACGGCAATCATAGGCAAATGGCATCTTAAAAAACAACCCACAGGTTTTGATCATTTCATGGTATTGCCCGGTCAGGGGAGGTATAATGATCCTATTTTGAAAGTAAAGGAAGATTGGGGAGAAGGTAATAATGGAGGAAAGGTCTATAAGGGGTTTTCGTCGGATGTTATTGCGGACTATTCTATCGACTGGCTACAAAAGACAGAAAAGACTAAACCTTTCTTTCTAATGACTCATTTTAAGGCCACACATGAGCCTTTTGATTATCCGGAGAGGCACAAAGACATGTTTGAAAATGTTGATATTCCTGAACCGGAATCTTTGTACGATTTTGGCCCGGAAACTACGGGCAGGAGTTTTATGGGACAAAAATTAGATTACCTGACTGAAAGGTGGGTTAAGGCATCTGAAAATCCGGACAAATCTTTTATGCCCTATCCGGGGCTGCCATTTTCTATAGAAGGTCTGGATAGCATTCAAATTAGAAAAAAGACTTATCAAAAACTGGTGAAAGATTTTATGCGTTGTGGGGCAGCTATTGACGATAATATTGGTAAGTTGTTGGACTATCTGGAAGCATCGGGGGAAGCTGAAAATACAGTAGTGATTTATACAGCCGATCAGGGATATTTTCTCGGCGAGCATGGTTTTTTTGACAAAAGAATGATTTATGAAGAGTCACTGAGGATGCCGTTTGTGATTCGTTATCCTAAAGAAATCAAAGGAAACAGTCGCATTAATGACATCATTTTGAATATAGATTTTGCCGCTTTATTTGCTGACTATGCCGGACTTGAAACGCTTGATTTTGTTCAGGGAAAGAGCTTTAGGAAAAACCTGACAGGACAAACACCTAAGGATTGGAGGAAAGAAATGTATTACAGGTACTGGGCACATACTCCCGATCGTCCGGCACATTTTGGTATCCGAAATGACCGCTACAAGCTTGCTTTTTTCTATGGACAACACCTCAATTTGGCTGGAACAAAAAAAGTGAATACTGAGCCTGCCTGGGAATTTTATGACTTGAAAGAAGATCCAAAAGAAAATCACAATGCATACACTGATACCCAATATGCCAAGGTGATTGAACAAATGAAAGTAGAACTGCTCAAACAAAAAGCACTCGCAGGGGATGACGATAAAGCTTTTCCTAAGATGAAAGAAGTTCTTGCTAAATATTGGGATTGAAATCTATTTTGAGGTATTTGCCTTTGGTTTCCGTCATTTCTACATAGGCAGAAATCTCATAAAGTCATACAACCTGTATTCTATTGTCATTCAACTTCAAAATCTCACTTTTGGTATGATCTACTGATCGGGGTTACAGTGACTTGTATTTCACCGTTTTCGTTCTTTTACTGTCTTTATTTTTCCGGGGATTGTATGGAAGAATTCTGTTTTTTGGCTTAACAATTTTCACTTTTCTGTTGTTCTTACTACCGGCACAGCCAAAGCTCAGTGCTAGTATGATTAAAGAAGAAATTATTAAAGAATACCTGATTTTCATTGTTGATATCAAAACTAATTGATCGTTATATTATTGTACGCTATAAACTAAAAAAGCTTCTATTAGGAAGCCCTGATGTCTTTAGCATATCTTAATATACATGGGAGACAATTTACAATCAGTATTTATAAATCCAATCCACATCTGTGTTTTTTTATGGAAAATTATTTAAGAGCCCTGCTTTTGATGCATAAGATTAGTTGATCAATTTCAGTGTTTCACTTCTTTTTACTTTTCCAGAAGACGTTCTTATAAATTGATCTAAACAGATAGTTTGTTTTGGTACATGATATTTGGAAAAAAACTCTTCAATTTTGGTTTTTATCAGTGTTTCAAAGCCTGTTGTAGGTAGGGTTCCTTCCACAATGAGGATAAGTTTTTGTCCCAATACAGGGTCTTTAATTCCACCCAGAAAAAACTCATTAGGCATCTGTACTTCTTTAAAAATGGGTTTGAGCAGACTTTCAATTTGCTCGGGTATGATTTTTACACCTCCGGAATTAACCAGATTGTCCTGACGGCCAAGCCATATAAACTCATTCCCGTTTTTTATTTCAACCAGGTCTTTGGTTATTACCTCTTTATTATTAGTTACAGAGCCTTTAATCACCAGGCAGTCATCATTATTGCTTGTTATTTGTATCCCGCTGAGACATTTGAAATAAGGAGAACTCCTTTTCTTACTCAGGCATTTCATGGCAATGTGAGATACGGTCTCCGTCATTCCGTACGTGTGGTAAATGTTGTTTTGAAACGAGTTCAATTTCTCCGTAAGCACATCGGATACAGGAGCCCCTCCGATCAATACATTCCTGATTTTGTTCAGTTTGTCTGAATTGTCTGAGTCAATGATTTGTTGCACCTGTAGCGGCACAAAAGAGGCAAAATCTATTTGCTCATTTTCGTCTAAACCTGCCAGAGGATTTGAAGAAGGATCAACTAAAATGATATCCATGTCCAGTATCAGACATCTTGCCAGCATCATCTTGGTAGCGACGTATTCCGGTGCAAGGCATACCAAAGATCTGTCTGAGGTTTTAAGCTTTAGAGCGTTTGTAGTGAGTTTCACACTTTCCAGAATTTGATTTCTGGAGACTTCAATATTTTTTACTATTCCTGTTGATCCCGATGATTTAAAAATAAAAACACTTTGTAAAGAAACCCATTGATTGATAAATGAGATACCGGATGAAAAAAATGGAGCTTCTGAAAGTAGCCTTTTTAGATTTTTTAGACTGTAAATTTCATTTTTATACGTGATATTCATGTTTATTTTCAGACTAATTAAACCTTTTTCTCGTTTTAAGTGTCTATGTATATTATTATAGATTGTTAGTATTGTACTATAACAATACTTGAGTATTTTTAATCAAATTTGAATGAATTAAATGGTTCGAACAAATTTCGTTAAAAAGTAGAGTATTTATAATGATAAACTTTATACCACCTAGAAGCCTATAAGTTGGAAGATCAAACTGACATTCTTGTTAGCAGAATTAGAAATAAGGATAAAGCAGCCTTTGAAATGGTTTTTAACAGCCATTACAAACCTTTGTGTGGTTATGCCAATAAGTATCTTGATGAAGTGGATGAAGCTGAAGAGATAGTTCAGGAAGTTTTTGTGAAATTCTGGGAAAAATGTGAGTCCATCGCTCCCGATTCTTCAATCAAATCATATCTATACCGATCAGTTCACAATACCTGCCTGAATCACATCAAGCACTTAAAAGTTCGTGACAATTACAAACAATATGTCATGGTCAAAATGGAAACTGAGTCTCATAATTTTTTTGATGATGTGGAAGATTCCAAACTGGAAAAGAAGATTTATGATGCCATAGATTCGTTACCACCTCAGTGTCAGAAAATATTTAAGCTTAGCAGGTTTGAAGGATTGAAATATCAGGAGATCGCTGACCATCTTGGGTTGTCAATCAAAACGATCGAAGTACAAATGGGGAAAGCATTAAAAGTATTGAGAGAGAAGTTACGTGCTTATATTCGTATCTCTTAAGACCATATATTTAAGCTTCCTTCTTATATTTATGGCTTAATCGTTTAAAGCATATTTCATTACGCCTGTAATTTGAACTTCTTCTCTAAGCCATACAGATTAATTTTTCTTTTATTGTTACTTACGGAAGTATCTCTCGCTCAGCAGCATCCATTGGATAAAATTATCAGTGTATCATTCGATAATGCCACAATAGAAAATGTATTGGATCAGATTAGCGCAGAGTCCGGTGTTTTTTTTTCTTATAATTCTAATTTGATTCAAGAAACTCAACGGTTTACCCTTGAGTTGGAAAATAGTTCTATGAGGGAGGTGATTACACAACTTTTTATTGGAACCGGAGTGGATTTTAAAGTAGTGAATAATCAAATTGTTTTGTTCAAATTGGATGAGCCTTCTTCTGCAACTTTGTACACGGTGAGTGGTCTGGTACAGGATAAGTACACAAAAGAGCCTGTAGTTGGCGTAAATGTGTTCATTGCAGGTACACTCATGGGCAGCTCAACAAATCTGGATGGTGTTTTTAAAATAGAAAATGTTGCTGCCGGAACGTTTGAGTTGGCAGCATCTCACATTTCTTATCATATTGCTATTTCAAAAGTTGAAATAGGTAAAGACCGCCTGGAAACCAAAGTTAATTTTAAATTGGATCCCAAAGTAAATCAATTGAAAGAGCTGAAAGTGGTTTCATTGAAGTACAAAGAATGGGAAAAGTATTACAGTATTTTTAAACAAGAATTTTTGGGCAGTACACAAAATGCCCGAAAATGCGATATTCTCAATCCCGAAGTATTAGATTTTACTTTTAATAGCTTTAAAAAATCCATTGAGGTGAAAGCATATAAGCCTTTGATTATCATCAATACTGCGCTGGGATATAAATTAGACTATTATTTGCAGTATTTTGAAATAGGAAATGGGAATACGAGAAGCACTGGTATTTCAAATTTTAAAGAACTTGATCCTAAAAATCAAAGAGAGGAGAGACGTTGGACAAAGAATAGATTGAAAAGTTATGAAGGTTCGCTGACTCATTTTTTAAGGTCATTGGTCAAAAATGATTTTGAACAAGAGGGGTATAAGATTTTTTCGGTAGAACAGTTGCCAGAGAAAGAGGATGTAAAAGCCGAAGAAATTGACATGAAAACCGTTTTGTTCGATTCGGAAAACGGGAATGAAAAGCAGCTTCGGTTCAATAATTATTTGAAGATCATTTATACCAAAGAAAATGAAAGTTCGGCTTATGCTGACAATCAGGTCAAGCAGGCTATGGGGATCGATCCTTATGTCAAGGATTATTACAATTCGGTAAGGAGAGGAGTTAGCCTGGGGAAACAAACTTCCTATATGAAATTAAATTTCCCTGTTGCTACCATTAATTCCAGAGGTTTCTTTAAAGAGCCGTTGGCTGTAGCTACATTTGGATATTGGTCTTGGGAGAGGGTAGCTGAATATTTACCTATAGAGTACGAGCCTTGATTCTTGACTTATAAAAAAGGTTTTATAGGGGTAAAATATTAAGTCGTTGTTATGCAAAGTGTTAATATATTTATAAACAAATGAGCGAATTACTTGCTAAGTATTTTTCAGGAAACCTGTCAGAATCAGAAAAAAAAGAAGTTTTAACCTGGCGTAATGAAAATCAACAAAATGCTGAAGAATTCTTTGAGTTTGCTTCTGCATGGAATCAGGCAACTTTGATCGAAAATAACTCTTCTGATGATACCGATTCTGTTTTCAAAGCAATTTTATCAAGGTCAAATAAAGAAGATAAAGTAGTTGATATAAACAGCAATTTTAATTTCAAAACTTATTTGAAATATGCTGCTGTTGTACTTTTGGCTGTGTTGGGTTCTTACGTATATATCAATACCAGTACTGATCTGACTGAAGTTGCAACAGGAAAAGGCGAAGTGAGAAACCTGACGCTTTCTGATGGTTCCATAGTTTATTTGAATGAAAATTCCAGCGTTTCTTATAATGCAACCCTCTCAGGTGATACCAGAGAAGTGCTTCTCACAGGAAAAGCATTTTTCGAAGTGAAAAGAGATGCGACAAAACCATTCATAGTTAAAACCAATGATTCTGAAATCAGGGTTTTGGGTACTTCATTTTTGGTAGATGCTAATTCAATACAAAAACATACCGAAGTAGTTGTAGCAACCGGAAAAGTTGCTGTGTCTTCACTAAAACTTAAAAAGGATAATAAAGTAGAGCTTGTTCCGGGGGATGTGGGAAAAGTTACCCTGTCGGGTAAAAGTGTAGAGAAATATAAGAACGAAAACCCCAACTATTTATCATGGAAAACAAAGGTATTGAATTTTAACAAAGCTAGTCTGAATTATGTCTTTGACGTGTTGGAAGAAACATACCATTTAGACATAGATGTGTCTAATTCTACTATTAATGATTGTAAATTGTCGGCAAAATATGACAATCAATCCATTGAGTCTATCATGGAAATAATGAGCGAAACTTTCAACCTTAATATGGAAAAAGTTGATTCTGACTCTTACAAGGTTTCTGGTGAGGGATGTACCACAAGTTTATAAAACGATCTGATAGATAAAGAGTAGCAATTTTTTCCTTTTTATTCTCATTCATTTACTTACATTTGGTATTCGTTGAGCTATTATTATGACATAATAGTGATGCCTTTTAACCCAATGCTTGTAAAATGAAAAATGTCTTATTACCATTCAGTTTACTTTTCTGTTTTGTTTTTACTACATCAGCTCGGGGTGTGAAAGCTCCTTATCAACATGAAGAAGTAGTGTCAATAATAGAGAATACAAACATCCAAGATGAAGGCAAACCAAACCTACTTTCTAACAATGACAGTATAGAAGAGGATAGAAGTAGCTTCATGTCGATATTACGAGGAGGTATAGGTATGTCTGTTTTGATTTTGATTGCCTGGTTGTTCAGTGCCAACAGAAAAGCCATTTCCTGGCGTGTGGTTTTTACCGGGTTGTCCATACAGTTGCTGTTGGCACTTTCCATATTGCATATTTCGTTTGTCAGAGGTTTTTTTGAGATTATTGGAAAAGTATTCGTGTTAATCCTCGATTTCACCAAAGCTGGAAGTTCCTTTTTATTCAGAGGGTTGATGGACATAGATTCATTTGGTTTCATATTTGCGCTTCAGATTTTACCTACCATCATTTTCTTTTCTGCCCTCACCAGTGTTTTGTTTTATTTGGGAATAATTCAAAAAGTGGTATTTGGCCTGGCTTGGTTGATGACCAAAGCCATGAAATTATCTGGCGCTGAAAGCCTGTCTGTTGCAGGTAATATTTTCCTTGGACAGACAGAAGCACCCTTGATGATCAAAGCCTATTTGGGAAAAATGAATAAGTCTGAAATATTGCTGGTGATGATAGGAGGGATGGCCACTGTAGCGGGAGGAGTGTTGGCTGCATATATCAGCTTTTTAGGAGGGGATGACCCGGTGCAAAAATTATTGTTTGCCAAGCATTTACTTGCAGCATCCATTATGGCTGCTCCCGGAGCAGTAGTTATTTCAAAAATATTAGTGCCTCAAACGAAAAAAATCGACATGAATGTTGACATAAGTAAACAGAATGTAGGAAGTAATTTTTTGGATGCCATGTCAAATGGAACTACTGAAGGATTGAAACTGGCCATGAATGTAGGTGCTATGCTTTTAGTTTTTTTTGCTTTTATTGCGATGTTCAACCATCTCCTGTCCGGCATTGGTAGTGTTTTGAATGTGAATGATGCAATTGCTGATTTTTCGGGTGGAAATTACTCTTCATTGTCATTGGAGTTTATATTGGGATATACTTTTGCCCCCGTCATGTGGCTGATAGGTGTTGCCTCTGAGGACGTTACGTTGGTAGGCAGGTTACTTGGTGAAAAAATAATAGCCAGTGAGTTTGTTGGTTATGAAAGCCTTGCAACACTAAAGAATGCAGGAAAGTTTGCCAGCGAAAAATCCATCATAATGTCCACCTATATGCTTTGTGGATTTGCGAATTTTGCATCTATTGGAATACAGATAGGCGGCATAGGAGGTTTAGCTCCTAATCAAAGGGTTTTACTGTCTCAATACGGAATGAAGGCTTTGCTGGGAGGCACTTTGGCATCTTTGCTTTCTGCCACTATTGTGGGGATGATTATTTGAGTGGAAAAGGATAGAAAGGTGTAGACAGCAGGGCAAACACATTTAAAAACAAAAAGCTCCTTACCGTACAAGTTACGGTATCCCTTGAAATTACTGTCAACTCTAACAGACCCCAGATAAGTCTGGGGATAATGAGAATTTTTAAATGCATTTGCCCTGACGTAGGCAGTCTCTTTTACTTATCAGAAAAGTATTCTGCTATCTTAGTCAGTTTTAGATCAATTTCCTTTTTACTGATCCATTGTCCACGAACCATAACTCCTTCTATAGTTTTTAGATTGCTAATGTCTAGCAAAGGATTTGCATTCAGTATGATCAGATCTGCACTTGCACCTCCTATTACCTCACCAAACTCACCTTCATGATTAAAGTATTTGGCAGGATTGATGGTTCCGATTTGAATGGCTTCCAGTGGAGTGAGGCCAGCGTCTATCATGCCTTGCATTTCATGATGGATTGAAAAACCCGGAACATTGAATACCTGCGGAGCATCCGACCCAAGTATTAATCCCGGTTTACTTTTATTCAATTTATAAATCAGTTGCCTTCTTATTTCTATGAACTTGCCCCATTGTGCCGCATTGTAGTTGTCATTTCCAATGAGATTGGTTTTGCTGGTCACCCACTTTTCAACTGTGGATTTAGGCATGTATTTCATCTCATCAGCCTGAGCATATATACCAGGGTCATCTGGAGAGAACCATCTTTCGAATAAACTTTGTGTTGGTACCACCCAGACATTGTTGTCCCGAGTCATTTGTATCAATTCATCAATCATAGTAGTATCAGCCAGGTTTGTGAAATTATAGCCAAAAAAACCATTTTTATTGGCCTCAACATCAGCACTTTCAGGAACTAGCCCTTCCAGATATCCATCAACATGATCTACTGATGCATAATGGCTTTTTAACGCTCTTCGGATGCCAACTTCTACAGGTACATGTCCGGCATAAGGAATACCTACTTCGTTGGCTGTTTCTACGATTTGTTCGAAAACATCCAATTTAATCCCCGGATGGATTTTAAGGAAATCATAACCATCAGCCTTGTATTTGATGATTTTTTCTTTTGCTTCTTCAAGGGTTTTCACTGTGTTACCGTTTAGTGAAGGACTTGATGTAAAAATCCTGGGGCTGAGTATTTCATTATTTTTTGCTTGTTCACGAAGCTTCAGGTGATAAGGATGTCCCAACATTCCCCGAATTGTAGTGATTCCATTGGATAAATATAAAAAGAGAATATTGTCGATATGCTCTTTTCCGGTTGGTTCTGGTGGAATGTGTGCATGCATTTCAGCCAGTCCGGGCATTATGTATTTACCCGTTCCGTCTATTGATTTGTTGTTTTCAGGAAAAGCAATTGTTTCATTGGAAATCTGAACTATCCTACCCGAATCAATCAAAATATGTTTTGACTCTGCGATGCTACCATCTGCTACATTTATGATGTTGATATTTTGAATCAATATGGCATTTTCGCTCAGTTGATCTTCCGGATCAGCACCAGAACAAGCTGCAAAAAGACAGAAAATAAAGATGAATTTTTTCATGAGTGTGGAAAAGAGTTTTGCATAATCTTAATCTTTAGAAAGATTAAGATTTGTACTATTATAAGCTAAAGTTACAAAACCCATTGACAATGAGCAAGATTAAATCAGTTATGTTGTGTTATAAGAGTGTCAATTAATGATGTGGTATTTTAGTTTTACATAGTTTTTTTAAAACAGTAATAACTCGGATTACTAATATTTCGAATAACGGTTTTTAGGTTAAGTCTGGAATGAGCTGCCTATTTCCTCCAAAGTCCTTCCATTTCTTCCAGGCTTTTTCCTTTGGTTTCAGGCACGAGTTTGTACATAAATAGAGCTGCTAAAAGGCCCATAATACCATATATCCAATAAGCAAACCCATGATTGAACTTCTCTGTGAGCCAGGTGGAATTGTTCATCATTGGGAATGTCCATGAAACGAAATAATTGGAAATCCACTGTGCCGCTACTGCCAGTGCCATGGCTTTGCCTCGGATGTTGTTAGGGAATATTTCCGATAGCAGTACCCACGTTACTGGTCCCCATGACAAAGCGAATGAAGCTACATATACCAACATGGCTATTAACGATCCAAAACCCGGTTGATCCATAAAAAATGTAGCGCCAAGGGTAAACATACTGACTGCCATACCCAAAGCACCAATGATTTGAAGTGGCTTTCTGCCAAACCTGTCAACAGAAACAATGGCAATAACCGTAAATAGCAAGTTGATGGCACCAACTATGATGGTTTGAATTAATGCTGCTGAAGTACCCGATCCCATGTTTTTGAATATTTCAGGAGCATAGTAGAGTACTACATTTATTCCTACAAATTGTTGAAAAACCGAAAGTAGTAAGCCAATGATAATGATGAGGTATCCATAGGAAAAGACTTTTTTTGAGCTTACATCAGACAGAGATGTTTGGATGTCGTGTAGTATTTTTTCTGCTTCTTCCGGTAAATTTATTTTGTTCAGTACTGTTTTTGCCTCGTTCAATCTATCCGAAAGTACAAGCCACCGTGGACTTTCGGGTACAAAAAACAACAAGGTAAGAAAAATGATCGCTGGAATGGTTTCTGAAGCAAACATCCATCTCCAACCTACAGCATTCAGCCAGTCTTCATTGCCCAATTCTGAGATAAAGTAGTTGACGAAGTAAACGACCAGCATTCCGAAAATAATGGCAAACTGATTCCAGGAAACCAAGCTTCCTCTTTTTTCAGCAGGAGCTATTTCTGCGATGTACATGGGAGAAAGCATGGAGGCTAACCCAACCCCAATTCCTCCTATGATTCTGTAAATCACGAATTGTGTGAGGTGGATATGGCTGCCGTTTCCAATAGGAGAGAACCCCATTTCAGGCATGGCTGATCCAATGGCTGAAATCAAAAATAAAATGGCAGCTACTATCAGGCTTTTTTTTCGTCCAAGTTTCAAAGCAAGCAATCCTCCGACAGCCCCACCTATAATGCATCCAATAAGGGCACTGGAAACCAGAAAACCAAGAAGTGAATTGGCACTAAGTTCTTCCAATCCTTTTGGTAAGATGAAAAATGATTTTAATGAACTCACCGTACCGGAGATTACTGCTGTGTCATATCCGAACAGCAGCCCTCCAAGAGTGGCAACCAAAGTGATGTAAACAATGTAGGATTTGTTGTAAGTGGGCATAGTTGATAGGTTGATTTGTAAGAAGAAAGATAAATTAGTCTAAATGAACACCATCATATGAGGTGTAGCGGTTTGATATGATTAGCTTTTCAAGTACAAGATAGTTAAATCTGTGATTTGACCCACCAAATGATGTTCTATCAAACAACCAAATCGTCGATTTGGTAGGTTATCTAGAAAGCAGAAGAGCATCATTAGTAACTGACCAGTTATCATTTTATATTGAATGTTGTACAGTTTTTTCTATTATTTTTTCTTCCAGTAGTCTTTTCTTTTTCCAATCTGGTAGTTTGTCAAATTTGTATCTCCATTGAGCTAGATTATCTCTTTCCGTTTTAAAAGTCCCTGTCGGTGGATTTAGATTAGGATATTGATATTTATAACTCAAGAATTCTTGAATTTGCTTTTCAAATGAGTCAATATGTTTATTCGTTTCATGGTCAAAGTCAACTCCAATCTCAAGTAATAAATCCTCTCTTTCTTGCTCTAAGTATCGAATTGAGCCATCTGATTTTATCCTTCCTTTCCTTTTCAACTGTCTTTGATCATTTAGCCACCTACCAAGTTTGTTTTGTGTTCCATCATCGTTGGTTTGAGGAACATGTGCATCTCCATGTTTTACCGTCCAAAGTTTTAGTTCCTCATATCTGGTCATCCATGTTTTATTTATTGGATTAAACTCAATATCCTTACTCCAAATAAAATCTAAGTCATTTAGTTTTTCAATTTTGTAATCACTTAAAACTCCATTATTGAAATAAGTTTTTTGAATTGCGACCCAATTTCCGAGTGAATAAAATGTGTCTTGTTTATTTCTTGTATGAGGCACATCTGAATCTCCATATTCTTCGAAATACGCATTCAATAGATCAAAATTTTCTTCCCAAATTTTCGCCCATCTTATTTCATGACCGTCACCGAAATAGAATCCTACTTTTTCAAGTTTTTTCCTATGATCTTCAGGAATTGTTTCATTGGCATTAAAGATTTTTTGTTTTCTATACCATTTATAAAGAGCTGGATTTTCATAGTCTCTCGGAACAGTAACCTCATTCATTTTCTTTTTAAATATTACAAATTCATCAAAATAACCTTGCCATGATTCTAGATATTGTTGGGTTATTTTATATTCATAAGATTTACCGGAGCTACCTGTATTTCTATTCTCCTTTTTCCTCTTTTCGGATTCAATTGTTTCAAGAAAATTTGTTAAATCAAGGTCAATCTCTTCTTCATTTACTCTGGTGTGATCAAGAAATGAACCCAAACGATCTAATAGTTTTAGAATGCTTTTATGCGATAGAAAATGAAAATTTGGCTCAACTGTGCTATAAATAGAATTTTCAAGATTTTCTAAGATTAAATTATTATCAATGGTGATCCCCCACTCATGATTTAGCCATAGTCCATTATCAGTAAAATTTGCTGATGATATTAAACCGCTCACATATTTCCCTGAGTGTTTAAATAAATAGATTTTTCCATGAAGTCTATTATTCAACGAGATATTACATTCAATATCGCCTGATTTTATTTGTGGAATATTAAGAAGCGACCTTAGAGAATAGACCTTTTTAATTTGGTCTAAGGTTTTGGGTTGCAGTGTTGTAATTAAAGTAATTTTCCTAACCCTTGATAATACTTCATTATCAAAAAATGCCCGAAAATCTCGCATTAAATACGGACTAGCAATAAATATTTCATCTGATTTCTTAATCATTTCAAGAAGATGTTCCTTGTGATTTTTATCAGAATCTATATTATCTATAATTTCCATGTAGGCTTAATGCTATATAACAATTTACCATAATCCAGAATAAACCAAAAAATCCATCATCAAAGACGGTGGATTTTTCAATTTACAAACTTTTGTTTTTAAATATGGTTGTTCAGGATATTTTCGAACAATTCCTGCTGGCCACTTCTCAATTTTGGTTCTCCATTTTTATGGGCAATCTCTGCCAGAGTAGCCAGGTCCATTTTGCCAGATTCAAACTCTTTTCCCTGGATGGTGTTGAACGAACTGTACCGTGCTTTTCTCAAGTTGGTGTAATTAGAATTTTCTAATATATCGTGAGCAGTAAGCAATGCACGGGCAAAAATATCCATCCCTCCGATGTGCGCATAGAAAATGTCAACCAGATCGGTTGAGTTTCTCCTTGTTTTAGCATCAAAGTTGACGCCACCACCTTGTAGTCCACCACCTTCTAGGATTACCAACATGGCTTCAGTTACTTCATAGATATCTACAGGGAACTGGTCAGTATCCCAGCCATTTTGATAGTCTCCGCGGTTGGCATCTATACTCCCAAGCAATCCGGCATCAGAAGCTACTTGCAGTTCGTGAGCAAATGTGTGTTGAGCAAGCGTCGCATGGTTTACTTCTATATTTAGCTTGAAATCGTCCATCAAATCATATTCTCTTAAGAATGCGATTACCGTTGCAGAATCAAAGTCATACTGGTGCTTGCTTGGCTCCATTGGTTTTGGTTCAATGAAAAAGTTGCCCTTAAATCCCTGAGCTCGGGCATAGTCTTTTGCCATGTGGAGGAATGTAGCCAGATGCTCCAATTCTTTTTTCATATTGGTGTTGAGTAAAGACATATAGCCTTCACGTCCTCCCCAGAATACATAATTTTCACCACCTAGTTTGATGGTGGCATCCAACGCATTTTTAATCTGTGCCCCGGCATAAGCCACTATATCAAAATCAGGGTTGGTAGCCGCACCATTCATGTAGCGTGGGTTTGAAAAGGCATTGGCTGTTCCCCAAAGGAGTTTCACGCCTGAAGCTTTTTGCTTTTCCTGTGCATAGTCCGTGATTTTCTCCAGTCGCTCAGTTGATTCTTTGAGTGTAGCTCCTTCCTGGATCAGGTCAAAATCATGAAAGCAGTAGTAGGGCATTCCTATTTTGGTGATGAATTCAAAAGCGGCATCCATTTTATCTTTGGCTGCATCCAGGACATTGCTGCTGGCATCCCATGGAAACACTTTAGTGCCTGGACCAAATGGATCAGCACCAGTGCCACAGAAGGTGTGCCAATAGGCTGTTGCAAACCTGAAATGATCTTTCATCGTTTTGCCGCCTACTACTTTGTTTTCGTCATAAAATTTAAAAGCTAGAGGGTTGTCCGATCCTCTTCCTTCGTATTGTATTTTTCCTATTCCTTCGAAAAATTCTTTGTCTCCTGTTACAATGTTTATTTTTTCCATGATGCGTATTGTTTAAAGTCTTTTTATTTTAAAATTTTTTCTAAATCAGATTTCCAGATTTCATAACCGTTTTTATATACTTCTGCTTGTCCAACAGATTGGTAGGATTTTATTACTGCAACATCCTTAAAAGCTTCTTCCGGGGTAGCATATATATTTGCTGCAATCCCTGCTGCTTTTGCAGCGCCTACAGCACCTGTAGTTTCTATCATTTCTATTTCACAATCAAGTATGGTGGCAATGGTTGTGGAGAATACATTGGATTGGAACAGGTTGTCATTGCCTACCCGCATTACGTTGGTATTCAATCCCAGCGATTTCATTATGTGTACGCCGTAAATGAATGAATACGCAATGCCTTCCAATGCAGCCCTGTAAAAATGTGCTTTACTGTGTCTGTTGAATTGTATGTTGATGATATGACCTCCTGTATCTTTGTTTTGGAGCACTCTTTCAGCACCATTGCCAAATGGTATTATCCTCAATCCATCAGAATTCACTTCCACAGAGGAAATCATCCTTTCCATATCGTTATAAGAAACCTTATCCGAGGCGAGCATTTGTCTCATCCAGCTGTATTGAATGCCAGCACCATTCACGCAGAGCAATACACCGATTCTTGGGTTTTCCTTAGTGTAATTGACATGTGCAAAGGAATTTACCCTGGTTTTGTCATCAATAAATGGTTTGTCCACCACTCCGTAAACAACGCCGGAAGTTCCTCCCGTAGCGGCAATTTCGCCAGGATTCAATACATTCAAAGACATGGCATTGTTGGGTTGATCGCCTGCTCTGTACCCTACAGGGATGCCACTTGTCAATCCTAAGAAATTTGCTGCATCAGCACTCAACTTGCCTTGATCAGAAAAGGTGGGCACGATCTCCGGAATTAAATCGGTGTGTATGCCATAATGTTCCGTAAGAAATTCGGCCACACCGTTTTCTTCAAAATCCCAGAACATTCCTTCTGACAATCCTGATATGGTGGTTTTAGCCTCACCTGTCATTTTAAGGGCAATGTAATCTCCCGGCAGCATGATTTTATGAATTCTTTCATAGAGTGCCGGTTCATTGTCTTTCACCCATTTCAATTTGGATGCAGTGAAATTTCCAGGAGAATTGAGTAAGTGCTTCAGACACTTTTCTTCTCCTATTTCTTTGAACGATTGGTTGCCAATTTCTACAGCACGACTGTCGCACCATATAATGGAGGGGCGTAAAACCTGATGGTCTTTATCGACTAACACAAGCCCATGCATTTGGTAAGAAATGCCTATTCCTTTTATATCTCCAGCGTTGATTGAGCATTCTTTTAGTAATTTTTCAGTGGCATGTTGTGCGTTTTTCCACCAAAGCTCCGGTTGCTGCTCTGCCCATCCCTGCTGGGTGGAAATAATATCCATTTCCGTTTCGGGATATTGAGCAATGCCCAGTGTCTTTCCCGTAGCACCATCTACCAATGCGGCTTTGATAGATGAACTGCCGATATCATATCCTATTAAATACATTTTTATTTATTCTGGTTGTAGGTTAATTATGTTTGGTCAAAAAGTTATTCAATTGAGAGAACAAAGAAAATTCTTATCACTTTGTGTTATTGAAAACTAAGTACTTCAATCCTTCTTCACATATATTCATTGATACGTCAGGGGTTAAAATTATTATTTTTAAAGTCGATCTAATAATTCCTCCAAAATCTGGTCTTTGTTCAATTGCAATTTTTTCCTTAATCTGTACCGACGAGTTTCCACACCTCTTACGGAAAGATTCAGTTGGCTGGCTATTTCCTTGGTAGATAATTTCATTTTTAAAAGCATACATAATTTGGCTTCAGCTATGGATAATTTGGGATAGTCGCTTTTAAGTTTTTTGAAAAAATCACTGTGTAACAAATCAAATTGATTTTCAAACGCTTTCCATTCTTTATTGCCACTGAGGTTATTTTCAATTTTTGTAATAAGCTTGTTGAGCTTTTTTATTTTTTCTTCTTCGTTAAAAGAACTGCCTAAGTCGGATAACGAACTTTTGATTTCCAGCAAAAAATCATCTTTGCCCATCAATTGCATTTTTGATGCAGCCAGTGCTTTGTTTTTGTCATCAACCTCTTTTTTCAGATCCATATTTTTGGCTTTCAATACTTCTGGCCGATTCCCTCTGGATGGAATTTCATACAAGGTTTTGTCCAAAGAAGACAACCAATAGCTGTATGCCTGGTTGCATTGTGCCTGATTGAGCCTGGGTTCATGAATCATCATTGGACTTACACCGGAAAGAGCATCTTCCAATGTGTCGTATTGTTTGGTAGCCACTCCGGAGGCAAGTGCTGCACCAACTGCCCCTGTAGTATCTACCACCTCAATATGACAATCCAATAGAGTGGCAATGGTCATCGAAAATACTTCTGATCGAAACATGTTGTCATTTCCTACCCTCATGACGTCAACATCCAGACCCATTTCCTTAAGTAGATACACTCCATGTGCAAATGAGTAAGCCACACCTTCCAACGCACCTCTGTAAATATGGGCTCGTGTGTGCCTGTTGAAATCCAGGTTTAGTATATGAGAATGTATGTTTCTGTTGTCAAACATTCTTTCAGCACCATTTCCGAAAGGAAGCACGCACAAGCCATCAGCTCCTATTGGAACAGATTTAGCCATCCTTTCCATATCGTCATAGTGACGCCCGCTTAATGCGATCTGGCTTTTCATCCAGCCATATTGTATCCCTGCACCGTTCAGACAAAGCAGCACACCAATTCGATCGTAATTCTCTTCATAATTGATGTGAGCAAACGCATTCACTCTCGATTTGATGTCGTAAATTGGCCTGTCAACTATTCCATATACCACGCCTGATGTACCGCTGGTTGCCGCAATTTCTCCAGGATTTAAGACATTCAGGCTCAAGGCATTGTTGGGTTGGTCTCCCGCCCGGTAGGTCACCGGAATTCCCGGGATGAGCCCGGTTCTTTCTGCGGATTTCTGAGTTACTTTTCCTTGTATTGAAAAAGTAGGAACCACATCAGGTAAGTGGTCTTCGGTTAGCTCATAGTAGTCGAGAACATTCTTTGCAATACATTTTTTCTTAAAATCCCAAAAAATGCCTTCGGATAGTCCAGAAATAGTGGTGTGTACTTCGTCGGTAAATTTCATGGCGATGAAATCACCTGGAAGCAGTATTTTATATATTTTGTCATAGATATCTGGTTCATTGTCTTTTACCCATTTCAGTTTGGATGCGGTGAAGTTTCCGGGAGAATTGAGGTAGTTTTCCAGACATTCTGCCTGCCCCAAATCGTTGAATGCTTTTTGTCCAATAGAAACCGCCCGGCTGTCGCACCAGATAATTGCAGGCCTGAGTACCTGTTGGTCTTTGTCTATCAAAACCAGCCCGTGCATTTGGTATGCTACGCCAATGCTTTTGATGTCAGACGGGTTGATGTCGTTTTTCTTAATGATTTTTCTGGTAGCAATACAGAGATCCTGCCACCAAAGCTCAGGTTGTTGCTCGGCCCATCCACTTTGCCGTGCTATAATATCAAAATCATTCTCAGGATAATGCACCAAATCAACAGTCTCACGAGTGTCAGCATTGACCAATGCTACTTTGATAGATGAGCTTCCAATATCATATCCTAATAAATACATAGTTGAATTTGTATAAACACGTCAAAGCTACGTCGTTTTTATTTCTTTGTTAAATTTTTGACGTGTGAAATAGCAGGTGTTTTCCAAAATGAAGATTTTACTCCTCATTATTGCTGTCAAAATCTACGTCATAAAATTACGTGCCTAAGAATGGTGTTTTTGAGTTTGCCTTCTTTATAAAAAAGATGAATAGAATGGTTAATTTCGTTTGTGATTTTGTCGATAATTTCAACTGATAAAAATAATACTATGGAACAGAGACCTTATATACTGGCTGAAACAAATTGGAAAAATGTAAAAAGTCAGGATTATAAAGTGGCGATTCTGCCTTGGGGAGCTACAGAGGCGCACAACTACCATTTGCCTTATGCTACCGATAACTATCAGGCGGAATATGTGTCAGCAGAATCGGCAGGGAAGGCCTGGGCAAAAGGAGCAAAAACGATTGTATTGCCTATCATTCCTTTTGGGGTAAATACAGGTCAATTGGATGTTGATTTGTGCATGAATATGAATCCAAGTACACAATATGCCATCTTGAAAGACGTGGTAGATGTCCTTTCCAGGCATAAGGTGAATAAATTGTTGATTTTGAATGGGCATGGTGGAAATAATTTCAAACAAATGATCCGTGAGTTGCATATTGAATATCCGGATGTGTTTGTATGCACGCTGGATTGGTGGAGGTCTTTTGATCCGCATACTGTATTTGATGAGCCGGGAGATCACGCAGGAGAATTGGAAACCAGTGCAGTAATGCATATTCGACCGGATTTGGTATTGCCTCTTTCTGAAGCAGGTGATGGTGCGGAAAGAAAGTTTAAAATCAGGGGGTTGAAAGAAGGTTGGGTAACTGCTCAGCGACAGTGGACTTCTGTCACAAAAGATACCGGAGTTGGCAATCCTGCTTTGGCGACCAAAGAAAAGGGAGAAAAATACCTGAAAATGGTTACTGACGAAATTGGAGACTTTTTGGTGGAATTGGCAGCTGCAGACTTAGATAATATGTATGGTGACTAACTGGTACTAGAATTTATCCTGATACTTTCTGGGATTGATTCCTGTGTATTTTCTAAACTGCTTGTTGAAATTGGCAATACTCTCATAACCCGAATCAAATGCAATTTCAGAAACACTTTTGTCCGTAGTGGACAAAAGTTTGCAGGCATGGCCAATTCTATATTCATTCAAATAAGTGATGAATGTGCGTCGTGTTATTTTCTTGAAATAACGACAAAAAGCAATTTCAGTCATATTAAGTAGGCTGGATACTTCGGCCAGCTTTATTTGATGTTTAAAATTCTCAAAAACAAATTCATAAATGGTGTTGATACGTTGGTATTCCTTGAGGTTTATTTTTGGTTGAGAACCGGGAGAAGTCAACAATTCCAGATTGGTGGTTTTTGACAATTCATTTAAAACAGACAAAATGGTAATGAGTCTTTCAAATGGTTTCAATTCAAACATCTGTTTGAATTTGTCGTGATTTTTCAGGCCTATCTCGTCGTAAAATTTTAAACCATATTTTGCTTTTTCCAGCAAAATATGAATTGACTTTGTTTCTGGAATATTGTTAACGATTTTATCCAGAATATCACCATTCAATTGAATAACATAAGCTTTGTTTTCATCATTGTGATCGCTGGTAAAGCAATGTGGTAAATTTGGTCCGAGCATGAAAAAACTACAATGTTCATAAGATGTGGTTTTATCTCCGATGATCCCTCTTCCTGTACCCTCTCTGAACAAGATCAACTCGTATTCCGGATGAAAATGAAATAGTGGATTGAAGGTGTCTTTCATAAAGAAAGAAGCACTTTCATCTATTTCTACTTTTTGGTACAATGGCTCCATTCTATATTATATAAACTATTATAGCTAATTGAGTTTTGTAAAATAGTTTAAATAGTATAGTTAAGCAAGAAAATAGGAGTGGTAATGATGAAATCTTATGGGTTAATTTGATTGCTATATCACCAACCCTGACAAGGTTGCAGATCACTATTGCTATACAACATTATGACAGATTTTCTCGAAACATTAAGAAGAACAGTAAAAGGTGAAGTTCTTGATGATGATTACACCTTGGGTATGTACTCTACTGACGCCAGTATTTATCAGATCAAACCAAAGGTGGTCGTTTTCCCAAAAGACGAAGAGGATGTGATCTCGGCAGTTGAAATTGCCAGTAAAAATGGTATTACAATTTTGCCACGTGGAGCTGGCACTAGTTTGGCCGGACAGACTGTTGGTTCATCTATTGTGCTGGATTTTTCCAAATACATGAACCAGATAGTAGAAATAAACGAAACGGAAAGATGGGTGCGAGTTCAGCCGGGTATGGCGAGAGACGATCTGAATGCAGTGGTGGCTCAATACGGGTTGCATTTTGCTCCGGATCCTGCTACCAGTAGCCGTGCCAATGTGGGAGGAATGGTTGGGAACAATTCGTCAGGTACAAAAAGTATTATCTATGGAAAAACGGTAGATCATGTACTTGAAGTGAAAGCACTTTTGGCTGATGGTACAGTTGTTTATTTTAATGAAAAAGAGAAATCGGAAATAGAAAGCATAAAAGTCAATGGAGGCAGAGAAGGTGAAATTTACAGTGAGTTTCAAAAAATAATTGAGATCAACATAGAAGAGATCGCAAAGCGGTATCCTAAAGTAATGAGGCGAGTAGGGGGATACAATCTGGATGAATTTGTGAATACAGACAAATGGAACCTAAGTAAAATAGTTTGTGGAAGTGAAGGTACACTGGCTACTTCTTTGGAGTTGAAGTTGAATTTGGAACCATTGCCAAAGTTCAAAGCAGTATGCGTAGTGCATTATGCGGTACTGTTGGAGGCGATCAGTAGTGTAGAAACTATGCTTCAGTTTAATCCATCAGCGGTGGAGATTCTTGACAAGGTGGTCATTGATCTGAGCAGAGAAAATCTGATGACAAAACGCCATTGTCACTTTATTGAGGGTAATCCTGCTGCTATTTTGATTGTGGAATTTTATGGAGATACGGCAGAGGATGTTAAGCAACGGGCTGAAGCAATGATTGCCGACCAAAAGTCAAGAAATTATGGGTATGCATATCCGTTGTTTCCTGATGGTAAAGCTTATGATGATGTTTGGGTAGTGAGGAAAAAAGGGTTGGGATTAATGCTTGGTATGAAGGGAGATAAGAAGCCATTGCCTTTTATTGAAGATGCGGGTATTCCATCAGAGCACCTTCCAGAATATATCGACAGAGTACTTCAAGTGTGTAAAAAACATGGTACTGAAGTAGCTATGTATGCTCACGCCAGTGTTGGCGTAATTCATGTGCGTCCAATTTTGGATTTGAGGCAGGCAGAAGATATTGAAAGATTAAAGAATATTACGGAAGAGACGTTCGAACTGGTGATGGAATACGGAGGATCCTGGAGTGGAGAGCACGGCGATGGACTGGTTCGGAGTGCATACAATCAGCGTTTTTTCGGAGACCAGGTGTACAATGCACTGTTGCAGGTCAAAAGGTTATTTGACCCAAACAATCTTATGAATCCGGGTAAAGTACTTGAAGCTCAGACTATTGAACACAATCTAAGGTATGGTACTCAATACAAAGATGAAGTAGTCAAACCTGTATTTAAATACAAAGCTGAGGAGGGGTTTGCAAAGTCTGTACACATGTGTACGGGAGTAGGCGAATGCAGGAAAATGCTTGGTGGTACGATGTGCCCAAGTTTCAAAGCCACACGGGAGGAGGAACACTCTACCAGAGGGCGTGCCAATGCACTGCGCATGGCTATGTCCAACCAACTGGGAGAAGACGGACTTACAAGTAAAAGGCTTCATGAGGTAATGGACTTGTGTTTGTCGTGTAAAGCATGTAAATCGGAGTGCCCAAGCAATGTGGATATGGCCAAAATGAAGAGTGACACGCTTCAATTGTATTATGATGAACATGGTATCTCATTGAGAGATAAAATGATCAGAGATTCGTCTTTTGCAGCTAAAAATATTGCAGGATGGAAATCAGGAATCGTAAATACTGTTCAGAAAAGTAGTGTTTTTAAATCTGTTTTGGAGAACCTGATCAAATTCGATAAAAGAAGAAATTTGCCAGAGTATGCATCTGAGCCATTTTACAAGTGGTTTGAAAAAAATGTAAATGGATCAAACAAGTCTGACAAAAAAGTGGTTCTTTTTGCTGACACTTATATCAATTTTCATGAGCCGGAAGTAGGAATATCCGCTTATGAGTTGCTACGTTCTTGTGGTTATGAGGTTATATTGGCAAATGTTGGCTGCTGCCAAAGGCCAAAAATATCGCATGGATTTTTACGTGATGC
This sequence comes from Reichenbachiella sp. MALMAid0571, assembly GCF_040151475.1. Lineage (NCBI taxonomy): Bacteria > Pseudomonadati > Bacteroidota > Cytophagia > Cytophagales > Reichenbachiellaceae > Reichenbachiella > Reichenbachiella sp. MALMAid0571. The sequence continues at coordinate 123,354 of NZ_JBDKWG010000137.1, read as the reverse complement.
GAAAAAGGAAGGGACAGAAACAGTGATGAAATTGAAGCCCTATTTGGATGAAGGACTGAAAGTAGTGGTGTGTGAGCCAAGTTGCGCTTCTGCTTTGAATGATGACCTACCTGATTTGATAGACGATGAAAAACTTGCAGTACAATTGAAAACCGGAGTGATGATGATAGATGTGTTTCTTGCTGAGGAGTTTGATGCGGGAAACATAGACGTTGAGTTCGAGTCAACTGTAGGGGATGTAGCGGTGCATGGGCATTGCCATCAAAAAGCACTTTATGGTACAGGTTCCATGAAGTCTATTTATGATAAAACAAGCAATTCTGTGGAAGAGATTCCTTCGGGGTGTTGTGGGATGGCGGGCTCGTTTGGTTATGAAAAAGAACATTACGATTTATCTAAAAAAATAGGAGAATCCGTATTGTTTCCAGCCGTAGATAAATTGAAAGATAGCAAGACAATTGTGGCTTGTGGCTTTAGTTGCCGTCATCAAATAGAACATTTTACGGGAGTGAAATCAAAACACTGGGTGCAAACTATTAAGGTGAAGGAGGAAGGCTAATAAGTGGTTATTTCTTCAGTCCATCCAAAATCAACCTAATCGCAAAAAGTACATTGTCGCTGATGATAGTCCAATCTTCCTTGGTAGGGTAGGTATGCATAAACATATTGAATGAATCGTACTGGATGGCAAATTTCACTGTGAATATGCTTTCTGCGACTTTGCGGGTATCACATTCTTTAAACTGACCGGAGTTGATCCCTTCCTGAATACAATTTTGATAAAATCCGATTCTTCCCTCATTGATATGATTCATAAATTCCCTGAACAGATTGCGTGTTTCGATCAGTACGTTTACAGGAATTTTGAGATGCATCACCACATGCTCATAGTAGTTGAGTGACTGAATGATGTAACCAATTATTTTGTCAACAGGATTGTCGTTTTTGTTTGCCTCTTCTGCAAAAATTTTAAACTGCCTTTCCCATTCGTCTTTGAAGGAACACATAAACATGTCTTCCTTGTTTTTGAAATAATAATAAAGGGATGACTTCTTCATTCCCACCGCTTGAGAAATGTCATCCACACTGGTTTTATTATAACCCAGTCTGCTGAAAAGGTTTTTAGATGCTTCTAAAATTTGATGTTTCTTTTCTTCCATTCAATGACAAGTTAACTAAAAAGTTGTCTTCTCAAAATGCGGTGTGTTCTAAATTTTGTTTGAATAAAAAGAAGGCTACTCATGTTGAGAGAAGCCTTCTCCTACAATTTCATTTCTTAATTAGTTAGAAAAGAATACTTTTCACCATATTCCAACATTTGTTGGGTGAAATCAGCTGGGTATTTTACTACTATGTCGGTTATTTCTCCATTACTATCTGTCACAGGTTCTAGTACAGGGTTGATAAAGCCACCATAAGGTGCAGAATTCAGATTTTTAGACCGATCCAATATTTCACGATGAATTTCTGGATCCACCTTTACCCCATAGCCTTCTATCAGGTCTCTTCCTGCTTCAAAGTCTCCTTCTGATTTTATTCGCTGTACTTCCCTGAGTAGTTGACCAAAAAGCGTACGTAGTTTGTTGTAGTCATTAATTACAAAATATGTTTTTCCGTCTCTTGTTTTTTTCTCTATCACATTATCAGGCTGCCCTCTTTCATAAGCCCATGACGCTATCATTTGTCTGTTTCTCATGTGAGCCTCTTCTATGTCATCCCCTAGCTTTAGCCTTCTTAGTTGCGCCATCATTCCATTTCTGATATATCCATCATATTCTTCTTTACCTGCCTCGAGATTTTCCAGCAAGCCAAGTTCTACTAATTTTGGATCCATCAAATAATAAAGAGCTACTAAATCTGCTCTGCCTTCTTCCAGTGCTGAGCTATAGTTTTTCAAAGTTTCTTTAGGTGTACCAACGCCAGAGTTAATTCGACCTGAAGCATGACCTACCACTTCGTGCAAGGCAGTATGCATTTTGTCTCCTATCTCTCCATATTTTCTGGCTCTTTCGATTTCTTCAGGACTGTAGGCCAGTTCTTTTAGAAGGCCTCCACTTCCTGCTTTGTCATAGGCATCTGAGATATTTCCCAGGCTTACTGATTTAGATCCATGCTTTGCCCTGATCCAATTGGCATTTGGCAAATTTACTCCTATGGGAGAATTTGGTGATGCATCTCCCGATTCACTTGCTACATTTACCACTTTATAGCTCACACCAGTTACATTTTTCTTTTTATGCTCATCCATGATAGGAGAATTGTCCTCAAACCACTGGACATTTTGTTCCAGTTTGGCCATTCTCGCAGAAGATTCAAAATCCTTGATTTCAACAATGGATTCATAAGACCCACGGTAACTTTTAGGATCGTTATATACTTCAACAAACCCGTTGATGTAGTCAATATCACCTTCGGTAGCACTTGCCCACACGATATTGTAATCATCCCAAATCTTTAAGTCTCCGGTTTTGTAATACTCAATTAATAACTGTAGTCCTTTTTTCTGTTGATCGTTTTCAGCTACTTCTGTAGCTTTTTCGAGCCATTTTATAATTTCTTTTATAGCCGGGCCATACATTCCATCTGCTTTCCATACTTCTTCTTTTAGGTTGCCATTTTCATCTCTGACTAATTTTGAATTTAAACCATAAGATATTGGTTCTTCTTTATTGTTATCCGTTTTTGATGCATAAAATGTATCTACCTCTTTGGCTGTAATGTCTGAGTCATAGAAATTAGTTGCAGATCCAAGTAACAGTCCTTTACCAGGATCAAGGTTTACTTTTTTAACATCTGTGGAAGGATCAAAAATTATATTTACTACCTCCTTGTCAAGGGATGTATTAGTATCTTTTAGTAATTGTTCGAAAAAAGTCTGATTGAATTCAGGCATGATTTTTTCCATGCCATAGTGGTGATGTATGCCGTTTGAAAACCAAACCCTTTTGGTATAAACCATAAATTGTTTCCAGTCTTCAGAGGATTTGTCACCGGAATAATTCTTTATAATGCTTTCTAATGCGGTACGGATTGAAAGATTGTGTCGGTAGTTTTGGTCGTAAATAATGTCTCTGCCAGACAGACCTGCCTGAGTGAGGAAATAGACCAATTTCTTTTGATTGGTGGTGAGCTTGTCAAATCCAGGAATTTGATACCTGATTATCTTTAAATCTGCAAACTGTTCACTCAGGTACTGAAAGTTTTCTGCTTTTGCAACATCCTGTTTGATTCCTTCTTTTGGAGTACATGAAACCAGTACGGTTATCAGAAGTAAGTAGAGAATAAATTGTTTAATCATTTTTATGGAGTTAGAATGTTTCGAATATTGTGCAATTTATAATTGTCTGGCCAAAGATTCAATAGTTCCATCCTGTTTGGCGAGATTAGATTTTGGTTGGTGACAGGGTGTTTTGGATGGTCTCGCTATTAGCTGAAAAGGCCATATATCTCCACATCAATTCGCGAGACTATGCTTGAAAAATCTTCCTGATTGTTCACAAAATCCATATCGTTGACATCAATAATCAGGAGTTTTCCTTCTTTATAATTTGCTACCCAATCCTGATAATGTTCATTGAGTCCTTTGAGGTAGTCTATTCGTATGGCATTTTCATAATCCCGGCCCCTCAATTCAATATTGTGCACCAGTTTGCCAATGTCAGCCTTCAAATAAATGAGTAAGTCAGGTGCTTTGATAAACTTAATCATGGAGTCAAACAGTGTTCTGTAATTTTGATAATCTCGTTCTTTGAAATAACCCTGTTTGTATAAGCTTTTGGCAAAAATATGAGCATCTTCATAGATTGTTCTGTCCTGGATCACAGTCTTACCTCCGGATCTTACCTTATTTATTTGTTCAAATCGACTATTGAGAAAATAGACCTGCAAATGAAAGCACCACTTGTGCATGTCGTTGTAAAAATCTGTCAGGTATGGATTGTCCTCTACATCTTCAAATTCTGGCTGCCAACGGTAGTGCTTTGCCAGCATTTCGGTAAGCGTTGTTTTTCCGGCACCAATATTACCAGAAACTGCGATATGCATATTTGCATCATTTGCCATAGTATTCGCTCAAAAGATATACAGATTCAAATTTAACGCTTCACTGATTGACAACTTCTATCAACAGGTCTTTTCTTGTTTGAGATAAGTCTTCATGTGTATCAATATCATTCCAATAATGACCTGTAAGGTCAATTATCGAAGACTTTTTGTTTTGAGATAAAAATTGTACTAAATCAGATATCGATCCTTTTTGTTGAAGGATATTTGTTTTCAAGTGAGAAAAAACACTCTTTTTAGCATAAAAAAGACCAGTGTCAAAATAGTTGTAGTCGGTTATTTCTTTTCCAATATTGGAAATAAAACCTTCTTCAGATTTTACTTTGGTTACATCTTCCAGATCTATATGCCTGTTGTGATCGCCTGGCGCATCTACCACCAGTTTCAATTCATCATTGGAAAAGGTCAGTTCAGTTTTTACTTTTTGGAGCAAGGTAAAATCAAAGTAGTGATCTGCCATTGTAAAGAAAAATTCTTCACATTTGACTGATTCTGCAAAATCAGCGGCACATAGCAATGAATGACCATTTTGCAAGGAATAGTCTTTATTGTAAACCACCTGAATGTCAATGTCAGAAGATAAAGTTAGATTTGAAATATACTCCTCCAGCATGTCGTTTCTGTATCCGACAACTATGCAAAATTTAGTAACACCTATTTTTTGAAAAAGGTTGATGTGCCTTTCAAGCAAAGTTTCATTTCCTACTATAGAGAGGGATTTTGGTATGCCATTGTCGAGTCTTATGTTTTTACCTGCAGCCAGAATGATACATACCATAATTAGGATCAATTGTTTTTTGCAATGTTAATCAATTAAGCCTCAACACACCAAGTCCATGGGTTTTCAATCTAAAGATTCAATGCGTTTTGCAAACTTCTTGTCAATGCGTTTTTGTGCCAAAACAATTACAAAGAGGGGAATCAATTTGAGCAGGCAAACAATTAAATACAGATCAAACCTGCCAGCTATACTGAATGCCATTATCAAAGTGCGGTGTGTATTGGTACCACCTACCAATGCCCACCAGAACATCAATGGACCAAATTTTTCCCGATACAATGACTTGAATTCTTTTTTTGTCCCTTTATTGAACGCTTTTTGTTCATACAAATCCCTGGTTGATTCTGAACGGGTGTATAGTAAGTATTGGTTCTGAGTATAATTAATATAGATTAGATGAAGGATCTTTTGAACAAAGGAGTTTCCCCAGTTTTTGTTTTTTACTTCTTGCACTGTTGGGATTTTTGAATCTTTGAATTCTCCAACATAAAGCAGAAAATCACATTTATAGAAATCATAGATAGCGGAACTGTATGTGTGCGAAATGAATCCTGCACTTAATCCTAACAATACAACAGGCCAACCAATATCTCCAAAGAAAAAGTAAGTGCATCCGAAAAAGTAGCAGGAAAGGAAAACGAAATTATCAATAGTACCATCTATTATGCGCCCCATTTCAGTGCCTTGATTTGTCATCCGGGCCAGCTGTCCATCGGTACTATCCAATATGCCGGCAAAAGTGATCAGCAATGATCCGAGCAATGTGATTTGCCAGATGTTTTGGAAGTATAATAGCGCACCTCCGATGATACCAAAAAACAGACTCCACAAAGAAACTTGAGTTGGAGTCATTCGTAGCTTGACTCCCAATTTAGCAAAATAAAGACCAAAAAAACGACTAAATACAAGATCAAAACGCTCCTCTATATCCATTAATTTGATAGTGGTTAGAACTTCAGCATAGTGATTTTTGATATGATTTTGGAGTTTTTGAATCATTAGTATTTTCTTAATTCTTGGGATTGTTAACCGGATGCAAAAGTATTTAATTAGGATACTAATTGTGTTGAACTCAATAGTTAATTCATTGTGAGAATTGGAAAATGCACATATTAAATAGTATTGGTTTCTTTGCTGTTATGCTTTAAAGAATTATAAATAAAAGCCAAAATCCGACAGGAATTTTTCACAATAAAATACTTGAACTGAGTTGAACGATTTTTTCTTATCCCTGATATTGAAAGAAGGGTGCTGTTTTTCAAGTCCGGGATTTTGACATAACGCTCGAAATCAGACACTATTTTTTTATCTCTTGAGACAAGTACAACTTCTTGTTCGAAGTAGTAGCTCACAAAATCAAAATTACTACTGCCACTTATTAAAACTTCGTTATCTACTAAAATGGCTTTGAGGTGAGACATTCTGTTTTGATACAACCACAAGTTGAAGTATCCTTCTAAAACTTCATTTTGAAGCAATGATTTGAACATTGACTTGTTGTTTTGTTTGGGAGAAATAATATTCAATTCTACATTTGGATTGATGTTGTTCTTTATGAAAGTGAGCAACGGATCGGATATATATGGCGAAAAAATATGAATGCTTTTCTGAGCTTCCTTGAGAGATGAAAAGATTTCATCATATTTACTTCGACTTCTCCACCCATCGAGAAAATAAACTTGGGATTCACCTAAGTTGACAGCTTTGTTTTGGTTGATTCCATTAAATGTCTGATTAATGTCATTTCTTAGCTGTTCATTGATTTTATCATCATGTATTTCTATCATCATGTCATGCCACAGAAAATTGTGCTCACTGAAATTGATACCGCCCAGATATGAGATGTCATCTACTACAACTATTTTCTTATGATTTCTAAATGGATATTTTAAGAAGAGAAAACCCAATGGGTTTGTAACCTTTACTTTGATGCCATGTGCTTTTGCTTTTTTTAAGAGGGATCTTGTTTCTTTTACTTCTGTTCTAAAATCTTTGTCGAGAAAATATTTTGGACTGAAAATAAAATGATCATTAATCACAAATTTTGAATAAGAATCTATGCACAAGCGAATATCACTAGCGGTTGATTGAATCAATAAATCGATCAGCCATTTGCCTGTTTTATCTCCTTCAAAAGTCATAGCTTGGACATAGATTACCTCTTTGGCTCCAGGGATGGTCTCTTCTAGTCTTTGCTTGAATGCTTCGGCATCAACCAGTACGCTGTTTTGATTCAAAATGAAGTATTGTTTGATAAAAGGAAGTACAAATAAAGCCAAAACCACGTTCGAATTCTAAAGTAAGGATATTATGTTCGAGATATTGGACTAGTTTTGAGGATTGATTCCTAGACAATGTTAAACTTGATATTTTTAACTTTGCTTTAAGACGAATGTAGTAACTGTTAATCGTTCACCTAAAATGTTGAAATACAAGGCAGACATACGGACACTGGTATTTGTAATATTATACTTTGTTTTCACCACAATAGCCTGGGTGGTTTTTCCTATCATGCCTTGGTATATAAATGCTGTCATAGTTTTGGGAGTTTGTTGGTGGTCTTTCTTTTGCGCAGTTATTGTCCACAATACCATTCACACTCCTATATTCAGATCCAAAACAGCGAATAAAATTTTTCAGGTTGTACTTTCCTTTACCTATGGACATTCAGTAAGTGGCTATGTAGCCGGGCACAACCTGAGCCATCATCAGAATCTTGCTGGTTTAAAAGACATATCTAGAACCAGTAAATTGAGGTTTAAGTGGAATTTCCTAAATCAGGTGTTGTTCTTTTTTATTACAATGTTTGATATTCTGAATGCTGAAAAGCGGTGGGCTCAGAAAATGAAAAAAACTAATCCCAAGTGGTATATACAATACAGAATTGAATTGGGAATAGTTCTGGGTATCAAATTTATACTATTGTTGATTAACTGGCCTGCCGCCTTGCTGTTGATTTTTTTACCTCATGGCTATGCTCAGTGGGGGATAGTAGGTACCAATTACTGGCAGCACGATGGGTGTGACAAAGATCACCCTTACAATCACTCCAGAAATTTCACGAATCCTTTTTTGAATTTCTTTACTTTCAATAATGGTTATCATGGTTTGCATCATGACAGACCTACTTTGCATTGGAGTCTTTTGCCTGAGATTTATGAAAAAGAATTTGCTCCCTATGTTCACCCCAATTTGAACAGGTATTGGTTGTCAGCATACCTTTGGGAAGTTTGTATCTATCCTGGTAAGCGCATTAATTATTTGAATGAAATTATTTCACTGCCTCCAAAAGAACAGGATAAGGATGAAGACTGGGTCAATCAAACCAGTGAGAATGAAAACCTTGTTCATTTAGGAGCAGAAGTTTGATGCTTTGTCTTTTTAGTGAATCAAAATTTTACCTGTTCCTTTTTACCCTGCTGTGCAATCCTATATTGGGATTTGTGATAAATTGATAAATCACATTTGTCCAGGATTTATGGGCAAATAAATGGTCGTAAAAGTCTGGTGCCATTTTTTTTAGTTTCGGTAATCTCGTTCCCGGTATAGTCGGGAAATCATGGTGTTCATTGTGATAACCTACGTTCAAGGCAAACTTATTCAATGGGCCATAATAGCTGTAAGTTTCCTGATCTTCCTTGAAAACATAGTGCTCCGAAATAAAATGACCTGCCAGAGGATGAAGACTCCCAGCCATAAATATAGATACGAGTAAGTAAGTCAACGCACCAAAGCCAACAAAATAAGTGTAAACTGAAATGGCAATCAGTTGAAAAACGATGTTGATATAATGCCATTTTTCAAGCTTTATTTTGTGTACAAACATTGGTCTGAATGCATAAAAAAGAATCTGGTTGGTTGCCCACAGCAGTTTCATTATGCTGCCCCTAAAAGTATTTGCTTCTGCTTCGGTAGGCAGGTCAGTGTCATGTTTTTCGTCACCTTGTTCCCAATGGTGCTTTAAGTGATAGGTTTTGAACGAAATAGCATAAGGTGCAACGATCGGAATATTTGTAATGATAGCAAGCCAATTGTTGTAAGATTTTTTCTTAAAAGCCAAATCGTGAGACAATTCATGTATGGCCAGAAAAATAGTGTGGCTTACAGATGCTCCTATTACATAGGCAATCAATAAATACCAATACCAGGCTAATTCAGCTATAAAAGGCGCACTTACCAACTGAAATATTACCAGCCCCAGTGATTTATACTTCAACCCTTTGTCAATTCCATACAGCTCCCTGACCTCAGGGTGTTTTTCCAGAATTTCCTTTCTTCTGTTAAAGTGTGGCTCTCTTTCCTCAGACCAGTAAAAACCTTTCTTTTCCATTGCAAATTGGCTTGTTAAAAGAGCAAAGATAATACTGTTTTATTTTCTTATAACCGTTGAAGATTTTAATTTCAAAATAGTTCTGATACTCTTTATCAAACACTTCGAAAAAACTCTTTAGGTATTTCAAATATTGAAATTGATGAATTTGTATAATTATGAATACTTTCGCTTTTAGATCGACAGTAGTATGAAGATAGCTCAAGTGTGTCCTTATGACTTTTCCAGGCCGGGTGGTGTCAAAAATCACATCATTGGTCTTACGAATGCTTTAAGAACACATGGATACCAGGTTGACATACTTACGCCTCTGATATCTAATCCCGATGATGAGTTATTAGCCGGAGTGTATCAATTTGGAAAGAAGAAAAGCACTACTTCACGCTCAACAAAAATAGACCTGTCACTTGCTTTGGGTAGCGAAGTGAAAAGATTGAGAGCTCATTTGAAAAAAGAGCAATATGATATTATCCATTACCACAATGGCTGGACTCCTTTTTTGTCATACCAAATCAGGTTCTTAAGTTTTTTTCAGAAAACAAAACATCTGGCTACTTTTCATGACACACCTACTGATAGTTGGATTGGAAAGTATTTGGTGGGTAAAGGTTTAATGCCTTTTGGTGCTTTTGTGATGTCTTTTCTGGGACAAGCTGGCATTTCGGTTTCGTCTTCTCAAAGTAAGTATATTAAAGGTCTTTTTTTCAAACCCATGAATATTATTCCAAATGGGATTGATTTGCAGGTGTATGAAGCGGAACAGGAAATTTCAGAAGAATATAATGATGGAAAATTCAACTTACTTTTTGTAGGTAGGTTGGAACCCAGAAAAGGAGTTTTATATGCTTTGAAAGCATTTGCCTTATTGAAAGGCAGATATGAAGATATACGTCTGATAATCGCAGGAGATGGAGATGGTAAAGAGGAAGCAGAAGCATACGTAAGAGATCAAAAGTTAGATGATGTAGTATTTACAGGATACATAGAAGAAAATGAAAAACTTAAATTGATGAATACTGCCAACGTGTTTTTAGCACCAGCACTTTTTGGTGAAAGCTTTGGTATAGTCTTATTGGAGGCTATGGCAATGGGCATACCCATGGTCGGATTTGGTAATGAGGGATATAAAAATGTCATTAAGGGTGAGTGGCTAGAGTACTTCCCCAAACCCAGGGATTTAGACACTTTTACCAAAAGCCTGGAGAAATTATACTTAAATTCAGATGTCAGAAACAGAATGATAACATGGGGAAGAAAAGAGGTAAAACAATATGATTGGAAGGCAGTAAGCAGCAAAGTACTAAAGGTTTATAAAGAAATTTTGAAATGACTTGTCAGATAGTCTCTTTATTGATTGGGTTTTATTTTGATGTTCTTTTAAACTTTTAGAATTCAGCTACTTGTTAGACTATATTTAGTTATCAATATATTTAAAAACAATGTCTATATATTCAATTATACAAATTGAAAAAAAATTCGTAATTTTATATTTATGAAAAAGAATCAAATAAATCTACTAATAATCCTATTTTGTATTGTTGTAATACACACTTCGTATGGACAGAGTAAATGGGAAAAAATATTGGACAAGGCTGATGATGATTACGAAATAGGAAATTATGAAGATGCCCGATCTACTGTAGATAAGCTAAAAAAAGAGTCTATAAAGTCTTATGGAGCAAATAGCAACTACTTCGCTATGGCTATGGCTCTTGAAGCCAAGTACGATGTTGCTCTGGGCATTCTGAAAAATGTACAGGCTTCACTGGACTCTGCTATACAAATGAGTGAGGGAGTAAGTGGAGTCGGCTCACTTGAACATGCATTTATATTAAAAGATGCCAGTCAGGTCATGATACTATATGGAGACTTTCAACAGGCAGGAGCTTATTTGGAAGATAGCTATAAAGTAATAAAAGAGCAGGGAGGGCTCAATGAAGATATACAGGCATCATTCGATGTAATGAAAGCTGAAATTTTAGTTGGTAAAGGGTTTAATAAAGATGCTCTTACTCTTATTAATGGTAGCTTGGAATACTATAGAGGAAGAACGTTGGATGTTGATGATTTAAAGAAAAAACAAATCAGAGAGCGTCTGAGGGACTATGCCAGAATGATGATGTTCAAAGGAAATGCATTTAGGAAAATGGGAAATTACCTGAGTGCAGATTCGGCTTTTGTTTTTGCGAATGAATGGATTTTGGATAACCTCAAAAAGTCTGATATACTATACAGTGCCAACCAGTTTTACAACACCCTTCTTTTGGAACAAAATGGTATGGAAGTAGGAGCTGTTGTTGATAAATATGAACAAGCGTACTTGCATACAGTTAGGAAATATGCCCCTTCTCATTATATCACTATAATGATTCAGGAAAGGCTTATTAAGAGCTATATGAAGAATGATAACAAAGTGAAACTTAGGAACATGGAAACAGAGTTTCGAAAGACCATAAAAAAGGACTATGGAACTAAGAGTATTAATGGAATCATTCTTGAAACTCTGGACTATGATGTGTTGTCCGGAGGCAGGGACAGAGGGCTGGAAAATAAAGTAATGAAGTTTCTTGCCACAGATAATGTAATTCCAAAATACCACTCCAAAAGGATTGACCTGTTAGAGTTTGCTAATAAAGTGGCATTAATTAATGGCCGAAATGAAAACTCCTATAATTACCTTCAGCAGATATTGGAAATAAAGAAAGAGCTATATGGAGAAGACTCTCCTGAGTATAGTTTGACCAAAGTTAAGATGGCTAATTATTTGGTTGACTATACAGATGATTTTGATCAGGCTGCTGAAATATATCAAAAGAATTTTAGAGAGATATTGGAGAAAGAGATCACTCCTGGCCATGTGGATTATGTAGAAATACTTGATCATCTGGCTCTCTTTTATGAAGAAAATGATGAATACGCAAAAGCTAATGAAATCCTCAATATTTCATTGGAAACGGCCAGGAGGAAATATGACAATTTGGATATTGCTTATGCTGTAGAGTTGGATAAAATTGCCAACCTCCAATTAGAAATAGGCGAATATGCAAAAGCAGAGGCAAATATATTGGAAGCCATTACGATTTTAAAAAGCAGAAAAGATGAATTTTCGGAAGCATATTTTGCACAGGCTTTGATTACTGAAGCTACCTTGTTAGCCCTTAAAGGAGAATATGATGCAGCTGAAAATGATATCATCTATTCTGAAAAGATACAGGCACGGGGTATCAAAACAGTGGAATCTGCGGCTATTGATACTGGAGATGAATTGGCTGAGGTATATCTTGATATTGGTAGATACAGAGATGCCGAAACTATTCTTGTAGGAATCTTAAAAAAGAGGAGAAGACAATTTGGTGAGAATAATCGTCACCTGACTGAACCACTTGTGTTGAGTTCTCGGCACAAAATGATAGTAGGTGAGTATTCAGAGGCTGAAAAATTGGCCAGAGATGCTTACAATATTGGTGTTACGACTTTTGGAGAGAATTCCACCAAAGTCACTCCTGCCGCCATGCAGTTGGCTAAAGTATATACTACTTTAGGGGATTATGTGAAGGCCGAAACGTTACTGGAGAACGTCATTGAAATAAGAACCAAGCAGTTTGGAGAGCAACATGTAGATGTGGCACGAGCTATCTCAGAATTAGCACTGGTAAAATACTATAAGGATGATGATGTCTATGAGATAGAAGATTTGTTTTTGAAAGCAGAAAAGATTATTGGCAAAAATCTGGGTGGTTCCAACCCGTATTATGCAGAAATATTAAAAAACCTGGCAATAGTATATATAGCGGAAAAGAAATATGCTGACGCAAATAGGATGCTAAATACATCAGGTAGGATTTGGGAAAAGAGAATTGGGAAAAGAAATAATATTAATGCTGCCACGATCAATATTTTAAAAGGAGACATTTTATATGCTCAAAAAAAATATGATGAAGCGGATGATTTTTACCATAATGCCAGAAAATTGTATGAGGGTTTTTTCAGCGATCAACATCCCGAGTATGTAAAAGTCCTTTCCAAATTGAGTAAAACCTATTTCATGCAAGGTAATCCTAAGAAAGCCCAGGATGCACTGGAAGAAGTTTTGGGCAATTACAATAATTTCATAAAAGATTATTTTCCTGCTTTGAGTGAAAGAGAAAAGGCTAAGTTTTGGAATACAATCAAACAGGACTATGAATTTTACAATACGCTTGTGATTAACTACAGCAAGAATACTGATTTGATAGGTTCGCTATACAACAATGCACTTTTAACCAAAGCATTGTTGTTAAATTCCTCTATTAAAATTAGACAGCAAATACAAAGTAGTGGAGATGAAGGGTTGATTCAGTTGTATAGTGATTGGGAAGCCAAAAAGGAACTACTAACCCGTGCGATTGCCATGAGTGCATCTCAACTAGCTGAAGCGGGTATCGATCCGAATTCAGTGCAAAAAGAAGTAGAAACCCTCGAAAAACAGTTAAGCGAAAAGTCATCAGGATTTTCTTCTGAGTTTGACAATCAGCCTGTGACATGGGAGAAAGTGAAAAATGCACTGAAACCGGGAGAAATAGCACTTGAGATGGTTCGGTTTAGAGTATTCAATCATCATTTCACAGACTCTGTGATGTACGCAGTAATGTATGTGAAAAATGACAATAGCAAGAGCAAACCTGGATTGATATTGTTGAAAAATGGAGAAGAATTAGAGAAAAAATACTTGAAGTATTACCGAAATATTATGAAATTCAAGTTGCCTGATGAACGGTCTTATGAAAATTTCTGGAAACCAATAGAACTTGTTATCGGAGAACCATCCACCATATATTTGTCAGCAGACGGTGTGTACAATCAAATTAATATTGAATCTATTGAACTGGCAGATGGTAGTTTCCTTTTGGATAAGTCCAATATAGTACTTGTCAGTAATACCAAAGATTTATACACCAATAAAGTAAGGTCAAATATAGTTCAGGATGCCAATGTGGCTATGATGTTTGGAGACCCGATATTTTATGTATCATCTGATCCCGGACAATGGGCTGGAGAGGCCAGTCAACATAGAGGTGGAAATCCTGATGTTATTGGCAGGCTGCCAGGCACTGAAGAGGAAATTAAAAATCTTAAAGCCCTGCTGAGAGAAAGTGGTTGGGTTACGGAAGATTATACCAATACAGATGCAACCGAAGAGAAAGTAAAAAACATTGACAACCCTAAAATATTTCATATAGCTACTCATGGGTTTTTCCAACCCAATGCAGAATTGAATTCTGAAGATATTGGCCTGAAAGAAAACCTGGTGGCAGAAAACCCCTTGTTGAAAACAGGACTCCTTTTGGTTGGGGCGGGTGACATCTTGAACCAGACCACTTCCAATTTTAATTTGGACGATGGAATTCTTACTGCCTATGAAGCAATGAATATGAAGTTGGATAAAACAGAGCTTGTGGTTTTGAGTGCTTGTGAGACGGGATTGGGAGAGATAGAAGCAGGAGAGGGCGTTTATGGTTTGCAGCGTGCTTTCCTTGTAGCCGGAGCTAAAACGATCATCATGAGTTTGTTCAAAGTCTCGGATGAAGCCACTCAGAAGTTGATGATTCAGTTCTATAAAAACTGGCTACAGACTGGCAACAAACGCCAGTCTTTCATAGATGCTAAAAAGACAATAAGAGAAGAATTTGTAGACCCAATCTATTGGGGGCCATTCATTATGATTGGGTTGAATTGAGATCATCCAAAAAACTGATAAATAATATTCAATATTGATGTTATGTAAAATAGAGTGATCTATCAGAAAGGTGTCCCATGAAAACCACACATTTACCAGTCATGTAAAATTCAGGATTTTTATTGCATTAATTTTTCGTTGGCCAGAAATTTGTTCAACATTGATTTTTTTTAAATTAAAAAGCCAGCAGATGCGAAAAAGCCAACATTTTCTTACAAGAATAGCAATTTTATCATTCCTTATTATTATTTCCGGATACTTGTATGCCCAGGATAAGCAGGGCAACATTGTTCAATATTTTGGAAAGGAAAAAGTAGAAGAAATCAATGAAGGAGAAGTCCTGCATCTTTTCAAAGAAGGACTGGTTCTAAAGAAAAATGGAGACCGTTTCAGTTCCAATTCAGTTCTTAGTGACCCACTTTTTGCACGGATTCTTAGTGATGGGTCGAGTGGTATTTCAGAAGGAATAGAGGAAGCTTCCGAGAACGGGTTGAAATGGGAGAAGATAGAAGTAGGAGATAAGAATGACTTTGACGACAGAAGCCTTCGTTCGGGGTATTTGTATTTGGAATACAATTCTAAATCAGCTCAAACCGTATTGTTTGAGGCTTCTGGGCATACTATGGTCATGATCAATGGCATGCCTCATGAAGGAGATCATTACGATTTTGGTTGGAACCTGATCCCCCTGCAATTGAAGAAGGGTAAGAATGAATTTATAATGTCTGGAGGTCGGTTTCCAAAAATGCGTGCCAGGCTATTGAAAGCCAACAAATCTGTTGGTTTTACCAAAAGGGATTTGACATTGCCTGATATGCTCGTTGAAGAAAACGAATCACTTTTAGGTGCTATTCGGGTTATGAATACCAATAAAAACTGGTTCAAAGGTGGAAGCATCGTTTGCAATATCAATGGTTCAGAGCTTAAATCGCCAATACCTGCGGTATCGCCACTAAACGTACGGAAAATACCATTTTCTATACCAGTACCTAAGGATTTGCAAAGTGAAGGCAAAGTACAAGCTGTAGTGTCTTTAAAAGACAAGTCAGGCAGAGTACTTGATACAGACACCATTCAACTGGCTGTCAAATCCAAATACAAGCACCACAAGAATACTTTTATCAGTGATGTTGATGGCAGTGTTCAATACTATAGTGTAGCTCCTTCACTGGATCAGGACACTGAAAACCAAGCCATGTTTTTGTCAGTGCATGGTGCTTCTGTAGAAGCAGTCAATCAGGCTAATGCATACCAGCAAAAAGATTGGGGGCACTTGGTTGCACCAACAAACCGCAGGCCATTTGGCTTTGCCTGGGAAGACTGGGGAAGGCTGGATGCTTTAGAAGTGTTGTCACACTCAGAAAAGCTATTGAAAACTGATCCACAACATACTTATTTGACTGGTCATTCGATGGGAGGTCATGGTACATGGTATCTGGGTGCAACTTATCCCGATCGTTTTGCAGCCATTGCTCCTTGTGCGGGTTATCCTGATTTATTAGAGTACAGACAAAGTTTTGTGAGAAGAATGCGAGACAGGCCTGAAGAAGATTTTGTCAGGTTTGGTACCACCAAGGCAGAATTTCTGAAAAGGGCAGCAGGACCCACTTTTGACAATAATAATGAAGTGTTATTAGATTCGATGATCAGGAGGGCAGGCAACCCTAGCCGTACATTGAAGCTGAAACGCAACTATCTACACCACGGTGTGTATGTGTTGCATGGAGAAAAAGACACTGTTGTTCCTACTTTTTTGGCGAGAGATATGCGTGAGCGTTTGGGGAAATACCATGCGGATTTTGCTTATTATGAATATCCGAATGGAACGCATTGGTATGGAAATCATAGTGTAGATTGGAAACCAATTTTTGATTTTTTCCAGGACAGGAGTATAAAAGAATCGCAAGATATTGAGAAAATAGAATTTCATACGGCATCTCCCGGAGTATCAGCCACTTCTCATTTTGTTACTATTGTGCAGCAAGAAAAACCTTTTGAAATTAGTTCCTTTACTTTTGAAAGGAAGAAAGACCAAGCTGTAATGGGTACCGAGAATGCCGAAAGTCTTGCAATTGATCTTAAAGAAATGGCTGTAGCAAACGACACCATCTTGATTGATGATCAGGAAGTGATTGTTTCTAAAGATGACAATGCGGTGTATTTGAAAAAGACAGAAGGGCTTTGGGATATCGTGGAAGCCACTTATTCTAAAGAGAAAAGTCCACAAAGAAATGGTGGTTTCAAAGATGCATTCAGACATAAAATGGTTTTTGTGTATGCGTCCAAAGGCTCTAAGGAAGAAAATGAATGGTACTACAATCGGACACTATTTGATGCTGAGAAGTTTTGGTATCGGGCGAATGGAAATGTAGAAATAGTGAAAGATACTGAATTCCGTACTTCTAATTATGTCGATCAGAATGTCATTCTTTATGGCAATAAAGATAATAATGCAGCCTGGGATGTATTGTTGAAAAATTCTCCAATACAAGTCTCAAACAATCAAATGATAATAGGAGATAAAACATTGACCGGAGATCAATGGGGTAGCTATTTTATTTACCCAAGACCTGACAGCAATATCGCTAGTATAGGTGTAGTAACTGCTACAGGAAAGAAGGGAATGAAAGGAGCTTATGCCAATGACTATCTGGTAAATGGTACTACTTTTCCTGATGTCTTTGTTTTTGACCACACGATGATGAAAAACGGTATTTCAGGCGTAAAATGTAGTGGCTTCTTTGGAAACAACTGGTCTGTAGAGGCTGGGGATTTTATATGGAGGGATTGATTAAGTATATCTCCGACTGGTTTTATTAAGGTTTGTATATATTTGGCAGGTAAAGTTATATAATCAACAAAACATGCAATTATTAAAAAAACTGTCGCTTTTATCTTTACTGGTTTTTGTTACACAGGTAATTTATGCACAAACCAGTACTCCTTCTTTTTTTAGCAGCAATATGGTATTGCAGCAGGATGAAGAAGTAGCCATTTGGGGAAATGATGACCCAAAAGCTTCTGTAGAAGTATCAGGAAGTTGGGGTGAAACCGTATTAGTTAAGACCAACAAAGAAGGGAAATGGAAGGTGAAATTAAAGACACCAATAGCAGGAGGCCCCTACACAGTTACTATAAAAGGAAGCAAGACGATTACACTTGAAAATGTTTTGATTGGAGAGGTTTGGATTTGTTCGGGGCAGTCGAATATGGAAATGCCCCTCAAAGGATACAAAAACCAACCAATAAATGGGAGCAATGAGGAAATTCTTTATTCTACCAATGACAGGATCAGATTGTTCAATACAGAACGTACTACCAGCCTGAAACCGGAAGAAGATGTGCCAGGTAAATGGTTGCTTTCTGAGCCAAATTCTGTTGGTGAATTCAGTGCAACTGCTTATTTTTTTGCTAAAAAATTGGAAAACATTCTTGATGTTCCCATTGGCTTAATAGAGACTTCCTGGGGAGGATCAACGGCTGAGGCTTGGGTAGATGAGAATACAATTGAGGAATTTGAAAACCTTAATGTTCCAAATGAAATTCCGGAAAAAGGAGTCAATCAATCTCCAACACTTCTGTACAATGCCATGATAAATCCTTTTGTTGGATACAATATAAAAGGTGTTATTTGGTATCAGGGTGAGTCCAATCGCAACCGATCCGAAGAATACAAAAAGTTATTTCCGGCAATGATAGGACTTTGGAGAGAAAAATGGCAACAGGAATTCCCATTCTATTTTGTACAAATTGCTCCTTATGGATATAATGGAGGTGTCAATTCTGCATTTATTCGCGAATCACAATTGTATGCTATGCAAAACGTATCTAATACAGGGATGGCTGTTACTATGGATATTGGAGATTGTGATTATATTCATCCCAGAGAAAAGAAATTGGTTGGTGAGAGGCTGGTTTATTGGGCTTTGGCTAAAACTTACAATATTGGAGGAGTTGCTTATAGTGGTCCGGTATATAAATCCTCTGAAAAAGCCAACGATGGGAGAATGGTGTTAACATTCGATTATGCTCCTAATGGATTGTCTTCATTTGGTAATGAACTAACAGGGTTTCAAATAGCAGGGGAGGACAAAACTTTTTTTCCTGCAAGGGCAAGAATCAATGGCAACAAAACCATAACGGTATGGTCAGATGCGGTAAAAAATCCAGTATCTGTAAGATATGCCTTTGACAACTGTACAACTGGCAGCCTCTACAATGTAGAAGGTTTACCAGCTTCATCTTTTAGAACAGACAATTGGGATCAATAAACCCCAATTGTCTGTGTTACTGTCTCACAAATTACTTCAATTCGTAAGCGGCTACTGTATTTCCAAAGAAAGTAGGCACTAATAGCAGGTTTTTGGCTGCTATGAATTCAATATCAGCTGAGTTTAACTTTTCAGTTTTTGTGTCCAGTAGCTTTGATTTACTTCCATCAGCTTTTACAAAATAGACTTCACCATTCCAGTTAGAAACCATGTAATCATTTCCAACTGGTACCAGGCCATCACCTCCTTTTAGCCCTGTACTGGTGATATCAATGGCTTTAGAAGCTATATCTATACTCATGAAATTTCCACTTCCAAAGGCTGCTACCATCATTTTTCCTCCCTGGCTTAGTAGTCCATTTGGTCCGCCAAAATCATCCTGCTCCATCCATGTAGACATAAGATTGTCTTTGTAAGTAAAGATTTTATTCCCTCTGCTGTCTGATAAATAAACAGTGCCATCATTGGATGTTGTGATGTCATTTAGGAATACACTTCCGTCAACTGGGATTCGATCTGTTATTGAACCGGATTTGGTATCGATTGCTACCAGTTCATCTATATTGGTTACATATAGATTGCTACCAACCATACCCATGCCTTTGGGAGCATCTATGTTTTCTACCCATCTCAATTCCAGTATCTCACCACTGGTAGATACTTTGGATATGAATCCGTCATTGTCTTGTGCATCAGGTGGTACACCTCCAATATTGGATACATAGAGAACGTCGTTTGATTTATCATAGAATACGGATTCACAAGTAGTTAGAAGTGTATCGGTTTCCCATATTTTGGTCAGGCTTTTTTTCTCGATTGTTTCTTTTGTAGAACTGGTTTCTTCTTTGTTTGAATCTTTCTTTTCTGTTTTACAACCTATGATTAAGGTACATAAGGTTAGAAGTACTAAATAGGATAGAGGTTTCATTTTTCTTAAAGTTTTAGATTTGATTGATCAATTTAAGAAAAGGTACACAAAAAAAGAAGCTGTCTCGTTTTATATTGAGACAGCTTCTTTAAAATTATTTTGAGTTTTTCAGGACTTAGTTACTTAAGCCATTTTTGATTAGAAAATCATCATATAGTGTTTTGAAATCTTCTACCTCGGGAGAAAGTTCAATTGCTTCTTCATATTTGGTCAAAGCATCTAAAAGCAGATTGTTTTCTTCATAGAATGATGCATATATCAATTTATTAAGAGGAGTGTCATCTGACACTTCTGCTTTCAATACTTCAAGATTGTCATTGATGGCTTTTGCATCATCAGAAGACATCCTTTTGATACCATAATCAGAAGATTTCAATTCGTCATTTCCTTTTACCTGAACATTGAAAATCACAAGCCTTTCACTTGAAAGATTTTCATCATCAAGGTTTAGCTTAATACTTGTTTTTTGTGTTTCAGCTTTAAATATTTGCTCATCAAAGATGTTTTTAACAGTAACAACATAACTCGCACCATCTTCTGCACCAGACCATCTTACAATAGTGTTAGGATTTAAAACATCAATAGAACTAGGAAGCATTACTTTTATGGAAGCATTGTTGGTGGCTCTTTCTACCGCCCCGGTTGCCTTCATGTTTCTTCTGTAATTTTTATTAATGTCTTCATCATCTTCGTTCATTTTGTTCATTACAAATTGAGCATACCTGTTGGCAACATCAGTTTTGGAAGAGGCTAATTTTTTTTCCAAGTCTGTTATTTTAGTAGTACCTGCTGTACGTACTTCTATGGTCTTTCCTGTTTTGTGCATAAGCCCGATATAGGCACCATTTGCTGCAATGATCTCATCCCCACTGTTTAGTGTAGCACCAGTTTTCAGAAGACTGGTTTCTCCATTTGAAGCTCTTTTCACTTGATTAGCACCTTTGTTTGCTAATACTCTGAATATATACCCCTGACCAAGAGCTGTGCAAGTCAGAAACAAAAGAAGAGTTGCTGTAAACAATAAATTTTTCATGATCCTATTTGTTAAATATTTATATACAAAATTACAATTTTTTCAGTTTAGTGAGTTCTCTGCGACCTTCTTTGGTAAAAAGGTTTTTGATAACTCCAAAATATATCTCTAAGAGGTCTCCGCTCAATAGTATTGCTATAATCGCCAGGTTGAATTCGAGCTTATAATCATAGAAGTTGAACACATAAACTACCATTGAAAATAATGCCAGGGCTTCTAAAAGCTGAATCAATTTTGTTAACCCATCGTACCACTTAGGTACTACCTTATAGATGTAACAGAAGGCGGTGACATTTAGATACAACAAAAAGAATGCCCAAAAATATGACCAGTTGTCACTCATGCTGTCGATGTAATTCTCATTTAGTATCATAGAGAGTGCATTGGCATGTACCACACCGCCAAACATGTCTGCATGAGCCTTTCCTGTGTATTTAGCATTCAATGGAGTGAAATACTTATCTTCAAGGGCTTGTCTGTCGCCGAGGTAATTTCCAAGGAAACAAAAAATAACTATTTTTCCTTCTATTAAGTCAGGCACAAAATTTTGGTTGTAAACATCCTGAACATCTAGAGCAAAATAAGTAGTGCCAAATTTGGTAGCTCCATAATCAAATACGTTTCCTTTATAGTTGATTATTTCAACATCATTTCCACGCTTTAAAAACTTCTCTGCTTTTTCAGGTGCAAACTCCATTGCTAATTTTACGGATAAAGCGTATTCCATTTTTCCATTTACCATTTCTCTTGGGGCAAACGTTCTACAGTTTTTTAAATCCTCTTGTGTAGATGCACCAGTAATGAAGTTGGCGAACGCAGTTTGGGCATGTTGATTGAACCTGGAGTGCGAAAGACCTAAAGAATCGAATTGATCATCTTCATCCGTATTCTCAAGTTTACTTACCAATATGAGATTTTCAACAGATGCAAAAGCTTCTTCCAGCAACTGGTCACCGATGGAATCTTTAGGGTTTTTGAAAAAAGTATCTACTCCTACAACTTTAGGGTTAAACTGGTTTATAATACTAATCATATAAGCAATTCCTGCCCTGTTTTCTGTACCAATATTTACTAATACAATGTCTTCTTCGGCAGTTGGTGCCTGTCGAATTTGAGAAAATACAATGTCAGTGGTTTCCATATCGGCAAAAGCATCACCAATAGGATCCAGAACATCAAAAATCTTAAAGTATGTGAGTCGGGAAAAACCAAGCATTAACAACAATATAAATATTGTTCCCAGAATAGTATCAAGCCAAAATTTCTTAAACATAGTATGTTTGTTAGGTTGTTAGATTAAAGTTTTTTGAACAACCTTAGTGATATCAAAATTAGTAAAATATAATTTATTATTGATATAAAACAATTTATACTCGACGAACTAAGGATATTCATCCACAAACTAATGAATTTTGAAGAAAAGATTATATTGTTGAATGACAATGTATAATTAGATTTTGGTCAGGAGGTAAAAATGAATTGATTTTTTCGTGTGCCAATTAACTCATTGTTTTAATATAGATGGCGAGCGGGTGATACAAGTCAGGATTTATAAATTATCATAAAATTGAAAAATAACAGGCAGTCCGTTGATTATTACATCAAGGGTATTTTAAAAGGAGATAAATTTATATTGAGTAAGTCTATCACAATAATAGAGAGTAGCCTCCCGGAGGATGTGGACTTATCAATAAAAATATTGAATGGAATCTCAGGAAAATCCGGAATTTCGAAGCGTATCGGAATAACGGGAGTGCCGGGTGTGGGGAAAAGTACTTTTATTGAAGCCTTTGGCGGTTATTTGATATCAAAAGGAAATAAAGTGGCAGTGCTGGCTATTGATCCTACGAGTAGCAAGACTGGCGGAAGTATTTTGGGAGATAAAACCAGAATGAATGACCTGAGTAGGAACGAAAATGCATTTATACGTCCGAGTCCTGCTAATAATACTTTAGGGGGTGTTTCAGATCATACACGTGAAAATATACTTCTTTGCGAGGCGGCAGGATATGATGTTATAATTGTTGAGACGGTAGGGGTAGGCCAGTCGGAAACCTTGGTCAGAGGGATGGTGGATTTCTTTTTGTTGCTTATGTTGCCTGGAGCAGGTGATGATCTTCAGGGAATGAAAAAAGGAATAATGGAAATGGCTGACGGTATAGTAATCAATAAGGCTGATGGAGATAATATTTATTCTTCTAATCAGGCGCAATTGAATTATCAAAGTGCTTTGCATCTGTTTTCTGTGTCAGAATCAGGTTGGATACCAAGAGTTATAACTTGTTCATCAGTTAATAAATCGGGTATTAAAGAGGTTTGGGAAATGATCCTTGATCATTACAGGTTGTTAGAAGGAAATGGTTATTTAAAGAAACTTCGAATTGCTCAAAATGTTGATTGGTTTAGAGGGCAAATTTCTCAAGAGCTGGTCAATAAGATTTTTGAAAATGAAGCGTACGTAGAGTTAAGGAAACAACTTGAACATCAGGTGTCTTCTGAAGTTTTGAATCCAAAGGAAGCATTAACTATTTTATTCAATAAAATTTTTTCTAGGAGATAGCAACCTTAGCTATCCCGCTAATCTTGTCAGACCAAATGGATCACAATTGATGTTTGGTCTTATAAATCGGTAAGTACTGCTTTATTGCTCTCTCATATCTTGCATCCATATCACTCAATTTGTTGAGTAAATGGAGTGGATTACTCCATTTTACACAAGTTTTGATCCTGCTTTTTTATTGATGATCTCTGTTTCTTTTGATTATACTGAAAACCATTCGTCTACATTAATTTAATTTTTGACTTTCTATGATGTCAGTTCACCTTGATTATCACAATCTACTATTATACATTCATAGATTTGACCTATAAAATAATTTTAAACTAAAAATAATATCATTGTCGAAGGAAGTTAACATAGCGAACCAAAAAAGAGAGAAGGGGATGTTTTCCCTTTTCAACTTGGTGCGTATGGTGATACCTGCTTTTGAACAAAATAATAATGCCTCAAATTTTGAAAGTATAGATCCTATTGACATCAGAGCATATAGGAAATCAAAGAAGAGAGCCGGCAAAAATCCAAAATCAAAGAATAATGACAAATATGACGGTACATTAGACCAAAACAAAGAGCTAAAAAGAGCCAAGGAAGAACTTGCCATAACAAAGATTGGCAAAGAAGCCGCTATGATCACTTTAGCCATAGCCACTGTCCTTTTTATTTTGTCAGAGCTTATTTTGGAACCGCTTATAGATCACTACTTTGATAGTGTTTGGTGGTTGGCACTATCTATTAAATTTTTAATCACAATTTCACTAAAACCAATAGATGAAATTGCTGAAAATTATTTAGCCAATAAATTGAATAAAATGCATTCTGTACAAATAGGTAATGAAAGGTTGTCGGAAGAAGTTCAACCTGAACAACCCATTGACAAAACATCAAAATTAAGAAGAGTTAACAAACTTAACCATGGTGCTAATCAACAAAGGATAGAAGACTTGTTGTCTGAGGCAGCTTCAATGATAGAAGGGAAAGGCTATGTACGTACTTTAAAGAGAACAGAAAAACCTGAGATGAAGATAACAAAGGTAGCGTGATCTTGATGGTGAGTAATGCTTGTTAATCTCTCAGGACAGAATCAAGTAGATTTGGTTATACTGTTGCCGTGAAGAAAAAACGATAAGACCTTCCTCTTAAATAGTAAGTTGTAAATCCAGGGATTCCGCTTTTAACAATTGAGTACTTTTTCCCTGAAACCTTGGTTGTAGGCACATTTTTTCATTTTTCCAATCCGTGATATTTTTTGAGCAGGCTCATTTTCGATCATACAGAGGGCCATTTTTGACATTATGTTGAAGTTTTTAGTGGAGTTACCTTTCTTTTTGAGCGAGGAGTCTTCTTGGAAAAGTACATCCAACGACCAGTGGAGGTTGTTCTCTATTGCCCAGTGTCCCCGGATGGTCTGATTGAACTTGCTGGCAGAAAACTTAGCTGAACTGATATAGAAGGATGTCTGACTACTCTGCTTCAGGTTTTGTTTATGAATTGTTTTTCGCTCTATCCTGACAATGCTTTTGATACCTTCCCAATTTGCTTTTTCATCTAGAAATGTCAGATCAGTTATCACACTACAGGCACGGGATTCAATACGACCATGTCCAAAGTCTTCATGGTGGTCAGCAGAGGCTATTTTGGTAATACCAAACACGTTTTCGACCTCTTCCAATAATGTTTTTTGGTTTCCCTTTACCTGCAGGATGTAATCGGCTTTCTTTTCACGTATTTTGCTGGCAATCTCCTTTTGGCATCCCATGGCATCTATAGTAACGATGCAGTCTTTTACTGTCAACAGGTCTAAGAGCTTGGGTATGGCAGTGATTTCGTTGCTCTTCTCATCTACGGCCATCTGGCCTAATGTGACCCTATTGTTGGCCGCAAAGGCCGAAACCATATGCAGGGCGGGGCTTCCAGAGAACTTACAGGAAGAGCCTCTTGCTGTTTTTCCGTCAAAAGCGATGATCTCTCCCTTGAGGAGCCCCGTCTTTTCATGAACCCATCCAATGAAACATTCATTGAACGCTTCTGTATCCAGACGGGCAAATAACCGCTCCAATACATCGGCTGATGGAATACCACTTTCATAGGGGTAAAATTTTCGTAACCAATCCAATTGGTCTTCAGCAAAGACACGGATTTGCTCCCAGCTTTTGGCATCACTAATTATCGCAGAGAGAGTCAGGAAAAGGATTTCCTCAAAGGGATATAAAAAATTACCTTTATGTGTCCTTCTAGGGTCAGTCAGAGTTGAGAAAAATTTTGAGAAAGCTGGGAATTTTTTTTGAAGTATTGTTGAAGTGCGCACTTTTTTTGACGCTACCCAAATTCAACGATATAAAAATAATGCAATTCTGGCTAACTCAAAAATTTAAAAGCGGAATCCCTGGTTGTAAATCACAAAAATGGAAGTATGATTTTTGAATCTTGCCACTTGAATCTTTAAACTCATAGAACTTTTCAATAATTCCTGTCTTCTTGATACAGATTGGATGGTTAAATATAGATCCGTTGTAAACAAAAGAATGGAACTCACCATTTTCCCCACAAGGGTCAACAGATTCGGGGAAAGAGCTTAATAGTTGGGTTGAATAGTGTCTGCCTGCAATTTCAAATGGAAACTTGTCCGCATCAGCAGCACAGATAATTGATTTGAAGTTTTCTTTGATGAACTGTTTGGCAAGATCTTTTGTATTCATTCCCCACAGCGGGTATATTCCTTCCAGATTGAAACCTGTGAGTAAGTTGTCCCGATATTTTTTCAGATCTTCCAGAAAGATGTCGCCAAAAGCCACGCAATCAATATTTCTCTTTTTCAAATCAGTATAGTACTTTTTTATTGTCTCTTCGTATTTTTCATTTGTGTTGCCGGATTCAAGAAAAATGAAACGGATAGGCAAGCCTATAGATTGAGCCTGTGCTACAATTAAATCCTTGTGTACTCCATGCAATCCTACTCGTTGAGTCTTGGCATCTATCACCGTATGAAGTTCAACAACATCGAAATCAGGTTGCGACAGAATAGACCAAAGCATATAAGATGAATCTTTTCCACCACTCCAACTAACACTAATTTTCTTTGCTCTCATATTTTTATAGATGTTGATTTTCCTTTTTATTTTGGAAACCATAAGGGCAATGTCGGCAATTGTTTTTACAACAGTACCCTCTTTTCAGATGGTATTGTTTTGTAAAAATATACAGTCCGTTTTCTACATAATAATCACCTTCTATAATGGGAGTAAGGTCTTTGTTTTTTTGACTTTTCATTTGAATCAGAATATTTTCTTCGGTCTAAACTTTTAAGCTCAAATCCAAAAAATGATAGTTGCTGGATTCCAGATTATTGCCTGATACTACCTCAATTTCATGCTTAAATATTGGACAGTTCAAAACAAGAGTATGGTATTCACCATTTTCACCACATGGATCAACGCCAATTTTTTTAAATTCAGTAATTACATCCTTGTCAATGATTCTTCCCAAATAAGTAGCTCCAAGTGTTTGATTACAAGAAACTATCATTGCTTTTATTCCTGAATCCACCATTTGTTCTACCAGTTTTGTTCTTTCACTTTGCCATAAAGGAAGGTGTGCCTGAAGCCCTGCTGCGTACGAAACTTTTTCTTCCCATTTCTTATGGCTTAGAATATCTATATCGCCATAAACAACATCAGTAATAGTCAATTCCGATTTTAAATTTTTAAGGGTGTTAATGAAATTTGATTCATAATTTTGCCAGCTAGATGACATGAATTTGATAGGGATTCTGAGCGATTTGGCTTGGGCTGCTAATATTTCAGGTTTGAGTCCGTGCGATCTTGATCGTTCTCCTGACTCGTTGGTCATGTTTAACAGTCCTGAAAGGTGATAATCTCCTTCGAGTATTTTCATCAGGGCAAAACAACTGTCTTTGCCACCGCTCCATGAACAGAGTAGGGATCTTTTACCTGTATGATATGGTGACAAAGACATTGTAGAACTTAGAAGTTATATGTTAGCCCAATATTGAAATTTCTACCTCTGGTAGTAAATCCTAAAACTCCAATAAAATCATGATCTAAAATATTGTTGACTGCTCCAAAGAACTTCAATCGATCATTCAAAGTTTTTTGCTGGATTAAAATATCAACAATGGAGTAGCTGTCAAGTACTACTTCCGTGGCTGGCCATGTGCTAAAATCCTGAACGGTTCTGGAACTTGTATAGTTGTATTTTGCTGAAATGTTGGTATAGTCAGTAGCATCAAAATTCAATGTGAACCCAAATTTATCTTTTGGTATGCGGTAAAAAGTTGATGTCTGATCAGATTCTGTGTGTGTATAATTAACCGCTAACATCCATTTAGGTACTATATTCCAATTGATATTGGTTTCATATCCACTTACCGTTCTGTCTTCTCCCAGATTGGCATATCCACCGAAATCACCTCTGGAGGAATCCCATCCAATGGGATTGGTTTCTTCCCTTTTAAAGTATGTGAAATTAAATTCAACGTTTTTGTTGACATACAAAGACACCCCACCTTCATAATTAAGGGATTCTTCTGGTGTTAATTCGCTGTTGCCATAAGCTGAGTATAATTGGTATAAGGAAGGGGTGATATAAGAAGTGCCAATTGATGCCAATACTTTAATTTTCATGGCATCTGTTGCTTCGATCAGATAGGAAGGATTGATGTTGTACAACAATTTGCTGTCATAAACACTATGCGAATTGAGTCTTAGTCCCGCATGTACATTGAGCCCTGTGTTGTTTTCGAAAAACAAAGAAGCGTAAGGATCTATAATGGTAAAATTATTGTCACTAAAATCATTTGCCCCGTCCACTTTATAGGCCATTTTTTGAATGTTTACTCCCCACAATCCTTTCAGATAGTCATTGATTTGATGTTCATGCACAAGATCTGTTTGAATGTTTTTCCCTTTGTCGTGGCTTGGGTAGTCGCTAATGAATTCTTTATCGTTCAGGTTGATAAGAGCTTTTAAACTAATTTTACCCTTGTCATATTTGTATGATGGTGTAATACCAACCCGTACCTGATTATTAAGTTGCTGGTTGTTGCCATCAGTAAAGGCATCATTATCATAATCCGCTTCTATGTCATCATATCCTGTGAGAAAGTCCAGATTGAAACTATCCGAAAACTTATAACCAAGCTTGACTAATGCATTTTTTTGTTTGAAACCATCCTTAGCAAATTTGGAACTTGAATTTTCATCTGAAGCTGCTGAAAAACCTCCTGAAGAAAGATAGTTTCCATAAACAAAATAGGAAAACTTATCCGTAGTACCGTTCAAGTTACCACTGGTGCCGTATGTACTGTAAGACCCGGCACTTGCACGTATTTGTCCTGATAAGGATTCTTGAGTGGCTTCTTTTAACTTTATATTGATTACTCCGGCTGATGCTCCTGTGCCGTAAAGGGTACTCAAACCACCTTTAAGCACTTCTATAGACTCAACTTGATTTAACGGAAGGTACCGGAGGTCGTAGGTTGCATTGATTCCAGACGGGTCATTGAGGGGAACGCCATCGATCAGTATCAAAGTGTTTTTATCACGACCACCTCTCAGGTAGTAGCTCAGGTTTGTACCAGGTGTTCCAAAATTGCCATCAATTTGGATTCCGGGTACTTCGTTGAGCACTTCAGAAAGACTCTTTCCAGAGTTTCTCTCTATATCCTCATTAGTTAGTTTGTAGATCGATTTACCTGATTTTTCTATTGGCAGATCAAATTTGGTTCCCGTCACTACCACTCTATCAAGAGGCAGTTCTTTAATGTCAGGATTGTTTTCTTGTGCTAAAGTGTTGTGAAAACATAAAAGTGTTGCTCCGGCTATTGCCAAAGTCTTGGTTCGAATTTTTTGTAATTCTCTCATAGTATTTTTAAATAAATATTAAACAACTATGAGCTAAGGTTGAATGAGAATAGATAGCCGCCTTTACCATGGATTGGCAGCTGAGTATTCATCACTTTTCTCCCGAAAGCTCAGATTAAATAATTGTTGGCAGGTCTCCTGGCTTTCCTGATTTCTGAAGCCTTCCCACCCCAAAAGGAGCAGTGGCTGTGGTATTTCAGAAACCTCAAAAGGAATACAGTTGCGGGGACAGCTCCGGACTTTCAATGTTATTGAGCACCGGATTCCCTTTTAATCCCGATATGAAAAACATAATCGGGAACCAATAATCACTGCAAGGTTAGTTTATTTTTTATTATATTCAATAAGCAGAATGTATGTATTTGTGAAAAATGGCTTCTAAATATCCAAAACGGTCTTTGTTCTAGAAATTTCTTTTTCATCTTTACAATTTTTAATCCTAATACTTGAAGCTTGAAGAAACTATTGATATTGGTCATCATAATTGGCTGTAATCGAACAAAAGAAAATGTACAACAGAAGGATCAAAGCAGTTTGGACAAACAGACAAGAGCACAAGTTTTTGTGCAGTACGCCAGTGCTTTTGATATAGAATATGATCAGGGATATAAAGTGGTTACTTTGAATACGCCATGGCAGGGTAGTAGCTCTTCTTTGAAATATGTATTAAGGCACAAAGACACTCCTGTGATTGATTCTATCAAAAGTCTGGGGCAAGAAATAATCATTCCTGTTGAAAATCTGGTTTGCAATTCTACCTCACAGATTGTTCTTCTGGAAGAGTTAGGATTGATAGATAGATTGAAGGGTTTTCCTCAAACTCAATATATTTATTCACCTCAAATTATTGAAAGGGTGAAGAATGGAAGTATTACGGATGTTGGAATAGAAGCCAAAATGAATATAGAAGGTGTTTTAGCAATTGATCCGGATATGGTCATGGCATTTAATACTGGCAGAGAAAACAGACAGTTGAATAAGTTGAAAGAGCTGGGTATTCCAGTTGTCATCAATGCAGATTATCTGGAGACTTCAGCTTTGGGCAGGGCAGAATGGATTAAGTTTATGAGTGTGTTTTTTGATAAAGAAAAAGAAGCAAACTCATATTTTGATAGAATGGTAAATAAGTATGATTCTTTGGTCTCTCTTGTTAATGATGTGGATAAAGTAAATGTTTTTAGTGGTTCTTTATATGGTGGTTCGTGGTTTATGCCTGCTGCGAAGAATTATGGAGCTTTACTTATTTCAGATGCTGGTGGGGAATATTTATGGAACAACGATGACAATACGGGCTGGTTGAACCTTGATTTTGAAGTTGTTTACGAAAAAGCTCAATCCACTGATGTATGGATTGGAGTTGGTGGTTTTGAAAGTCTTTCACAATTGAAAGAAGCTGATCCCCGTTATGCCGACTTCAAGGCTTTTAAAAACAGGAGAGTATATTCTTATGTAAATCGTGTGAACGAGGCAGGTGCGAACGATTACTTCGAATCAGGAGTTTTGAAGGTAGATATTGTTTTAGCAGATCATATCAAAATGATTCATCCTGAATTGCTTCCGGATTATGAACTGTATTATTACAAACAACTACAGTAGGTAATAAGGAAAATTATAGCATAAAAAAAGGAATGCATTTGCACTCCTTTTTTATATAAAGTCTTACTTTAATTATCCGTTCTTAAGATTTTGAACCTCAACTCTGATATCCTGAGCGATGTTTTTCAATTCCTGCATACCTTTTCTTACTCTGGTTCCAGCAGCCTGATTTTTTTTGTCATAGAATTTTTCAAAATCTCCTTCAAGAGATGCTATTAAGTTACTGATTTCTTCAAATCTTTTCATGTTTGTTTATTTTTTTAAGGTTATTGATAATTAAATAAGCGATGGCAATAATATTAAAAATGTTTATATAATTAAAGTAAACAGGGTTTTTTATTAAAAATTACTGAGAAACTATAGGTTCGATTACCGTATTCTTATAAACTCCCTTATCTAACTTGTCTTTTATAGCTTCAAATACCTGAATAGTTTCTTCTACATCTTCCAAGCTGTGTGCAGCTGTCGGGATTATTCTCAGCATAATCACGTCCTTAGGCACAACTGGGTAAACGATCATAGAACAGAAAATATTATAGTTGTTTCTAAGGTCTTTAATAAGGTTGGCTGCTTCTTGCCAGCCGCCACTAAGCAGCACAGGAGTAACAGGGGACTGAGTTTTTCCTATATTAAACCCTTTTTCTTTTAAACCATTTTGTAGAGCATTTACTACTCTCCAAAGTTGTTCTTTTAGTTCAGGGCGTGTTCTGAGTAATTCCAATCTTTTCATATTGCCAATTACCAGTGGCATGGGCAAAGATTTGGCAAATATCTGAGATCGTGTATTGTACTTTAAGTAATCAATTATTTCCAGATCACCACCTATGAAGGCACCTATGCTGGCCATAGATTTGGCAAAAGTGGAAAAATACAAATCTATGCCATCTTGCACTCCTTGTTGTTCTCCGGTTCCTGCCCCGGTATCACCCATGGTACCAAAGCCATGAGCATCATCTACAAGAAGTCTGAATTCGAATTTTTCTTTTAAAGCTACAATGTCTTTGAGATTTCCCATACTTCCAGACATTCCGAAAACACCTTCAGTAATGACAAGAACACCACCTCCGTTTTCATTGGCAAGTTTTGTGGCTCTTACCAGTTGCTTCTCAAGGCTTTCCATGTCATTGTGCTGGTACACATATCTTTTACCAACATGAAGTCTTAAGCCATCCATTATACAAGCGTGTGCTTCGGCATCATATACGATCACATCTTTTCTGCCAGCTATAGCATCTATTACTGACATTATACCCTGATAACCGTAATTGAGTAGCATTACAGATTCCTTTTTTATAAAATCTGCAAGTTGATTTTCAAATTGTTCATGTTGTACAGTGTTACCCGTCATCATTCTTGCTCCCATTGGATAAGCAAGTCCCCATTCTTCAGTGGCTTTGGTGTCGGCCTCTCTTACTTCAGGTAGATTGCCCAACCCAAGATAATTGTTTAAACTCCAGGTAAGTACTTCTTTTCCTCTAAACTTCATTCTGGGAGCAATAGGCCCTTCCAGTTTAGGGAACATATAAAAATTGTCCTCATCGAGGGAGGAATGTTTTCCAAGTGGTCCCTTATCCTCTGAAAATTTCTTGAATATATCCATTAATTAGATCTTGATGCATGCCAGAGTTGGCGATTGTTTTTTGCGCTGCAAAGTTAATATTTCTATCATTCTACGCAAATTTCAAAAATCTAAAATAATGTACTTTATCTCTCATATTTGGGGTTTCAGAAGATTTTCCTGCTTTTAATAACTTTATTAAATTCTCGCAATTTGAGGTGTCAATATTTATGAACAGAGTTTGCTATCTTGGGGCTTGTTTACACTTAGTATAATATGACTCAAATAGAGAAGATTTTAGTAGCAAATCGAGGAGAAATTGCCCTTAGAGTAATGAGATCCGCCAAAGAAATGGGTATTTCGACTGTTGCTGTCTATAGTGAAATTGACAGGAATGCTCCACATGTACGTTTTGCGGATGAAGCAGTTTGTATTGGTGAGTCTCCATCTTCGGAATCATACCTGAGAGGAGATAAGATAATTGAAATATGCAAGAACAGAAACGTGGATGCGATTCATCCGGGTTATGGTTTTTTATCTGAAAATGCTGATTTCGCCAGAAAAGTGGAAGAAGCAGGGGTTATTTTCATTGGGCCATCTGCTCGGTCTATAAAAATAATGGGGGATAAGCTGGCTGCAAAAAATGCCGTGTCGGTTTTTGATATTCCCATGGTTCCGGGAATAAATAAACCAGTCACCGATGTAGCAGAAGCAAAGAAAACGGCAAACGAAATTGGTTATCCGGTATTGATAAAAGCCAGTGCTGGAGGAGGTGGAACGGGTATGAGAGTTGTAGAAAGGGAGAATGAGTTACAAGAGCAAATGGAAAGAGCAATTAGTGAAGCAAAATCGGCTTTTGGCAATGGAGTTGTATTTCTTGAAAAATTCATCACCTCACCAAAGCATATAGAAGTACAAATATTGGCCGATCAACATGGAAATACGATTCATTTGTTCGAAAGAGAATGCAGTATCCAGAGAAGGCATCAAAAAGTTATAGAAGAGGCACCATCATCTGTGTTTGATGATAAAAAGAGACAGTTAATAGGAGAAACAGCTATTAAGGTTGCTCAGGCATGTGAATATTATGGTACGGGCACGGTTGAATTTATAGTAGATGAAAATTTGGATTTCTTTTTTCTGGAAATGAATACCAGACTACAAGTAGAGCATTGTGTAACGGAAGAAATTACCGGGATAGATTTAGTGAAAGAGCAAATTAAGATAGCTGAAGGGAAGGCTTTGGACATGAAACAATCCGACTTATCGATCAGAGGGCATGCAATTGAATGTAGAATTTATGCAGAGAATCCTGAGGATAACTTTTTGCCTGCTATAGGAACATTGAATACCTACAAAAGACCGCAAGGTCCTGGAATAAGGGTGGATGATGGGTTTGAGGAAGGAATGGAGATTCCCATCTATTACGATCCGATGATTGGCAAATTGATTGCCAGTGGTAAAGATAGAAACGAGGCTATTGCAAGAATGACAAGGGCAATAGATGAGTTTAACATTTCAGGTGTTCAAACCACTTTGTCGTTTTGTAAATTTGCTATTAATCATCAGGCTTTTATAAATGGAAGTTTTGATACCAATTTTGTTAAGAATTTCTTTAGCCCTGAAGCTACACGGGTTGATTCGGAATCACTTGATGAGGAAAAGGTAGCAACTGCTATCGCTTTAATGCTTTTGACCGATACAGTTTCGGAACAAAAAACTAAATCTGATTCAAAGGACAGAAATGGTGGAAAATGGAAGCAAAGGGCTTATTTGGATTGATAGTGGTTTCAACCAAAAAATCAAACATAATATAAGGAATGAATAAACTAATAGTGGCTTCTAATTCACCAAGGAGACAGGAATTGATGGCGCAGGCAGGGTTCAAATTCGAAGTATTTACCCAGGATGTAGATGAGTCCGTTGATGAAAGTATGCCTATTTTGGACGTTGCAAAATATCTGGCTGAGAAAAAGAATATAGAATACCGCAAATTATTGGATCAGGAAATAGTAGTTACTTCAGATACAGTTGTCATTGCCAACGACCAAATACTTGGTAAGCCTAAAAATGCAGATGAAGCCAGATCAATGCTGCAAAGTATGTCGGATGGTTCTCACCTCGTGATTACGGGAGTTTGCATTTCTTCTGATACAAAATCTATTTCTTTTGACGATACAACTAAAGTTTATTTCAAGCCAATTACTGCTCAAGAGATAGAGTACTATATTGACAATTATAAACCTTATGACAAAGCTGGAGCCTACGGGATTCAGGAATGGATCGGAATGGTAGCTATCGACAAAATAGAAGGTTCTTTTTATAATGTAATGGGATTACCAATACACAAAGTATATGATTGTTTGAAAAATAAATTCGGGATTTTTCCTAAACAATGACCTTTATAAATCTTTCAATTCTTCTTTGAAGCTTCCTGATAAAATAGGAAACCTACACCAGGTTTTTGGATCTACATTGAAATCGTCCAAATGAAAAGAAGGAGCGAGGCGTTCTCTTTTCCATTGATTGATAGACCAAAGTCTGAAAAATTTCCTAACATAGCCTTTTAATACTTCTGAATCAATTTCAAATTCTGATTTCACAGCTTTGAATGTGGCTTTTGGAGATTGATGGTTTCTGATGGCAAAATATTCGATAGACCTTAAAACAGGGTAGGGCATCAGATCGGATTCATCGGTCTGATCCATATTTGAGGGGCGTAGTTCAGCAGAAGGAGATAAGCTGTTGACAGCTTTCAGACCTACGTATCCCAACTCTTTTTCTGCATATTTGAGCCAGTCGAGAATAAACTCTTTGTCAACTCCCGCAATCGGAGCAAAACTTCCACTTGTATCTCCATCCATAGTTGTATATCCAACATCGCCTTCACTTCGGTTAGAGGTTGTCAACAGGATTTGTCCTTTAATGTTTGCCAACATCCAAATGATTGGTGACCGGGATCTGGCCTGAATGTTTTGCAAGGCAATGTCATCATTTGTCCATTCTAGTTTTCTGTCAATGGCATTTTGGATGATATCTGTATTTTCTTTTACAATATTGTCAATATTCCAATTGTAAAAAATCGCTCCGATAGACTTTGCCAATTCTTGAGCCGATTCAAAAGTGTCTTTTGAAGAATTTTTTGTTCCCTGATAAGCAGTTGTCAATAGTTGACCTACTATTATTTGATTTCTTTCAGTGCGCTTTTCTGAATCAAAATTGAGGTTGGTCAGATTTAGGTTTTTAAGAAAAACTTCCTCTCCAAGGTTTTCAACACCATTTCTAACCATTTCAGCCACTAAAACAGCAATGGAAGAAGAATCAGCACCGCCACTAAGAGATAATGTAAATCCCTTGGTTCGACTCTTTCTTAAATAATCAAAAAAACCCAATGAGGTGGCTCTGGTAAATTCTATATTCTTACCATTCCAATCTTCTTCAACATTAGGAACATGTGTTTTGTTATCTGAGTTTATTTCACAGGCCAGCAGGTTAAATTTATGAAAAGAAAGTCTTTTATTTCTACCGATCAATTCTCCCCGATTGGCAATAAGTATATCTCCGTCATAAATTATCCTGCCCGATTGATTTCCCAACAGATTCACATACATATAGTAGCATTCAAAATTCTTGCTGCTTGATCTGACCAACTCTTCTCTTATTTTGTTTTTTCCAAAAGAAAAATGACTTGCACTGGGATTTAAGATCAATTGGATTCCTTTTTCATACAAGCGACATGCCGGCCTGTCGTGATGCCACGCATCTTCACATATTTCAAATCCGGTCTTCACTCCGTATAGGTCGAAAGTAATATCTCCTAATGGGTATGCTTTTCCTTGCAGATTGATATCGACATTGTGTCCTTGCTCCCATGCTGTGAACCACCTTTTTTCATAATGCACACCATCGTTTGCCAGAAACTGTTTGGCATAAAAACCTTTGATTTCTTTATTCTGAATCAGACATGCAGTGTTATAAACTTTACCGTCAAAAACAAGGGGTAAACCGACTGCTACTGCAATATTTTCACAAAAGGGAACTATTTGATATAAAAGACTTAATGCTTTTTCCGAAACCCAATCGCTCAAAAACAAGTCTTCACATCCGTATCCTGTAATGCATAATTCAGGCAGACATAATATCTTTACTTCTCCCTTTTTTGCAGAGGAAATGGTATCAACTATATTTTCAAAATTATTTTTCCAGTCAATAGGAGTCTGGTTGAGGCAAGCTCCACCTATCTTGATAAATCCTTCTTTTGAAGTGTGAGGGTGTGTATCAGGCATTGTTATTTGTTATTGAAAATATTGTCTGACAAATGCAAATAGTTGCAAACAATTTAGATGTTGCAAATATATTTGAATAGGAGCGAGTAGTGTGGGAATATGAAGTGAAATAATAGCAATTATGCAGCTATTATTTTATTTTTAATAGCTCACAAGATTTTTCGGCAGCATCTTGTTCTGCTTTTTTCTTGGTTAGGCCATAGCCTTTTTTGATTGTTTTTTTATCGAGCACAACACTGGCTTCAAATCTTTTGTAGTGTTTATCAGAGTCTATTTCGACTACTCTGAATGATACATTTTTGTTTTCTTTCTGTGACCATTCAATGATTTTACTCTTAAAGTTGTTGTCATTGTTGATTACATGTGTAATATCAAAATGCGGTATGATCAGCTTTTTTAGAATGAATGTTCTACAGAATTTATGCCCTTTATCTAAAAAAACGGCACCTATAAGTGCTTCAAGGGCATTGCCATAGATAGATTTAAAAGATTGACTTTTGGTGTTTTGGATACCATTGTACTGGATGAGTTCAGACAATCCAATAGTGCGAGCCAGATTGTTTAGGCTTTCCCGGTTAACAATTCTTGATCTTATTTCTGTGAGAAACCCTTCGTCTTTTAGTGGGAATTTGGTGAATAGAAACTCAGCTATTACCATACTCAGCACGGCATCACCAAGGTATTCAAGCCTTTCATTAGATTCAATAAATCCTTTGCGTTCCTCTGTTCCTGCCGAACTATGACGCATCGCAAGAAAGTATAATTCCAGATTGGATGGATTACTGCCAATAATACTTTTTAAGTGTTTCTGGTAATCCTTATTCGTAGATTTATTTAGACCAAACAGACTGCAAAAACTTTAAATTGTAGAACTTGTTATTCCTCAAATTTACGGAATATAATAGAAGTATTATGTCCTCCAAAGCCAAATGTGTTGCTTAGGACTATGTTAACTTTACGCTTTTGGGCTTTGTTGAAAGTAAAGTTTAGTTTAGGATCAAACTCCTCATCATCAGTAAAGTGATTGATGGTTGGTGGGATAGTTTGGTTTTGAATGGCCATGATACAAGCGGCAGCTTCGATTGCTCCGGCAGCACCAAGCAGGTGACCAGTCATTGATTTTGTTGAGCTGATATTAAGGTTGTAGGCATGTTCGCCAAATACAGCCTGTATCGCTTTGGTTTCACTGACATCTCCCAGAGGAGTGGATGTTCCATGTACATTGATATAATCAACGTCGGTCAGTGGAATGTTGGCATCTTTGAGTGCATTAAGCATTACGTTTGTTGCTCCAATACCTTCCGGATGTGGTGCTGTCATGTGATAGGCATCTGCAGACATACCACATCCTATCATTTCAGCGTAAATCTTAGCCCCTCTTGCCTTAGCATGTTCGTATTCTTCCAGAACCAAACTGGCACCACCTTCTCCTAACACAAATCCATTTCGATCTTTGTCGAATGGCCTTGAGGCAGTTTCCGGTGAGTCGTTTCTTTCAGACAATGCCTTGAGTGCATTGAATCCACCAACACCAGACTCGGTAACTGCTGCTTCAGATCCTCCGGTGAGGAAAAG
This sequence comes from Reichenbachiella sp. MALMAid0571, assembly GCF_040151475.1. Lineage (NCBI taxonomy): Bacteria > Pseudomonadati > Bacteroidota > Cytophagia > Cytophagales > Reichenbachiellaceae > Reichenbachiella > Reichenbachiella sp. MALMAid0571. Next base: position 84,779 of record NZ_JBDKWG010000137.1, on the reverse strand, counting down.
ATCAGCCATTCCCAGTCGGATATAATTGAATGAATCGATGATGGCGTTGGTTCCTGAGGCACAGGCACTTACTGTGGTAAAATTAGGGCCTCTAAAACCGTGTTTGATAGAAATCATTCCGGGAGCGATATCTGCTATCATTTTTGGAATGAAGAAAGGATTGTATCTGGGAGTACCATCGCCATTGGCAAAATTTATTACTTCATCCTGAAAGGACTTGAGCCCTCCAATACCTGCTCCCCAGATAACACCAGCCCGGTCAAGATTGATTTTGGTAGTATCTAATCCTGAATCGGCCATTGCCTGATCTGCTACGATCATGCCATATTGAGTGAAAGGATCCATTTTGCGAGCTTCTTTTCTATCAAAGAAATCATTCACATCATAGCCTTTTATTTCACAAGCAAATCTTGTTTTGAATTTTTCTGCATCGAATCGTGTAATTGGCGCTGCGCCACTTACTCCATTTGACAAACCGTCCCAATATTCTTGTGCATTGTTTCCAATAGGTGTTAATGCCCCAATGCCAGTTACAACAACTCGTTTTAATTGCATAAATTAATTCTTTCGAAAATAGAAAATTACTTTACGTTTTCTTCCAGATATGCGATAGCCTGACCTACAGTACCAATGTTTTCAGCCTGATCATCTGGAATAGATATATTAAATTCTTTTTCAAATTCCATGATGAGCTCCACTGTATCCAATGAATCCGCACCTAGATCGTTAGTGAAGCTTGCCTCTGGCGTTACTTCAGATTCTTCAACTCCAAGCTTGTCAATAATAATTGAATTTACTTTTTGTGCTATTTCTGACATTATATTAATATTTGGTTTAAAAAATATGTGCAAAGAAATACATTAAAACAATTAATGCCAAAACAAATATTGCCAATCTTAAACCCCCTTGAATTATATGCTTCTTGCAGGTCTGGAAAGGCTATTAATCACTAATAATTGTACCTCGATTTTCATGCTTGAAATAACAAATCATTGAGTGAATAGTAGTAAATATTTGTTTGTTGTTGCCTCTTTAATTTTATATACATTGGATACCTGCTATATTGTTGAGGCTTTTGTTTTGACTATTTAATCTTGCAATTGTTCTTTTTCTTGATGCTCCTCTATGGTGTTATTAGCTTCATTTACTGGTACAAAATTATCGGGTACTGATTGATTCAGTTCTTCTTCATTGAATGGAAATACGTCAACAAAAGTGGTTTGAGCAATGGAAGGAATTTCTACAGGTACCATCATTGAACTCAAATTGTCCTCAATTCTGTCGTAAGCTATTTTGGCATTGTCTGCCCCAACCAGAAAATAATTATTGATTTTTTTTTCCTTTTGGGCTTCTTCATCTATGGTGACATAAGCTACTTTACATTTGAACCATGTCTCGGAATCTTCGTAGTTGATGACTTCAGAAATATTGGTTTTAGCAATATTGGTTATCATGAATTCACCCCGAATATCTCTTTCACTTATTTCATATATTCTCTTTTCAGCATCAGTAAACGATACTCCGTCAACCAAAAAGGTATCTGTTACCTGTTTCATCCTTCCGTCTTCTGTTGTCACTGCATGCTTTACTTTGCACGAATACCATGTTTTCATCTTGCCTTGTAATTTTTGAATTGAAAATATTTTAAATGAGTTGGCGAAGATAGAAGCAAAAGAGAGAATTAAAAGGAAGTGTGGAAAAGTAATCCATTGATTATAGCATAACTACATTTGTTCATTTCACTTGGAGTCATTTGATAAATTCACACTTGTTCTCACTTGTTCGTACTTACGGGTTAACTCTTTTAATTTTTCCGGCAATTGTTGCGCAAGATTATTCGTTTCTGCTCCGTCTTCTTTGATGTGATACAACTCCCAGTCTTCACCATTCATTCTGTCAATTTTCCACTCGCCACTTCTAAACATTCTGAATTTTTCTGTAAATCCAGAGATGAAAAAATCAGGTTCTTTTCGTTTTTCTCCTTTGAATATAGGTAACAATGAGCCTCCATGTAGTGGTATGGTTGGATGTCCATTGATAGTTTCAGGGTATTTAGTATCTAAAATATCAAGAAATGTAGGGGCAATATCGACAACATGACCAGGCTGATCTGTGATAGTTCCGGGCTGGATCACACCCGGCCAACTGACAATAAATGGTGTGTGGCTTCCACCTTCATAGCCACTTTGTTTGTATTGTCTGAAAGGCGTGTTTCCAAGGTTGGCCCATGTAGATCTTAAGCTCCAATAGGAGTTGGCAGGACCCGGCTGTACTTCTTTTATTTTGTTAGAATAGAAAGGGCAAGATCCATTGTCAACCAAGAATATGATCAATGTATTTTCCAATTTCCCATTCTTTTTGAGTTTATCCAAAACCCTTCCAATGTTTTGATCCATACGGTCGATAATCGCAGCAAACACGGACATTTCCAGATCAAGTGAATCCTTTTGAGCGTCAGATAGTCCTTCCCATGGGTAGTAGTCGGTATAGCTCGGAACGAATGGTCCTCTGATTTTATTTAAATTTCCTTCTGCTGCACTCAATTTGGTGTTTTGGGGAAGTATTTTTAATTCTTTCATTTTTTCGAAACGTTCAGCTCGCAATTGATCCCATCCTTTCAGGTATTTACCACGGTATTTCGCTATGTCTTCCGGCCTTGCTTGCAGAGGATAATGTGCAGCATGATAGGGTAGGTACAGAAAAAAAGGATCTTCTTTCATAAAAGCTTCATCTAACCACTTTATAGCATAATCAGTGATAAAATCCGTTTTGTACATTGGTGCTTTTTCGTATTCTATTTCTTCCGCTTTTATTTCACGGCCTTCTAAATAAAATGGTCGCTCAAACTCTCCTGAAGGAGGACGGAAATATTCGGTGGTAGCCCAGAAATAGAACGAATGGTCAAATACATTTTCAGCTTTACAGTATTCCGGTACCCAGCTATCAAAATGTTCTTTGCCACTCATTATGTTATAATATCCGGCTTGCCTGGTCAATTCTGCAATGTGAACAGCACCATTTCCGCCTTTGTACAACCCGGTGAGCATTGATGACCGGGTAGGGTTACATTTTGCCATGTTGTAAAATGTCTTGAACTTCATACCATTGTTGGCGAGCCCGTCAATGTTTGGTGTTTTGATCTCACTACCATAAGCCCCAATATCTGAAAAACCGATATCATCTGCCATGATCAAAACAATGTTGGGTTTTTCTTGGTCAGTTTTTTTAATGTCCGAACAGTTGGTTAGTAAAAGACAAAATACCAATCCTGCTATCAATGTCATTGAATAGGTGTTATTCCTTATTGTTTTCATTTCCTCTGATTTTAGATTTTATGCTTAGTTTCCTGGCCTTAGAGCGTGTCTATTTCTTATATCTTCGGACAGGCTCATATTATATGTAGCACCAAAGCCATCAGTTTGGTGGTAGGTGTAGGCTTGCCACGGATCTTCACCATTTATTCTCGGATCACCTGTTTCTTTGAGGTGATTTTCCAAGTCGTTCCATAGTTTATTTTTGATCTCTTTGTATTCCGGGTTGTTTGAGAGGTTGTTGATTTGTCCCGGATCGTTCTCTATTTTATACAATTCTTCCAGAGGCCTTTTTCCAAAGCTGAGTTCATACTCTTTAGCGTATTTCTTTTGATTGGCAGGATCAACCATAAATGTTTTGGTGGGGCATGCATCTACATCTCCATGGTAGGTGCGGTTAGAAGACCAAAAGGATGGGCCTCCGGTTGGCCAGCGATCCGGTTCGAAATTTCTGATATACAAATAATCTTTGGTACGGATGGCACGCACAGGATAGGTAGCACCATCAGGCCTGCACCAGGTATGTCTTTCTGTAGCCGTGAAAACCTTGTTCCTACTACTCTCTATGGTTCCTTCTTTGTCAGAAAATAGAATAGGGAACAAACTTTTTCCTGTCATTTCTTTTGGAATTTCTATTCCCGCTGCTTCAAGGAAAGTAGGAGCAAAATCGGTATGGGAAACAAAATCATCTACGGTTCTTCCACCTTTCACTTTATCTCCCCAACGGATAGAAAGTGGCATTCTCACACCCCAATCGTATAGTGTGGTTTTGGCTCTTGGAAATGGCATGCCATTATCGGAAGTGACTACTACTATTGTGTTGTCCAGTTCACCTATTTCTTCCAGTTTTTTAAGCATACTTGCCAGATGTGAATCAAACCATTCGATTTCATAGTAATAATCCAAAATATCACTTCTGACTATATCAACATCTGGCCAGAAAGGTGGAACATCAACATCTTCTATGTTTTTTCCAATCATAAGCCCTGCGCCATCTTCATACACCCGGTGAGGTTCTCTGGAACCAAACCAAAAGCAAAATGGCTTACCTTCTTTTCTGTCTTTTAAAAATTCATTGAAATTGGCTGAATAATTTATATTGGTAATCCCCTTGGCAATGTGGCCTTCAGAAATTTCATTGTATTGCTTGCCAATTGGGTCTTTCTCCAATCCAAGATCAGAATAGTTGCCGGGCAACCATCCTTTGCCTGTATATCCCACATGGTAACCTGCATCTGAAAGCATGTGTGGATATATTTTTAAATCTTTGGGAATGGAGCCAAATAGTACACCAGCTTCCTGAATCCTCCAGATGTCCTGACCACTGATGACGGCACTTCTCGATGGAGTACAAGAAGGACAAGCTGCAAATGAGTGAGTGAAATTTATTCCTTCATTGGCTACCCTGTCAAATGCAGGGGTTTGAACTACCTTATCGCCTGATACACTTGTGTGTAACCAAGATTGATCATCTGCAAATGCAAATAAGATGTTGGGACGCTTCGGTTGTGTAGAAATTTTATCTTCAGTAACTTTTTCTTTTGTGGCACAACCAGCTAAGGTGGTCAGAATGATCACGTATAAAAAACAATGTTTTAGCAATTTGTTCATATTCCAAATATTTAAGGTAGGGTTCATTTTTACATTTCCATGATTTCTATTTCGTTCTGCGAGGGCATAAACTGAGTTGATAATGGTTTGTTTGACTCCATTTACTTCTTATAATTCTTTTTGTTTTTAATCTTATCACCTTCAAAATCAAGTTCACTTTTATAGACTGTCATCTTATGAATTTCTTCATTGTCTATATTTTTAATAGTGTAAGTCATGGACGGATCTTCAAGTGTTGTATCGAACTCCAACATACCAAAAGAGCATTTTTTGTTGTACCCAAAAAGGCTATTTGGCATGATATCATGAGTATGTACATTTGTTAGTCGGGAACTCATAAAGTCATACAGAACATATCCATTCGGTCGCTGCATTTTCCAGGCGTCCGACCTGTGTCGGTCAGCCGAAATAAGCACCACTCCGTCGATTTGATTCTCTTCGATAAACGAAAATATTTCCTCACGTTCATTAGGGAAGCCATCCCAAGTGTCGTCACTGCCGGGTTTGGTACCTATGGCCCATGGGACTGAAGAGGCAATTATTTTAAAAGTTGCTGTTGATGATTTGAGCTTTTCCAATAACCAGGCTTTCTGATACGTCCCAAGCATTGACGGATCACTTACTTCTTTGGGATTTTCACGGTAATAACGACAATCGAGCATAATGAAATCCACATCTCCCTGGGAGAAGTCGAACCAGCATCCCGGATGTTCTTTTCCTCCTCCATAATAAGGATTTGCCCATTGATTTTGAAAAGTATTCCAGACGGGTCTTTTCCAGGCAGGAGTTTCTATTTCAGCACCTCCTTCACCGTCGTTGACCGTGAAGTCATGGTCATCCCAAATGGCATAGATGGGTACGTTCGGTGTAAACCTACGAAACTCAGCTCTGCTTTGTCTTCTGTAGTAGCAATACTGCTGAGCCTCTGGTACTTCAGGAAAGTCAACATATACGTTATCACCCAAGAGTAAAAATGCGTCAAATGACTGAACAGCCAATGTGTCCCACATGCGTTCGTACCACGGAGTGTATCCGGCACCTCCTCCAAAACCAATTTTCAGTTTACCACTTGCTCCTTTGCTTTCCGAAGTGGTAAACGATCCATTCTCATAGAGTTGACTGTCATCAATTGAAATCGTATAATAGTATTTTGTAGATGGCTTCAGTCCATCTACCTGAGTGATAGCAGTATATTCGTTTTGCATGGAGGTGGTTGCTTCGAAAGCTTTACTCCATTTTTTTTGATCTTCTGATACCTTAACCGTTACACTAGAAACCTGATCAGTTCGTACCCATATTTTGACACCTGTGGGAGTTATGTCGCCAAGCATAGGACCATGCACCAATTTGATATACCTGCCTTGCATATATTGTTTAAACTCTTTGCTGTTGATGAGTTTGCTAAGTAAATTACTTGGGCCTGCTAAATAACGTTCCATAGGCAGTCCTGATGCCATTGATTTTTTTACGTATTCCATTGCCTGTGGGATCTTGTTTTTTACTGAATAGGCAACAGCCATACAGTAGAGGCCTTCAGCATCATTTGGAAAGTAGGTCAGAAATCCTTCCATGTCTTTGATCACTTCATCAGGATTCCCAAGTGTTATTTTCGCAATTGCTTCGGTCGGAAGTTTCTTATATTGTACATCTTCAGGGAATTCATTTTGTCCGTAAACATCAACACATAATATTAATTGGAGAAATAAAATGGTACAAATGCTTATTGATAAGATATAATTTTTTTTCATGATGAATGGTTGCTTCTTAATTATAAGTGGATCTTTATTTTTTGTTTGCTCTAGACTTTACCTTACTTCATTGTTTGTTCCCAGCATCAGATTTACAGCGTGATTCGCTACCCTGGCTACATATTTGTTTTTATCGGTATCAATCCGTTTTTGTAATTCGCTGATAGCTGGTTTGGCATTGTCTCCAATTTCATCAAGCACTTGTGCTGCAAGCAATCGTACCCACTCGTCATCACTTTCCAATTCTTTCCTGAGTAGTTTGACAGTTTTGTCAAAATCACCTGTTTTGCAGAGTGCTCTGGCAGATGCAATTCGCACTGCAGCTACTTTGTCATTCAGTTTGGAATTTAGTTCTGAAATAGCTTTTGTGTTTTCTGATAGATTGTTGCCATTTCCCAGACTAATTGCCGACCAATAGCGAACAGCCTCATTTTCATGATCGAGCGATTTAGTCAATACATTCAGGTCTTTTCCAAAAGCTGCGTCTCTGATTTCGGAGATGGGTACATTTTGATTCCTCAATATTTCATAGATAGACGCATCGTATTTGCTTTCCCAACTTCTTATGATCGTTTCAGGAATTAATCCGGAATCTTTGGTATTATCAGACCATCGATTGTGAGCTTCTCTCATTTCTTTCAATATGTGACTGTAGTTGGGATCGTTGGCAAGATTCGTCAGCTCGTCAGGATCATTTCTCAAATCAAATAATTCCTCGTCTGGTTTCGTAAGAGCCATCATGTGTGCTCCATCGGCTGGAAGAGTGCCATTGGCGTGAGCTTTTCTGATTTCCTTCATGATATCACCCTTTTCAGGTGTATTCATATATTGTGTATAGGGCTTGTATGATTCGTAATACCTAATGTATTTGAAATACTTACTTCGCACAGAACGCTGCATATCGTACCTTTCATCCATGCGGTCTCTGGTAGAGTAGGCATAAGCCCTTTCTGGCTTTAGGTTCTCTCCAAGAAATGCCCTGCCGTGCATATTTGCAGGAATAGTTGCTCCTGTTAAATGTATTGCCGTAGGGGCAAGGTCAATGAAACTTATCAACTCATCAGTAGCAGTCCCGGGTTTTCCGGTTAACAGATGTTGATATTTTTTAGGCGCATAAGCTATCATTGGCACTTTTAACCCCGAGTCATACATCCAACGTTTGTGCCTCGGAACGCCTGTACCGTGATCTGAAAAGTAAAGTATTATTGTATTTTCAGCCAATCCATCTTCTTCCAGTTGTTTCAGGATATTTCCAACCAGTATATCCATCATGGCAATGTTATCATAATGCCTTGCCCACAATTCTCTTACTTTTGGAGTATCAGGGAAATAGGGTGGAAGGATGAGTTTTTTTGGATCAGCCCTTAACTCTTTTGGAAGGTCTTTGGTCTTTAAATCGTGTTTTTCTTTAGAATTGATTGAACTTTCATGAGTTATTCCCAGATTGAAAATGGAGAAAAACGGTTGTGATTTATCTTTTCTATTGCGCCAATGAGCATCATTACCCAATTCATCCCATATTTCTCCCGGGGAGTGAGGAAGGTTGTAGTCTGTTTTCTCATTGTTGGTACAAAAGTATCCGGCTTCCCGCATCACTTGAGGATAGAATTTAAAGCCTTCAGGCAGCCTTCCCTTACATCTCATGTGTTGAGTACCCTGCGAACTGGCATACATACCTGTGATGATAGCGGATCTCGCAGCAGCACATACTGGAGAGCTGGCAATTGCATTGGTGTATCTTACCCCACCTTTCGCCAACTTGTCCAAAACAGGAGTTTTGGCGAACGAATCACCATAGCAACCCAGGTTAGGACTAATGTCTTCAACAGAAATCCATAGAATATTGGGACGGTCAGGGCTTTGTGCTTCGATCTTTTGAATGCCTCCTGCAAGAATTATAATTAAGGATACAATTACTTTAGTCATCTTCATATAGTTTGTTCAAATAGTGTTTTAGTCAATAGGATGGAGGTAGTTCATTGCTTCCCCATTTCGATGGTTTGTCTCCCATTTCAAGTTCCAGGGTTCCGCCGTTATAAAATTCTGTAAAAGTTAGAAACGACTGGTCTATTAGTTTGCCATTAAGTCTGGCCGATTGGATGTATATATTGTTTGCCGAATTATTGATGGTCTTCACCTCAAATGGATTTTCTGTATTCATTTTGACGTATTCGAATGTTGGCGAACCAATCAATAATAAATTTTGACCAGCAATAGGGAATAACCCGATTGCATTCCATACATACCATGATGTCATGGCTCCCGAATCGTCATTTCCCGGCAAACCACCTCTGGTATTTCTAAATCGGTATTCCATCGCAATCCGAAGGATTTGCTGTGTTCTATCAGGTCTTCCGGCGTATAGGTACGCATAAGGTGAACAATAATCAACTTCGTTGTTGAGACCCTGAAATTGGTACTCTGTACTGTTGGGTGTTAAATTATAGTACCAGTCCAGGTTTTTAATAAATGCTTCTTTTCCACCTTGTAAATTGATAAGACCTTCCATATTCTGCCATATTCTATAGGTGTAGTTCCACTTATTTCCCTCGTAAAAATGAAAATGTTGTTTCGGGTATAGTTCAGTCTCTATCATATCCTCTGTTTCCATCAAAATGCCTGTGGAATCATAAACACTACTCCATAAACCGGACAGTTCCATCATCCGATTTGCCAATTCATTTTCATCAATTGCTTTTGCAACTTGAGCGGTGCAAAAAGCTGCATAGGCATAATCCTGGTTGTGGGTAGGTGAAGGGGCTAGTGGGATTTTTTGTTGAAACAATTGTCCTCTTTCGTTGTTAATGGTTTTTACCATGACATTCAATGCTTCTTTCCAGTTTATGCCAGGAACTTTTCTTGCCAATGCATCTGCCAATATAAAATTGCCCAGGGCACTGGCCTGCTTACTGAATACCCATGGCATACCTCCTTTCATTAAATAAGCAGGAGGGAATCTACCGAACTGGTTGAAGAGATCGATGTAGAATTGAGCTGTTTTTTGTCCTTCTTCAGGGAAAAATGTAAAGACAAAAGGCATTTGAGTTGCATAGATATCCCACGAAGTGGCAAGGTCTGCAATGTAATTGTCTGAGCTCCAAAAGGGGTTTTCACCTTGTAGATTAGCTGGTTTCAGAATGGCTTTATAAAATGAACTGTAAAACTGTTCAACGGCTTTTGTGTCAGCATCAATTACTTCTATTTTAGATAAATACTGATTCCACTTTTTAGTTGCGTTTTCACTTGATTTGTCAAAGCTAAAAGAGTCTGAGTCATTGATTAGGTTGTTTTTTGCTTGTTTTAAGCTTTTAAATGAGAAACCTATTTGGGTATTTATGGCCTTGTCTGCCAACTCATCAAATTCAAAGAATATACCCAGGTTGTCCGAATGTGTGTTTTCAATTAAAGGTTTTTCACCAACAATTTCATAATTTTTAAAAAAGCCATATTTTTTTGTTTCTTTATCCAACCTGAGATAGAAAAAGATAGGAAATCCGTCCATGACTACTTTCCCCTCCACTTCAGTAGGTGAGATGAATTGAGCTGATACACTTTCCGGAAACTTTTCAGGAATAACCCTGATAGAGTCTATCGCCTTGTAGTAGTTACTTAAATTAATAACCAAAGTATTGTCATTGGTTGTCGGAAAAGTAAACCTGTGCATTGCAGATTTGCTGCTAACGGTTGTTTCCGCTTTGATCTTTGAGTCGAGTACACAAGAATAATAACCGGGTGACGCTTTTTCTTTTACTATCTTTTGTGTAGTTTTTCTGAAAGTAAGGTTACCAGATATAGGAGTGAATAAGAAGTAATTGTAATACCATCTGATGGTTCCCGGTCCGGAGGAATGAAAGTGAGAAAAACCATAGAAATCTTCACCATTGTATCCTGTTGGAAAGCCTTCTTTGTAGATTTTTCTGCCCATGGCATTTACGGAAACCATACCAAAAGGCTGGGTAGCTCCCGGGTGGGTGGCACCATATATTTCACGGACATCAAACCAGGAGGTGTCAATTCTTGGCAGGTTTTCAGCTATTTGAATTCCGTCTTTGTTGTCACATTTTTCTACTCCTAAAAATACGTTGACATATTTCGAATAATCAGTTTCTCTGACACGAGTATCTTTGGTGGAGTGGCAGGAAAAGTTTAACAACAAAAATACCCCACAGTAGATTTTTGTTATGTAGTGTTTTTGTATTAATGAATTATTACTTGTGGAATATCTCATTGTCGTATTTCAGAAATAATGGGGTCACCTGTACTAATTGCCAGCTTTTCTAATTTCGATTGCATCTCCTTCTTTAGTTCGCTGTAATCAGGATCGTTAAACAGGTTTTTAGTTTCATAAGGATCGGTATAATGATCATATAATACTTCATAGTCCAATGTGGAATAGAGGAACCTACCATCCCAAACGCCACGCCATGCATTTTTCCCTTGAAACAGACCAAGGTATAAAGCGTCTTGTTTTGGTCCATTGTCGGAAATGCACCAACCTGCCATTGATTGTCCAGACATTTTTGAAGGAACTTTTACTCCAGCCAAGTCAATTAGGGTAGGAGCAATATCGACACTGTTGACCAGTACATCGTTGACCTTACCGGGTTTTATGACAGCTGGCCATTTTATAATTAATGGAGTCCGCAAAGCAGTGATATAGGGCTTTCCTTTGGTTCTTAGATAAAACTCAAGTTTTTTACCTTCCTGAATATATCTTTCTTTTACTTCATGTGAATGACTGCCTAAAATGTCTCCGTGATCGCTGATGAAAAGCACGATGGTATTGTCACTGATTTTCATTTTGTCGAGCCCTTCTACCAGACGGCCTACTTCATGGTCTATTGAACTAACCTGTCCATAATAGATTTGTCGCAACCTTCTCACTTCTTTTAACTCATCCTGATCCAACTCATTTTCCACGTCCGGAGGCAGTACTATTTTATTAGGGTCATACATATTCAAAAAATTCTGTGGACACTGAAATGGATTATGAGGAGGTCCGTATGCTATGTAGTAACACCAAGGTTTTTTTTCTTCGGTGTTTTTCTTAATAAAGTTTAAAGCCATATCAGTTTGCCAGGTAGGTTCCCAATTGTAGCCTTCTACACGAACTTTTTCTTTTTTCTCATTGAACTTCCATACTTCGAAAAATTCGTGAGATTTTTCATATCCATTCCAATCCTGCCACCCTTGTCGTTTTGCACCTTCTTCTATATATCCACCAACTGATTCTTCAGGGATTCCTCCATCCAGATGCCATTTTCCAATGAATCCGGTTGCATACCCTTCATTTCCCAACAATTCTGCTATTGTAGTAAGAGTGGTGTCCATTGGCATATTGTTGTTGGTGACCTTATGCTCATGAATATACAGTCCTGTTTGTATAGTAGCTCTTGTGGGGCAACAAACCGGAGCACCACTTATGGCATTGGTAAATCGGATGCCATCTCCAGCGAGTTGATCTATATTGGGAGTGAGCACATCGGGATGACCAGCAACACCCATCATGTCCGCACGAAACTGATCAGGCATAAGAATAAGTATATTGGGTGGCTCATTTTCGTCTTTGTCAGCAGATGTGTTTTCCTTTTTACCGGAAGTACATGCAATTGTCAAAGACATGAATAATGAAATTATCAGGCGTGTCGTAGATGTCATTTTTAGTGATTTTTTGTATAGCCTATATTTTGATTTATTGTGTTTTCTATTTTGATTTCAATGCATTTTCATACTCAGGCCTCTTTTTCCATTCTTTAAAGTAAGGTTGATATTGAGGCAATGTGTTCCAGAAAACACGTTCAGGATCAGGTGATTCAAGTCCATTGGAGAAATCATTTCCTTTTATACTGGATTCCACAGATTCATTCCAATTATTGAAAGCAGTAATCATTTTCTTTGCAATTTTGGTTTCTATGTCAATGAGGTTATTTGTTTCATTTGGGTCTATGTCCAAATTGTAAAGCTCAAATTCACCTTTGGTTATATCAAGAGAAAGGAGTTTGTATTGGTTGTCGATCAATGCCGCTTTGTTTTCGTGCCGAAAGGGAATCGCTTTGTCTCTTGATTTAAGATCACTATCAAACAGTTTTTTTATGCTTTTTCCATCTATAGGTGAAATCATGGAAGATTTTGGTAAGCCTACTATTTCAGCTATGGTAGGGAAAATATCCATGGTAGAGGCAGGGTAGTTCGTAATACGACTGATTTTTATGGATGCAGGCCATTCTATTATGGCAGGTACTCTGATACCTCCTTCGTATATATTTCCTTTAAAACCTCGTAATCCCCCTACGGTTTCTGATCCGAAATTTCTCAATCCTCCATTGTCACTATTGAACCATACCAAGGTGTTTTTGTCCAGATTCATCTTGCGTAGAGATTCCCGCAGGTTGCCTATGCTTTTATCAACATTTACAATTTCGGCATAGTGGTTCCGGGCAATTTCTTCCAATTGCGTGAAGTTCATTTTGTCTTGATCCTTTGCTCTCCACGGCGCATGAGGGCTACCATACCAGATTACAATAAATAAGGGTTGGTTGTTGTCTTTTTCCCTTTCCATAAATCTGATTGCCTCGTTCACAATGATGTGTGAAGATTCTCCTTTTATTTCTTCAAACACCCCATTCCGACTCATTACAGGATCAATATCAAAGAAATTTGATACAGAGAGCCACTCATCAAAACCAAACTTTCCCGGAGTTCTCGGATCTTCTTTTAAGATAGGTACTCCAGGCCCTCTGTGGCCATTTAAATGCCATTTTCCAAAATGAGCAGTTTTGTATCCGATTTGTTTTAATGCCTGAGCAATTGTTTTTTCCTGATTACGCAATGCGTAACCGTGCGAATAAACCCCGGTGCGGTCATTGGAACGGCCTGTCAATACGCTCGCACGGGTAGGGGAGCAGACTGGTGCTCCGGCATAAAACCGATTGAATCGGAGGCCGTTAGCAGCCATAGCATCCATATTTGGAGTCTTTAAAATAGGATGATTTTGATACCCGGTTTGCCCCCAACCCTGATCATCTGTCATTACCAATATTATGTTGGGTTTGGCAGGTTGTCTTGCGGATATACCAAAAGTGAAACCTATAATAAGACTAAGGAAAAGTATGATTTTTTTCATGCTTATAAATTTTGGTAAAGGTTTTTATTCGGAGATGAACCCATTTCAAAAAGTAGCTCACCACCGTTTACAATTTCTTCATGGGTGATATAGGGTCTGTTGAGGTTTTTCCCATTCAGAGATATTGCTTGCACATATACATTGTCAGGAGAATTGTTTTTTGCAGTTACTTTAAAGGTTTGACCTTCATAATATTTTGGATCAAGCTTTATTTTAATTTCATCAAATAAAGGACTTCCTAGCTCGTAACGGTTGCTGCCGGGACAAACCGGATGAAACCCCATGGCACTTAGTATGTACCAGGCTGACATTTGTCCTACATCGTCATTGCCCATGATGCCATAAGGGGATGTGCCGTAGGCATTTTTCATAATGGTGCGCACCCATTTTTGAGTAAGCCACGGCTTGTCTGTATGGTTGAACAAGTAGGGGATATGATGCACTGGTTCATTAGCATGATTGTAATACTCATTCCAGGAAAAATCTTTAGGTGTTTTGTCGAACAATAATTCCAATTCAGAAAGAAACCGCTCTTTCCCCATGAGTTGTTTTAGTCCGTCAATATCATGCGGAACGAACCACGTTTGCTGCAAAGGGTTACTTTCGATACATGCTTGTTCAAAACCCAATTTTCCTTCCCAGGGAATCCAATCGCCATTTTTAAACTTACCCCGCATATAGCCAACACTGTCGTCGTAAATATTTTTATAGTATAAAGCCCTTTTGCTAAAAAATGCTTCATCGTTTGTTTTACCTAGTGCGTTGGCAAACTGACTGATGTTCCAATCTGCATAACAGTTTTCCAAAGTGGCAGATACGCCTTTGTAGTAACCTTTCCAGCGTACAGGTTGGGGATCACATGCGACATAGCCTAATTCATTGTATTCCTGCCAGCTATTTCTGGTGGTATTTGGTCCAATGGAAGTTTGTTTGGCAAGTTGATATGCTGTTTCAATATCAAATCCACGGATTCCTTTGTTGTATGCGTCAAAAATCACAGGAATGGCAGGATCTCCCAACATGCAGCCTGAATAACTGGAAGCAATTTCCCATTTAGGAAACCCCATTTTCCCAAGTTGTCCTTTTTCAACTAAACTGTTCACCAATTCTTCTGTTGAATTGGGGTCGATTATGGTCAACAATGGAATATGGCTTCTGAAAGCATCCCAACCACTAAATATTGTTCTGTAATTGAAATTTGATTTGTTGTGAATTTGGTGATCTCCGCCGTAGTATCTTCCGTCCACATCAGTAAAACATCTGGGATCGATTCTGGCGTGGTACATGGCAGTGTAGAATATTTTTTTATCGTCTTCAGTTCCACCTTTTATTTTGATCAGGTTCAATGATTGTGACCATTTGTTTCTGGCATCATTTTTCACTTTCTCAAAATCCCAATGATTCAATTCTTCTGCAAGATTTTGTTTGGCTCCTTGTATGTCAACGAATGATATTCCGGCTTTGAACAACACTTGCTCATTGTTTTTAAGGTGTGGAAAATTGGCTGTAAAACCAATGTGTTTTCCTTCATGTTCTTTTACGTTGTTCAGTATCTCACTTTTGGCTATAATACCTTGATAAGCTTCACTTTGAACATCCTCATCTTTTCTGGGTTGCTCGTCAGGAATGTCGGCAGACCAAATGGCCGATGAGGTAAATGGTTTTGAAAATTCTGCATGGAAATAAACTGTATATTTTATTTTGTATCCCAGCCTTTCCGGTTTGCCGTTTCCCCAACCACCACCATCTGATTCACAAAGCATCCAACCTTCGATGTGGGTGTTGTCTATAACTTTGATGTATTGTTTGGTGGAAGTACCACCGATTCTTCTGGACAGGTCGATTTGAATTCTGTTGGTTTTAACCTCAGGAAATGTGAACCTCAACATACCAGCTCGTTGTGTAGTGGTCATTTCAGCCTTGATATGGTAGTCATCAAGATCAACACTGTAAAAACCAGCCTGAGCTATTTCAGAGTTATGGGAAAAACGAGACCGATATCCTGTTTCCGGTTTATTGACCTGTCCTCTGTTTGGATGAAAAGAACCGTTAGTCGCTATAGTGAGTAGGTTTCCGAAATCACCAAACCAACCTATGCCACTCATGTGGACAAAACTGAAGCCTTCAATGGTATTGTGTTCGTAGGAATACCCTGAGCCCATATCGCCACCTGTATAAGTGTCAGGGCTTAATTGAACCAGTGAAAACGGGAGAGTAGCTCCAGGAAAAGTACGTCCGTAATATTTGGTTTTGGCTACAGACCCGATAAGCGGATCAATATAGTCAACCGGAGGTTTTTCTATCAATTTTGTTGTATTGGAAGTACAGCTTCCAATACAACAAAATGTCAAGATAAGGAAAATACTTTTCGAGATGTTTCTTATCATTTCATTAATTACTGATTCATTTCTGATTTCAGCGATTTCAACCAGGATTGATGCAGCTTCAAAAGCTCTTTCAATTGTTTTGGGTTTGATTCAACCAGGTTGTTTTTTTCTGAAATATCATTATCCAGATTCACCAGAAATAGTTTATCAAGTTCAATTTTACTTCCATCTGTGGAGGGCTCATTTGGGTTACCAATCAACTTCCAAGACCCCTTGCGAACAGCCCATTGAGCAGTGGCATCATCATAACTGCCATATTGCCAATAGGTCACTTCATGTGTTGAAGGAGTGCTTTCATTTAAAATGATGGGCATTAAGCTTTTACCGTCAATTTGTTCAGTTACTTTTGAGCTGGTTAATTCAGCTATAGTACTGAACCAATCCATTTCCATTGCAAGTTGGTTACGTACTTCATTGGCAGGAATTATACCCGGATATTTGATAATTGCCGGTACCCGGATTCCTCCTTCAAAAAGACTGAATTTACTGCCTCTGTACGGCCCTGCATTACCACCTCCCCAAAACGCTCTTTCTTCAAGAGAATGTCCATGATCTGATTGAAAAATGACAATGGTATTGTCGTCAATTCCCTGTTTTTCCAATTCATCTAATACAATACCAATTTTTTCATCCGTGTTGGATACAAAAGCTGCATATTCTTTGCGTGGGGTTGGTAAATCTTTGTAATATTCCATCCATTTTTGAGAGCCCTGATAGGGGTAGTGCGGTGCATTGAATGCCCAGTAGATAAAAAATGGCTCGGTCTTTTTATGGTTGATGATTTGTTTGATTTCGTCAGCCATCAAGTCAGAAAAGTGCTGACCCGGATAATATACTTCTTCAGTGTTTCTATACAAATCATGTTTGTTTGGTCCTTGCCAGTAAAAAGTGTGAGAATAATTGTCTATGCACCCTCTTTGGTGGCCAAAAAAATAATCAAAACCCTGACCGTTTGGAAGCTTATCTTCGTCGTGACCCAAATGCCATTTACCAATTAAGGCTGTGTAGTAACCATTGTCTTTGAGCATTTCGGCAATTGTAACCTGTTCAGTTGGCATGCCGTGCCTGTCTTTTTCATTGGCATATTCCGGTACGGGAACATTGCCGGGAAGACCAGCTCTCAGGTTCGTTTTACCTGTCAGCAGAGCAGCACGTGAGGGTGAACATACAGCAGCTCCAGCGTAAAATTGAGTGAACCTCACTCCATCCTTGGCGATTTTGTCCATATTAGGAGTATGTAAGTCAGTTGCTCCATAGCTGCCCAGATCAACCGATCCCTGATCGTCAGTGAGGATTATGATTACGTTGGGTTTCTGACTTTTTTTAGTTGATTGAGCAGTGAGACCTGAATGGCAAGTGATCAACATTGATACTGCCAGAATTGTGATTTTTTTAAACGAATTTTTAATCATTGAATATAATTTTTTGTGTCCCACAATTTAATATAATCATTAAGGTTCTTTTTTTAATTTTTAAATAAATCCTGCAAACGTTTGCAACAAGTGGCTATTTTATTTCTTTTTTGTCTGTTATGATTCCTGACTTTTTACATAAGAGTTCTGCTGTTAAATAGGTGTCTGGAGCGACAAGCATGTTTTTGACACTCCATTTTAAATGGAATTGATCCATTACCTGCCCCGTTTTAACCATAAGAGTCAATTGAGATGCGGCATTGAGTTCTACGAAGTTGGTTTTGTTGTAAAAAGAATACTCCCCAGTATTTTCAAGTAGATAATCAATACCACTTTCATTGCTGATTGTAACTACTGCGAGATTTTCGAGATATTCAGTTTTTATGATTTTAATTGATTCTTGAAATAGATGGGTAAGGAGCGTTTCATTTCCAATAATATTGTCTTCAAACCATAGGGCAGTTCTTTGATTCATCAAAGCTTCTTTAATGCCATTTTCACTTTTTTCTTTTGCAAAGACCAAAGTAGTTGGACGGTGCTCAAGAGTTAAGTCGTATTCCATGCCTATGGGAATATGAATATCAGAATTGGCTATTAGAGTAAGGTTTTTCTCTATACACCATTGATGAGCCTCTTTGGAATAACTTCGACCATTCACTATCTCAATTCCCATCAATAATTTTTTCTTCAACATTTCTGAATGTACATCATACCATTCAGGAATGCCATCCTGTTTAAAGTCCTTGTCTGGAGATTTCCAATGGGGGTGATTCCAGAAAATGAATGCACCTTGTTTTCTGGCTTCATAGAAGGTATCCATGTATTCTTTTTGTGCAATATTGGCATCTGTGAGAAAAATCGCATTGATATGCCCCGGGGGCATTCCTTGTGTAATCTCGGCTCCTCTAATTACGATCAGTTCTGATTTTGAAGCAGCTTCCAATGCGATTTCATAGGAACGATTACGGTTTTTTTCCTGTACTTCAGGATATTTTCCCAGTTTTCCATACTTCAGATGATCGGTAATAGCTATGGCATCCAAACCTTCATTTATGGCTTCTGTCACTCGAATCTCAGGCCATACTTTTCCATCCGAAAAAACGGTGTGAATATGAAAATCACATTTGAGGGTCTTATAACCGGGAATGTCAGGAATGTCATTGTTGCCTTGTGCTCTGATGGTAAATGATATCAGAATTCCCAGTACCAATAGAAGTGAGTATTTGTTCTTCATTATTCGTCGGAATTGTCTGTGCTGGTAATGGTGAAATCATAAGGAGGTTGACTATCCATTTCTGTTTTTAGCTTGTTGTAAATGGCTTTTTGAGTGTTAGAAAGTAAATTGGCTTGTAATGGCTTTTTCTCCCATTTGTCTTCTGGAATAAAATAGAACCTACCATCGTGGTATAGTTTGTAGTCCAGTGTGCGTACAAACCGGCCGTCTTTATCTCTAACCTTCTCAGGGTAAGGATGGTAGTGAACAAAAGCGGTTTCTCTTGGAGGTTTTTCTTTTCCTGACAGGGTTTTGAAAAAACTTTGACCATCTGTAGGATAGGAGGTTACACCTGCCGCTTCTGCAAATGTGGGCATGAAGTCACTAAACTCAATCAACTCGTTGATTTCAATTCCTTTTTGCTTTCCTGCCGGCCAACTTACAATCATAGGCACATGAGTGCCATTGTCAGGCATGGAACTCTTACCTCCGGGGTATTTATCGTACAATTTGGTTTTAGATACTATATTGGTATTTGTGCCATTGTCTCCGGTAAAAATAACAATGGTGTTGTCATCAATTTTCAATTCCTTCAGTTTGGACATGATTTTACCAACAACCTTGTCAGAGTAGTTTACCATATCGGCAAAGAACTTATTGTCATGCTTCGATCTGGTTTTCGGATTTTTCCATTCTGGTGAATCTGGTGTTGGTACAAACGGACTATGTACCAATATCATAGGGTAATAGACGAAAAAGGATTCTTTCTTATTTCTTTCTAAAAAATCTAAAATGTAGTTGGATACTATATCCGGACCATAATCGTCAATTGTTGTTTCTAAAAGTTTGCCATTTTGTTCGATGAAAGGATTGGCGAAGCGAGGGCCTTTTTTTGTCAACTGCCAGAGACAATACTCATCAAAACCAAATTGCTGTGGGCGTTGCATGTCATCATAGCCTCCTCTTTTTTCTTTTGCACCACTCAGTTGCCATTTACCGGCAATCATGGTTTTGTAACCTGCCTCTTTCATCATATTCCCGAAAGTTTTTTCTTTTACATCCAGATATCCGAAATCCACATAATTTCGATAGTTGTACTTTCCGGTCATTATTTTTACCCTGGAGGGAGTACAAACGGGTTGTGATATACATTTGGTAAATCTCATTCCTTCGTTTGCCAATTTGTCCAGTACCGGGGTTTGGTAGGAGAGGGAGCCATTTACTCCAAGGCATTCAAATCCCATGTCATCGGCCATGATCAGAATGATGTTTGGTTTTTTATTTGCACTTTGGGCATTGACGAACTGCAGCAGACATAATATGGAACAGAGTATTAATAAATTTTTCTTCATTTTTATATGAAATTTGATTCTTTGGATAGTGATTTAAAATTGTAGAAAACAGAATACATTTTACCTTTAAAATTAACATTTGAAACCAGTGATTGGAAGGCATGATTGTACCATTTACATACATGGATGTGTTACAAAAAAATGATACAACATAAGTAATCAGGCTACTTGTTTTTGAAGTAGCCTGATATTTTATCATGATTTGCCTTTAGTCACTTCCGTATCCAGAATTTTGGGTAAGTTTAGGATTGACTTCTCTTTCGATTCCAGGAATTGGCCATAGATATCCTTTGGCGGTGTTCCAACTTCGATTGAGTACCACTGTTTCCACCAATTTCCATTTGTCAGGATTGTTAGGGTCTTTTAGTTTACTTTTGTCATAGCCCATTAGATCAGTGGCAGTTTCTGGTCCAATTTGCCAACGGTTTATGTCATACAATCTTAGACCTTCTGCTGCTAATTCAACCCTGCGTTCATGCCTGATCCTATCACGCATTGCTTCTTTCGAAAGACCTGTAGGTAAATCTGGCATTCCGGCTCTTGATCTAATATCATTGATTGCATCATAAACTTCTGTGGTAGCTCCTGATATTTCGTTTGTAGCTTCTGCAAACATTAAGAGTACTTCTGCATACCTGATCATTATCCAATCTTGTCCATCGTAAATTTCCCAATCCCCTCGATCCCACTGCACAAATTTGTTGAAACGCATGGAAGTAGCGGTTTTATCAGTTGGAATATATATTGTAGGAGTACCATCAGATTCGAAAAGCCCTTCCTGTATGCCTCCTGGTTTTAATATAGTATAATCAAACCTGGGATCTCTGTTATCAAATGGGTTTTCAGGATCAAAACCGGAATCAGCTTCATCAATGAGTTTTCCATTGGCCATTTCAAATTCGTTGGCAAGAGAAAGAGTAACAGCATATCTACTGGAATTCACTAATCTTTTGTTCAGTAAAGAAGGCTTGAATTCGGTCATGTATTTGATACTAAAAACCACCTCTTCATTGTCCTCATTTTCTTCCCAGAAAAGCTTTTTGAAAGCATCTGTTCCTTTAAATAAGCCATAAACTCCAAGATCCATTACAGCCTTTGCCGCAGCGGCAGCTCCAGGCATGTCTCCATCAAATAACATAACTCTTGCTTTTAGAGCTAAAGCTGCTCCTTTGGAAACTCTACCTGTTTCATTTTCAAGGGGTAATAGTTCGACTGCAGCATCTAAATCTTTTATAATCTGAGCGATGATATTTGCTCTGGTTTCCCTTGAGACTAAAATGTCATTTGGAGCCACGCTGGGTTTTTCTATTAACAATGGAACATCACCGAAATGCTGAGTCAAATCGAAATAGTAGAAGCCCCGTAAAAACAAAGCTTCTCCCAGATAGGGAGATTTTATTTGCTCATCTACTGTGCTGTTTTGGATTCCGTCTATTGCAAGATTAGCTCTGCCAATGGCATTGTAATCTAGTGCCCATCTATCAAGAAAGTCACCTTCATAGGCGGTATGTTCGCCAGCTTGATAACTTTTGGCTGTATTGTCTTTAAATCCGTAAATGTTGTCGGTATATCGATCCAAACGAATGAATAAGTCCATTTCGAGTGTGCTATAAACACCGACAATTGCTGATCTGATTTCGCTTTCATCTCTGAAAAAGTTGTTGGGATCAAGGCTGTCAATTGGATCCTGATTCAAATAATCTGTACATGCCGTAGAAGCAATTAATGCCAATGACACAATCACTTTAAATAAAGTATTAGTTATAATATTTTTCATGATTTCCAACATTTAAAATTGTAACTGAAGTCCGAATGTCATTGATCTCAAGGGAGGGTGTACCTGAGGAGAAACATTTAATTCCGGATCTGGTCTTTCAGGATCCAGCCCTCTATAATTGGTTGCTGTGAAAAAATTGTGCATATTGAAATAAACCCTCAGTTTTTCAACTCTTATTTTGCTCAACAAATCTTTTGGAAGGTTATAGCCAAGGGTAATGTCTTTGCCCCTCAGGTATGAGCCGTCTTCCATAAAATAATCAGATACAGGAAGCTTTTCTGAATCCGTAGTAGGTTTTGGAATGTTTGTATCTGTATTTTCAGGAGTCCAACGATTACTCAAGTAAGCCAATTTATTGTGAATGTTTCTGAAGTTGGTCATATAGAGTACATTATAAGTCAAAGCATCAATGCCATTTACTCCTTCTAAAAGTAGGGACAAATCAAAGTTTTTCCATTTAGCTGACAGGTTCATAGCATAGATCAAATCAGGGTGAGGAGTGCCAAAAATTACCCTGTCATTGTCGTAAGAAACCTCATTGTCACCATCTATGTCTTTGAACCATAAATCACCTTCTTCGACAGTAACTACCTGAGTTGGAATAGTTCCTATATTATCAGCATTTACTATACCTCCCACAAGAAATCCATAGTAAGAGTTGGCGGCAGATCCTTCCTGCCATACATATTGATTTCCATCAGTTCTACTATCTTTTCCAAAGAAATAGGTTTCTGTTTCTCCTAAATCTGTCACCTCATTTTTATATGAAGAAAGATTTAGATCGACACTTAGAGAGAAATCTTCTGCTACATCTCTAAAAAAACCTGCAGTAATGTCCCATCCTTTGTTAGTTACAATACCTAGATTACTTACTGGATTGTCCTGAACACCAGCTGTTAAAGGTAGATTTACTTCTAACAAAATGTCTTCTGTAGTTCGTTGATAATAGTCGAATGATAGGTTAAACATTTCCAACAGAGTTGCATCAATACCTATATTCTTTTGCACAGTAGTTTCCCATGTAACAGTTTTGTCTGCAATTTGCTGTAAAAAACCACCCGGTTCTAAATTACTTCCTATTGGATAATTTGCCCCAAAACTCAATATATCACTAGCTGCGTAATAATTATTTCCCACATTTTGATTACCTAATGTCCCAACAGAACCTCTTAATTTTAAATTTTGAATCCATGATGTATTGCTCATAAAACTTTCCTGAGATATTCTCCATGCTGCTGATACTGAAGGAAAAGTACCCCATTGGCTTCCCTCAGCAAACCTTGAAGAACCATCATGCCTGATACTGGCTTCAAAAAGATAGCGGTTGTCATACCCGTAATGTACTCTTCCAAAGAAGGAAACCAATCCAAAGGCACCTGCGGAGCTACTGTTAACCATTGTTCCCACATCGCCCAATTTCAGTTCTGGCTGGAAATTGTTGATCAAATTTGACCTTCCTGCGCTGAATGAAGATTCTTCATACAATTCGTTGGCATTCCCTGCTAAAAAGGTAAAGTTGTGTTTGTCAACGTCCAGATTGTAGTTTAGTGTAATATTGGTTGTTTGGCGTTGAGAAGAAAATTCTCCCTGAGAAATAGAAGAGGGATTGTTGTCTATTCTATCTTGCCAAAATTCATAGCTTTTATAAGCAGGTGTGAATTTTTTCGATTTTTGACGTGTCTGCTGAATTGCATATTCAAATTTCAGGTTTAAGTTTTTTACAATCTCAGCATCTGCTCCAACAATACCCTGAACAAAATCACTTTCTTTGTTGTTAATAGCACCTAGTTGGAGTTCACGAAACGAACTGCCTGTGTAATATCCATTTGAAAAACGATATCCTGACCATGGAATTTGTTCCCATGCACCAATTCCATCATCGGCACCTCTATCGCTTTCTTTTTTTATCCAGTAAAATTGAGCATACAACCTGAGTCTGTCATCAATGGCAAACATTTCCTGATTGAAGCGGGCGTTGTAGTTTTTAGCCCAGTTGCCAACTTTTACTCCATTTTGATCTAAATACCCAAGACTAAAAACAGATTTACTGTTTTCTCCACCGCCTTGCAAACTGATATGATGTTTTTGTATGGCAGAAGAACTATAGTACATATCACTTGTCCTTACATCTTGATAATTATTGATATTTGCAACTTGATCAGCCGTGAGATTGTTTCCAAAATTGAAGTCAGTGATTCTTTGTGCACTTTTCAGGTTTGCTATGTCTTCATCACTAAAAAAAGCTCCCTGGCCATCGTTGGTTAGTGCTTCATTATACATGACAGCATGTTCATGAGCACTTAATAATTCAGGCATTCTTGTAAGATTTTGAACCCCGTAGTAAGTGTTGTAAGAAACTTTTAAGCTTCCATCTCTGCTACCACTTTTTGTAGTTACGAGTATTACACCGTTGGCAGCACGGTTTCCATATATAGCAGCTGAAGCAGCATCTTTTAATACAGATACTTCTTTAATGTCCATAGGATCGACGTTGTTGATGTTGCCAACAATACCATCGATGAGTACAAGCGGTCCACTTCTACCTGACCCCAATGTACCTACTCCTCGGATCTTAATTGATGGTTGGTCATATCCGGCTTCACCGGATCCCTGAATTACCTGAACCCCACTTCCTTTACCCTGTAATGCTAAAGCAGCATTTGTCAATGGTGCATCTGCGAAACTTTCTGTGCTTATTTGAGTAACTGAACCTGTTAGGTTTACTTTTTTCTGCGTACCATACCCGATTACTACGATCTCTGAGAGTTGAGTAATATCTGGAGTCAATTGTATATTTACTTCAGACCTGCTCTGAATAGATGCCTGCTGACTGGTATATCCGACAAAACTGAAAACTAATACTCCATCTTCAGGAGCATTTAGCTTGTAGTTTCCATTGATATCTGTAATTGTACCATTTATTGTACCCTCAACAAGCACATTTACTCCCGGTAGTTCTTCACCATCATCTCCAGTTACCTTTCCCGTAACTTCGATATCCTGAATACTATTGTTAGTATTAATCAGCTCGACAACAGAAGGTTGTTCAATTGGAGATTTCGAAACATGTATCGTTTCATTGATTCTTTTAAAACTAAGGCTTGTTTTTTTTGAGATAAATCGAAGTAGCTCTGCAAGACTTACATCACTGAAGTTTCCTTTTAGGTTTTTATTCTTTGCCAATTTTCGATCGTACTGAAAATTAAAATCAGTCTTAGCACCAATTTCTAAAAACACTTGTTCCAGATTGGTATTTTTAAGTTCTAAAGAGATGTAAACATCTTCAATGCTTTTCTTCTGTGCGGCTATATCTGTTGCCAACAATAGCCCAGCAAATAAACACTGTAGGTAAACCCCGATGAAAGTGTATTTCGCTATCACAATGATTTGTGGTAATAGTTTGAATTTCATAAATTTACATGTTTGAATTATAAAATTTGAATGATGCCAAAAGGAATCTTATGAGGTGCAACTCAGACGACTTCAGGCAGTTTTAGAAACCGGTAATATTTGCGTGTTACCGGTTTTTTTTAACTACTGTTTATCTCAATATGCATAAGATTTGTATTTAGTTGATTGTTACTTTGCTGCCATCTATCCGAAAGGAAAACCGCTCAGGATAGCTGAAAACATCAAGAATATATTCAAGTGATTTGTTTTCAAATTTTCCGCTAAAACGCCATTCCGGATCAATCTTTTTATTCTTGCGAATGGTGAATTTTACACCGTACCATCTTTCTAAGTGTTTTACAACTTCTTTAAAATCAGATCGACCAAAATGTAATATTCCATCCTTCCATGCAAGAAGTTCGCTGGCTTCAAATGGAGTGACCAGTATTTCGCTTTCATTTTTTGGGACACTGGCTAATTCATCATGAGTCAGATAAACTTCTGCATCTATATTTTTCTTGGGGTCGTGAGTATTTACTTTGACTTTCCCTTCAACTACAGCTACTTGCACCTGATCTTTTTCCGGGTATGCATTGATGTTGAAGGAAGTTCCCAGTACGGTAGTAGAGATGTTTCCGGTTCTTACTATAAATGGAGCATCAGCATTGGGTGTTACTTTAAAGAAGGCTTCTCCGGTGAGAATTACTTCTCTTTTGTCAGAAGAAAATTTGTCAGGATAAGAAATGTGTGATCCTGCATTTAGTTTTATGTTGGTACCATCTGCTAGTGTAAGGGTTATTTTTTGGCCTAATGCAGCTTTTTTATGCACCATTGTCACTTCTTTTCTATTTGAACCATGCATTGTAAATTTTAGTACAACTAATGATGAAATGACTATAAATGCTATTGCAGCAGCAATTCTAACTGACCAATTAATGGTTTTAGGTTTATTTTTAATAGTCTGAAGAGAGAGGGATCTATCATCTTTAGAATTTCTGAGCTTTTGCCATTCGTCATCCAAAGTTTTGGAGTCTATAATTTCTTCTTTAAAATTTAGAGCCAACAAAATTTGCCTGGCTTTTTCTACTTTGGGTTGTAGTGCCGGATTAGAATCCAGCCAGATACTCCATTTTTTTTCATTTTTAGGGTCAGAACCTTTGACCCAGTTTTGAAAGTCTTCATCAAGAATAAAGTCGGAGGTTTTGTATTTATTATATTTTTGCTTTTCCACGTGATAATTTTAATCTTCATAAGTAGAAAGCAGTAATTGTCAGGAAGTGACCCTGTCTGATGTGATTTTTTTTAAAAAAATATTGTAAGGAGTGAAGGGAGGTCTTTGGATCCTGTGTTTAATTGTTTGCTAAGGTTATCTAAAGCTTTGTAAATCAATTTGTAAGATGCTCTGGTGGAAATATTCATAGCATGTGCAATGTCAGCAAAAGATTGGTCACCATAAAATTTGAGATAGAGTGCTTCTTTCTGACGTTCCGGGAGCTTTTCGATTCCTTTTTGTAATGATGCAATTTTTGTTTTCAAGGTTTGATCTTGAATCATGCGAGATTCAACTGATAATTCTATATGGAATCTGAGTTTTTTTTGGTCTAATTCTACAAACTCTGATCTGTCATTGATTCTTTTAAGGATAAGTCGTCTGGCAGATGCTAATAAATAATTTCTAATAGAATTGCATTCACCCAGATTTGATCGCCTTTCCCAAATTTTTGAAAATAAGATTTGTAAGCAATCTTTAACTTCTTCTTTGTCAGAATTGAGTTTGAGCCCGTAATTGATAAGAAATTGATATTGTGTTTTGAAAATGACCTCATAAGCTTTGATTTCGCCTCGTTTGAGAGCCTCCCATAATTCGGAATCAGAAGGAACTTTAGATGAGTCTAACTTCATTTGGTCTAATCATGTATGGTTGATAAGACCAAAGGTATATTAAAAATGGTTTTATACAGAGTTGCCTGTTTTTACCAAACTATTAATTTAGTATCTACTTAGTATTTACAGTATAAGGTACACCCTTGAATCAGGGTAATCGTTTTTAAAAACAAAACCTCCTTACCGCACCAGTTGCGGTATCTTTTAAGGTCACAGTCAATTCTAAGAGACCCCTGAATACCCGCCTGCGAGGCAGGGGTCAGGAGATAGCAAGAATTTTTAAATGCGATCGCCCTGACGCTTTAGTGAATTGAAAACATCATCTTAATTTTCAAAATTCATTTCTAAAAGTTCTTTCTCTGTGTAGGGCTTGCCATTCTTAGGTGGTTTGCTGCGCAGTGCTTTAATTTCCTTGGTTGAAATACTCTTTTTATCATGTACATAAGCATTTTGAAGGAAACGAATAATATCTACTATATCCTGATCTGACAGGGATTTGTTGTTGGCTAGCCCTGGCATGGTTCCGTTGAGTTCATACAGTTTCCCATTGACATGAACCGGGCCTTGAAGCCCGTGTAGCACTATTGAAGCCAGCCTTTTTATTGATCCGGTCACATATTCGGACTCTCTCAGTGGTGGAGCCAGTTCTGTAATACCATCTCCGCTGGGCCCGTGGCATGCTGCACAGATACTTCTGAATAGTTTCAATCCATTGGTTCGGGCATCTTCTTTCACCGATACATTGATATATATGGGATTGATGACACTATCTTTCTTATTTTGAATGATTCCTGCCAGTGTTTCCTTTAACAATTTGGGCTTTCCGTATGTTTCTAAATATGATTCCTCCAAACCGGAAAGACTGCTGGCAATAGCTTCCTGATAATTTGGTTCGTCGGTATATCGCATTGAAAGCTGTTCAATGTATGGCAGAAATTCTTTTTTTGCGAGTTTTATCCACGGGTTTAGAGTTGTACAAAGATAAAAATCAATCAGTTGATCATTTCTTTTTAGCAACATAGTGGTCAACTGCTTCATGGAATTTACACTGATTTTTTCAACGAAATTTTCCAAAAGGCTTAAAGAATGAACTATAGTTTTAGGATGGTTTGTTTTTGTGAGAATGACCTCATTGAGCAACTCAAATGAGAGTAAGTTTAGCCCGTCTAAAGTGTATAATGCATGTATTTGTGTTTTGAAAGATTTTGTCTCCCGAATCAGGTTGATTAATTGTTCTTGAATGGAATTATCACTATTGGTAATGAGCAATTGCTGAGCCCTGTCTCTGATCCATCCATTGGTGCTGTGGAGTAGTTCCACCAATTCTGCTCCCGATGCGTTTTCAAAATCAGGAATAGCATTCAGTGGTTTATCGTTGCTTGTTACTTTCAACACCCGCCCCATGGTTTTAATTGTATCGAGTTGTTTGTCTGCCAGATGTTGAGTGAGGTATTGTGAAATAAATGCTTTGTGCTGGATGATTCCTCTGTGCATATCCAAAATATACATGGCACCATCAGGTCCATTAAACAGGTTGACAGGGCGGAAACCTTCATCAGTAGAAGCAATAAATTCCTTTCCTTCCCATGCCTGAGTAGCTGCAACTTTTACTCCTTCGAAGGCCAGAATATTTCGTTTGATAATATTGGCTTCCGGGATGCAAACGAATGCATTTAGGTTGTATTCATCAGGAAATTGTCCTCCTCTATATACCAGAGGTCCGCATGCTGCTGTTGTGTTTACAACCATACTGTCCTGATCCAGATTACCTTCTATATATCCGCGATTGATAGAGGTGGGATGAAGAGGATATACTCTCTGGTTTTTGTTCAGTGTTCGGTTTACATTTTCTGATGGTTTCAAATATTGGTTTCTGATTACTTTGTTGGGCAATACAAAATCACCTTTGATCTGGTTGGAGTTGCTGTTGTAATACAACCTGCCAAAATCATCTTTAGTAATGCCCCACTGTCCACGATAGGAGGTTGGTTCTTTGATCCATTTGCCATTTTTGCGCTGGTACCGGAAGTTTGAATTAGCATTGTAAATCCAGTTGTCGAGGTTCATCATGAGTCCGTTTGGCTGGTGCTCTACATTGCCGGCATCTGCATAGACAGAATCAACTAGAGTCCTTTTTCCCGGCATGTCATTGTCTATTTCCACAAACCAAAGGTTTGGTGGTTCAACATATAGCAGTCCCCCATACAGATGGGCAATTGCTCTGGGTAGTACCAGATTGTCAAGAAAAACCTTGCTGTGATCAGCTATGCCATCTTGATCCAGATCTTCCAGAATTGCAATTCTTCCTAAAGGTTCTTCTTCACCTATTCCTTCAATGTTGGGCATATAACCGATCATTTCCACTACCCACATTCTACCCTGATTGTCAAAATCCATTGTGACAGGAGCATCAAGAAGGGGTTCAGATGCGACTACCTGCAAACTGAACCCATCGACTATTTTGTAATCATCTAAAGGAATCAACGGTTCGTCGAACGATGTTTTTTGACAGGAAAAAATAAAAAAGATAGAAACCAGAAGTGGAAATACGGATTTTTTCAAAAAACTAGTACTGAACATTCAAATGAGTAATTGAGAGTAATGAATATGGTTTGAAACTGGCTGTTAGTTTTTATTTCAAATTTGAAGGTAAAGAGAATATTTTATTTTCTTCTTTTTGTCAAATTGAATATTAAAATGAGGCACATTTGGCTATTTAAATGGTACAATTGACTTTTTTAAAGCTGATATAATGCATTGTAGTCATAAGTGAAAATTGACAAAGGGTTTTATTCTTCCCCTCTCAATATTGGGTGATCAAAAGGCCTGTCTCTGTATTCGGAAGGAGAAACTCCATACATTTTTTTGAAGCACTTGCGGTAGTAGTTGGGATCCTGAAAGCCTATTTCATAGCATACTTCATTCACATTCATGAGTGTATTTTTGAGCATATTGGCAGCATTTCTTAAACGAATAGAACGTACAAACTCTGTGGCAGTCATGTTAGTGAGTACTTTTATTTTTCTGTACAAATGACCTCTGGTCATCTTGAACTCACGCCCCAGAAATTCTATTCCAAAATCAGGGTTTTTCATGTGTTTTTCTATGCTTTTAATGATGTGTTCCAAAAAACGTTCATCGGCGGTAGTTACTGCCAATTCACTAGGGTTTAGGTTGAATTCTTTTACAAATCTTTCTCTTAGTTTTCGCCTGCTTTCGATTAGGTTTTGGACTTTAAGTTCCAGTACCTGTTGCGGAAATGGTTTGCCGACATAGTCATCTGCACCGGTTTCCAGTCCATTTACTTTAAATATAAGGGATGTTCTTGCTGACAATAAGATTACTGGGATGTGACTGGTTTTAATGTCTCTTTTTATTTTGCTACACAGCTCGATACCATTCATTTTAGGCATCATCACGTCACTAATGATAAGATCAGGATGGAATTTTAATGCTTTTTCCCAACCTTCTTCTCCATTGTTTGCCGTCACTATCCGGTAGCTGGTATTGAATATTCCGGCGATATACATTTGCACATCGAGGTTGTCTTCAACGAGCAGAATGAGTGGTTGCTTTTCTAGCTGTTTGGAATCTTTGTTTTGTTCGGTAATGATGATATTGGAAGGTGTGTTTTCCAAAGTCAGTTTGTTATAATGACTTTCGGATTCACTGTCCTGAAAATTTTTCAAAATATCATTTTCACTTAAATGGCTATTACCCAAAGGCAATTGCACAATGAAGCTGGAGCCTTTGCCCATGGTACTTTCAACGGAGATTTTTCCTTTGTGTAATTCAATAAAGCCTTTGGCAATGGCAAGACCAATGCCACTGCTGTTTTCCTGTGCAAAATTTGTATTTACTTCTTGCGAGAAACGGTCAAATATTCTGTCTAATGCATTTTCTGAAATGCCTATTCCTGTATCTTTTACTATTATTTTAACCTGACCGTCGGTAAAAAAAACTGAAGAACCTGAATCAACTATTATCTCTAATTCTATTTTACAGCCATCAGGTGTAAATTTAAAAGCGTTAGACAATAGGTTGTAAAACACCTTTTCAATTTTATCCCGGTCAAAAATCACCTTGATTTCTTTTTCTTCACAAGTGAATTTGTAGTCTATTTTCCTGAACCTGGCCTGTTCCTGAAAAGAAAGAAAAATCTCATATATGAACAGCACTATATTTCCTTCTGCACAACGGAGCTGGCTATGATTGGTTTCCAGCTTTCTGAAATCCATCAACTGATTGACAAGCCGGAGTAGATGCTCTGCATTTTTGTAAGCTGTATTGTACAAATTTCGGGTGATGTTGTCTCCGTGATGAGAACGGATCAACTTTTCAAGGGGCCCCAAAATTAGCGTTAATGGTGTTCGTAAATCATGGGAAATATTGGTGAAAAACCGATATTTCAACTCATGCATTTCTTTTTCCTGTTCGTTTTTGAAATGCTCTAATTTCAACTCATTCTTAAGCTCTAGCCGGTTAGCAATAATTTGTTTGATCAGGTAAAAAAAGCCGATTATAAGAACAGCATAGAGTAAGTATGCCCACCAGGTTTTCCATGAGGGAGGTGAGATCGAAATGATAACAGGTTTGCTCTCAGAAGCCCAAATACCATCACTATTGGTAGCTCTTATTTTAAAAATATATTTACCCGGATCGAGGTTCGTATAAGTTGCTTTTCTGTTTGATCCTATGTAATTCCAGTCATCAAAGCCTTCTAAACGATAACTGTATTTTGTTTTTTTGGATTGAGAATAATTTAATGCTACAAAATCAATGAACAAAGTGTTTTGATGGTATGGGAGTTTGAGTCGTCCTTCTTTTGATATTTTTCCTACTGAAGGTTTATATACTTTTTTATTACGTTTGATGCTGGCTATTGTAATGTCAGTAAGTTCGATCGTCGGAGCATAAATTTCTTCTGTGATTTCTTCTGGATTGAAGGTGATGATACCATAGGGGCTTCCGAAATACAAATCACCATTTGCAGACTTAAGGTATGCATTTTTTTTAAAATGATCGCTTTGGAGCCCATGTTCTCTTTGCAAATGCTTGAAGCTTCCATTAGCCTTGTTGAATTGATATAATCCACTAGTAGAACTGATCCAAAGATTATTTCTATTGTCAGACAGAATGCCTGTGATGTTACCGTCTTTTAAGTTGGCACTTGTAAATTCCTTAATTGTTTCTGTTTTGGTATCAAGTCTGTACAAGCCATGTGCTGCTGTTCCAAGCCATATATAGTCTTCATCCTGAAATATACATTGTACGGATGGAATGTCATATTTTTTAAATTCCCAACCGTCATCCCCTAGTTTTACCAATCCACTGGATTGATTTAATGCCAGCCATATATTTTTTTGATTGTCTTCAAATATGGAATTGATAGTATTTGTTAAATCAACCTCATTGAGGTTGGGAGTGTATTTTATGGTTTTATTCGCATTAATATCATAATAGTGTAATCCGGCCGAAGTACCTATCCAAAGATTGCCATTCGAATCTTTTTTGATACTTCTGATTCTGTTGACACTTAAATCATTGAGGTTTAAGTTATTGAAATTAACCGCAGTAAATTCCTTGGTTGAAATATCAAAATTATAGAGCCCACCATACAATGTGCCGAGCCATAAATTATTATTTTCTCCCACTTCAATTTGCATGATGTGATTCGAGGCAGCTCCCGATAATGCTTTTTTTTGTTTAAAATATTGGAAGGTTTGAGTAATCGGATCCAGGACGTTGAGCCCACCACGATCAGTTGCTATCCAAATTCTACCATCTTTTCCTTCAGCGATGAAAGTAATTACATTGTATGCCAACCCTTTTTTGTTTCCGGTGTATTGGTAATGCTTAAATACATTGAAGTTTTTGTCCAGATAGTTGATGCCTCCGAAAAATACACCCACCCAATAGTTGCCTCGTTTATCTTCATAAATAGAAGTGACTCCATTGTTGTTCAGACTATATGGGTCATTGGGGTCGTTTGTTATTTTTAGCTCAAAATCTGATTCAGGATCAAAAACTATCAGCCCATCAAATGTTGCCAGCCATAACTTCCCGGTTTCATCTTCTTGTATGTCTCTGACTCTGTTGAGCAATACATCATTTTCTTTTATTGATTTTAAAGGATAATATTCAAATTGTTGCTTGTCTTGATTGAAAAAAGAAAGACCTGCCTGATTTGATCCAAACCAAATTCTGCCTTTAGAATCCTGAATTAAAGTATTGACGGGTGGATCTTTGTCTATTCTGAACTTTTCGTGAATTGAAAAATGGGTCAATGAGTTGCTGTAAGGATTTAGACGGCTAATATAACTTTGTCCACCGATCCAGATGTTGCCATCATTAGTCAGTAGAATTTTACCAATATTATTTTCCGGAAGGGTTTTGTTATCCTTTGGGTTATTTATATAGTGATGATTAACTGATTTATTTTTGTTGAGTACAAATACTCCGCTATTGGTGGCGATCCATAATTTGCCCTGCAAATCTTCTTTTATATCACGAATCTGCATTTTTGAACCACCAGTTCCTATAGCGATCTCTGAAAAATTATCTTTTAGTCGGTTATAAATATTTAACCCGTTAGAAGTTCCTATGTACAAATTGCCTTGAGAATCTTCGAAAAGTGCTTTTATTCTGTTAGAGCTTATAGTGGTGGAATCATTAGCACCATGAAAAAATGGTTTAAATGAATACCCGTCATAGCGGTTCAGCCCATTTTCAGTGCCAACCCACATAAAGCCTTTGACATCTTCGATAGTGCACGTAACCTGATGATGGGACAATCCTTGTTCTGTAGAAAAATGCTTAAACCTGTAAGACTTAGGTTGGCTCACTGCGGGTATGATGTTCATTAATATCATGATGAACACCGTATATATTTTTGCAATGTTTATGACCCTCAATTTTCTCAAAAATTTCTTTGGTAAAGTTACTGGAGTGCTATTTTAACACTCTTAGTTTTTTCAATTTATCCTATTTTAAGGCATAAAGATATACAGTTTCTGTCTCCATAAAAATCTAAAATTTACTGGAAATACATCTACCTATGTAAATGATACAATTACAACTTTTTGTGTGTAGTTCCTTGATTTAGGTTTGTAATATCAATAAACTAAGTTTGGTTATACGTAGCTGGTTGATAAGAGTAGGAACTAAATTTCATAAACGAAAACAATGCGAATCACATCATTTTTTATTCTAGGCTTCTTAAGTGTATTTTATTCATGTGCACAGCAAAAACAGTCGCCAAACATTATATTCATTCTTACCGATGATCATGGATGGATACATACTTCGCATCTGGCAGATCCTAAAGTAAAGGATTCCAAAAGCGATTATTATGAAACGCCAAATATTGACAAACTAGCAAAATCAGGAGTAATGTTTACGCAAGGTTATGCACCAAATCCAATTTGTGCGCCTACCAGAAACAGCCTGATGTTTGGACAGAATGCGGCCCGTCATATTTATTCTGAGGATGTAGATTGGTACAAGAAAACGCAAGATTGGTTCACTATTCCCAGAGTGTTGAAAAAAGCCAATCCTGATTACAAAGCTGCTCATTTTGGAAAATGGCATATCGCCATGGAACCAAAAGTAGCAGGTTTTGATCTGGATGATGGTATGCCTACTAATGGTGGAGGAGAAATATTTGCGGCAGGCTATATCAATCATAAGGATTATATCGAAAACACAAATGAATACCTGCGAAAGAACAACGTGCCTAATCCTGATAATCTGAGAAGGACAGGAAAACCATCTTTGTATTGGAGTGATGAAAATCCTAAGGATATCTTTGGAATTACCGAAAGAGCCAAAGGCTTTATGAATAAGAGTATTGAAGAAGGTAAGCCATTTTATGTTCAATTGTCACACTATGCTACACACCTGTCATTATCATCTACTAAAGAAACCTATGAATATTTTAAAGCTAAATCTAAAGGTGACAGGCATAAATCCCCTGAATATGCTGCCATGCTGAAAGATTTAGATACCAGTATAGGTATGATTATGGACTATGTGAAAAAGGCTGGGATTGCTGATAATACCTATATTTTTTTGATGGGAGATAACGGTGGAAGGCTTACTTTTAATCAAATGGCTTCATTAGACGAGAACAAAGAACTGATCGAAGTGCATTATAATGATGAAGGTGATCGAAATATCCCTTTACGTGACGGGAAGCATTCATTTTATGAAGGTGGGCTGAGGGTGCCATTTATAGCTGCCGGACCTGGCATTCAATCCAACAGGGTCAGTGAAACTCCTGTTACGGGGTTGGACTTGTTGCCCACTTTTGCAGATTTGGCAGGATATAAGTCCGGTTTTCCAAAGGAAATTGACGGAGGGAGTTTAAGGCCTATATTGATGAATCAAGCGGAAGACAAAGTAAGCCGTACTAAAGATGCCCTGTATTTTCATCAATCATCACACAGGCCATCCCGGAGTGCAGTAAGGCTTGGAGATTATAAGCTGATTAAGTATTGGCAAAAGGATGGGAAATATGAAGGCACTCCCAAAGTAGAGTTATTTGACCTTTCCACCGATTTGGGCGAAACCACCGATATATCTAAAAAAGATCCTGCTAAAACCAAAGAATTGGAAATCCTGCTTTTAGAATTTATCAAAGAAACCAATACAGTTACTGAAAAAAGGGACATTGAAAGTGCTGTTTATCGTTTGTTGAATGACCTGGGGCAAAGTGATCAACCTGATGAGTAGGTTGAAAATTTATATGATCATTGCCAATGATATTGACATTCTGACTGGAAAGAAGAGATCATAAAAAGAGGTGAATTTAAAAAGTAAACACAGGATCAATTAAAAGCCTAACAGGAATATGTTTCGGGAAAAATCTATACCTCAAGTCTATTGGATTTCATTGTTGTTGGTTATTGCGGTTGTGGTAATTAGCTCATTATATTATATTGAAAATAATGGTAGCCTTTCAGACGATTTAAAGACAGGTACTGTCAGTTATTTTGCAGATAATGGTTTTGGCAAACCATTGAGTACCATGCAACATCCTGCCGGGGAATATTATAAGGAAGTGACATATCTGTCATATCAAGGGCCTCACGAAGATCCTTATGTTTGCTCCTATAATCATAAAACCAAAAAATGGGTAGGGCCAATTCAGGCTGGAACAAGTGCCTTGGGACATATCATAACCCCGACCGATCCTGATGAAATAGACAATCATGGTCGTCCGGCGTTGATTGTAGATGAGCTGGGTTATATCCATGTTTTTTTTGGAGGACATGGAGGACATTTCGGTTTGGGATCAAATCCTTTGGGGTTTACCGGAAGTGGAAAACAAACACATGTAGTTTCTAAAAATCCGGGGGATATATCTTCCTGGGAGGTATTGGACAATATTTCTCCATTTGGGACTTACAGCCAATTGATGAAAATGTCTAATGGAAATATCTATTTATTTTACAGGCATGGACCTCACCGAAGCGATTGGGTATATCAAAAATCTATAGATAACGGCAGGACTTTTTCCGACCCGGTATCCATACTCAAGCATAAAAAGCAAACCGATAATTCTTCGGTATATGATGCCTGGTATGCATGGTTTCAGGAAGGGCCTGATGATACCGTTATAGCAGCTTTCAATTATCACCCTTGTGCCAATCCTGACCATTCTTCCCTTCGGGTAAATTCCTATGCAATGAAGATGAACACAGTTGATGATTCCTGGGAAAATGCCATGGGTGAGAAATTAGAGATACCTTTAACTAAAGAATCTGCTGATGCAATGGTTCTTATATTTGATTCTGATGGGAAAGGAACACGATTAGGAACCACCAGGGCAGATTCGAAAGGAAATATATATTCATATTTCAGACATTCATCAAAAGAACCCCTTCTGTTATACCATCGATGGAATGGAGAGTCTTGGCAAACGTCAAAAATCAAGGAGTCAGGATATAAATTTAATGACGGGGATTTTGTATTTGAAGGTAAGGATAAAATTCAATTTCTCTTGTCACTACGCAATGGAAGTTCGGAAGAGATTGGGTGGTGGAATTCTAACAACAATGGTATCAACTGGGAAAAAGGAAATTCTTTTATTTCCAGTAGCAATTCAAAATTTGTAATGAGTGCATTGATCAGAAATGCCCATCCGGATGCTCGGATAATAGTGGGCGAAATTCCGAATAATCCGGTTGGCTTATACAGTAAACTCTACCTATTTGGTGATGCAGGATCGATAATGAGAAATTAAATAATGTGGCAAATCCAATTTGCATAAAGAATGATAATAATGAACGAGACTAAAAAGCGCATGAATAATATTAGAAGTATTTTGGCTGGAATAGTTGTATGTGCCTGTCTTGCCAATGTGCAAGCCAAAGATTACCTCATTACAGATTATGGAGCAAAACCTGATGGTATTACCTTAAACTCAAAAGCTATACAATCTGCTATAGATGAGGCATTTAATGCAGGTGGAGGTAAAGTAATTGTTCCTGCGGGTGTATTTTATACGGCCACACTAGAACTCAAAAGCAATGTCGAGTTGCACTTGCAAAAAGGTGCCATGCTTTTGGGAAGCACCAATATCTACGATTACCACAGAGTGCAGGGCGACAATGCGTTGATTATTGCCAGAGGACAGGAAAATATTGTGATTTCAGGAGAAGGCACTATTGATGGACAAGGGCAGGAGTTGGCGTTGAATATTGACAGTTTACACCATAGTGGGATTATGGTTCAAGAGAATTACAACTACCGCAGGATGCGACCTGGAGGAAGGCCAAACTTGTTGAAAATTAATGAATGTAAGAATGTGAAAATCACTGGTATTACCGCAGTTGATGCTACAGATTGGGTACTACGGTTCAATAAATGTGACCAACTCGAAATTGATAATGTAACCGTAGATAGTGATGCCTACTGGAACAATGATGGGATCGATATTGGAGATTGTAAAAACGTAAGAATTACCAATTGTAATGTGAATGCTGCTGATGATGGTATTTGCCTCAAATCTGAGGATCTCAATTCATTTTGTGATCAGGTTTACATAGCCAATAATGTGGTTCGATCCAGTGCCAGTGCCATCAAATTTGGCACGGCATCACATGGAGGTTTTAAAAATGTAACTATTGAGAACATCAAAGTTTATGACACATTCAGGTCTGCCTTGGCATTTGAGGCTGTAGATGGAGGAATTATTGAAAATGTGACGGCCAACAACATTACGGCTACCAATACAGGTAATGCCATTTTTATCAAGCTTGGGCATAGAAATGTAGATGGGGAAATTGGGGCTGTCAGGAACATAAAAATAAGCAATGTCAAAGTAGAAATTCCATTTGGAGCACCGGACGTCAATTACAAAATAAGAGGCCCGGAATTGCCTTTTTTTCATAACCCTTTTCCATCATCTATCTCAGGTCTTCCAGGCCACAATGTGGAAAATGTTACGATAGAAAATGTTGAAATATCTTATCCCGGTAGGGCAAATCGTGGGTATGCTCACATTCCGTTGTGGAGATTACATTCTGTGCCTGAAGTTGAAGAAAAATACCCGGAGTTTAGTATGTTTGGAGAGCTTCCTTCCTGGGGTTTTTATGTCCGCCATGTTGATGAGTTGGAGTTGAAGAATGTAAAGCTCACTGTCAGAGAAGAAGATTTTCGACCAGCGTATGTTTTTGATGATGTAAAAAATCTCAAAATAGAAGGTGGAAATATCACATCGCCCAATAAAATTGTTCAGGTAGTAGTAAAAGACGTGACGGCATTGGAGATGAAAAACGTGTTTGTCGGTGGAGAGAAAATCAAGACAATTCCTTCTTATGGTGAAAATTCAAAAATCAAAGGTGTAGAACTTATCAGTCAACCTGAAATAGCAAAGAAAAGTACTCGACTTTAAACGCTCATGATCAATAAAGACATTAGGTTTTTTTATTGTAAATCCTTCATTTGGCTGTTCCTTTTTTTATTTGGTTGCACTCCAGACAAGCAGGAAAATCATAACAGGATCCAGCTTTTTTACAATGAACCTGCTTCTGATTGGTATGCAGCTTTGCCAATCGGTAATGGGAGAATGGGAGCAATGATTTTTGGGACTCCTGAAATTGAGCATTTGCAGTTAAATGAGAATACACTGTATTCAGGCGAACCTTCCACTGCATTTAAGGATATGCAAGTGACAGATGCAGGTC
The DNA here is from genome assembly GCF_040151475.1 of Reichenbachiella sp. MALMAid0571. Taxonomy (NCBI): domain Bacteria; kingdom Pseudomonadati; phylum Bacteroidota; class Cytophagia; order Cytophagales; family Reichenbachiellaceae; genus Reichenbachiella; species Reichenbachiella sp. MALMAid0571. Next base: position 45,380 of record NZ_JBDKWG010000137.1, on the reverse strand, counting down.
TTGAAAAGGTCGTAGCTTACATTAAAAATGGTGAATATTCAGATGCAGAGCAATATGTTAAAGACCATTGGATGGGAAGCTCAGATCAGGCTTATCAGCCTCTGGGTGATCTTTATTTAGATTTTTCTCACGATGAAGTTACTGATTATAAAAGATCTTTGGATATTTCTGAGTCTTTAGTTACAGTAAATTACAAACACAAAGGGGTTAATTATACAAGAGAATACCTGGCAAGTCATCCGGATCAGGTGATCGCTATGAGATTTACGTCTGATAAGCAGGAATCAATTGATTTTAAAGCATATTTTGGCTCAATCCATCCGACAATTGTTCAGACTTCAGAGGGGCTTACAGAATTGATATTGACAGGTCAGGCTCCAGGATTTCTTACCAACAGAACATTGGAAGAAATTGAAGAGAAGAATTACCAACATAAATATCCTGATATTTATGACGAAAAAGGAAACAGAAAATCTTTTGCTAAACAGGTATTGTATGGTGATGAAGCAGATGGTAAAGGGATGTTTTTTGAAGCCCGTTTGAAAGTAATTACGGAAGGAGGACAGATAGAGGCAAGTGATGAAGGAATAAAAGTGAGTGGAGCGGATGAAGTGACTTTGTTGTTGTCGGAAGCTACAAGTTTCAATGGTTACGACAAGAGCCCTTCCAGAGAAGGCAAAGATCCATCAATCTCAACTAAACGGGATATTGAAAAAGCTTCTGCCAAAAAGTATGAAGAAATAAAGTCAGCGCATACTACTGATTATACTGATCTTTTTTCCAGAGTTGAACTCAATTTAGGAAAAAAAGATAATGGAAATACCCTGATAGTCCGTGATCTTTTTGATCAATTTAAGAAATCAGAAAATCCCGATTTAGTTAAATTAATGTTTCAATACGGCAGATATCTGATGATATCAGGTTCTCGTCCTGGAGGCCAACCCCTAAATCTACAAGGGATATGGAATCAGGAAACATTGCCACCGTGGAATAGCAATTATACCACCAATATCAATGTACAAATGAACTATTGGCCTGCTGAAGTTACCAATCTTTCGGAGTGTCATGAGCCTATGTATAGATTGGTCAAGGAACTTTCCGAAAGTGGTAAAAAAACAGCCAGAGGTATGTATGGTCGGGATGGGTGGCTTTGTCATCACAATACCACGCTATGGAGAGATACCGAAACCTCAGACAGCAATCCTATGAGTGGATACTGGCCAATGGCAGCTGGCTGGCTGGTTAGTCATTTGTGGGAACATTATCTTTTTACAGGAGATGATGAGTTTTTAAAGAATAAAACTTATCCGGTTCTGAAAGGAGCTGCGGAATTTTACGCAGACTGGTTAGTTGATAATGGTAAAAGGCAACTGGTTACACCTGTTTCTATTTCTCCTGAAACCAGTTTTATGGTCAATGGAAAAAAAAGCGTGCTGAGCCAAGGTTCAACTATGGATATGAGCCTGATACGGGAAACTTTTGCCAGAACAATTGAAGCATCTGAGAAATTGGGTATTGATCAGGAGTTTAGTGACGTATTGAATTCCAAACTGAGCAAACTGTTGCCTTATAAAATAGGCTCTTTTGGTCAGGTACAGGAGTGGCAGTACGACCATATTGAAAGACATCCTACTCACAGGCATTTATCACAACTTTACGGTTTTCATCCTGGAAATCAGATCAATGCCATTACCACTCCTGAATTATTTAAAGCAGTGGAACGTACCCTTGAAAGAAGAGGGGATGAGGCTACTGGTTGGAGTATGGGATGGAAAATTAATATGTGGGCAAGAATGATGGACGGTGATCATGCATATAAAATACTCAGCAATTTTCTCAGGTATATTGAAGAACCCAGAGAATCAGACAGAGCTACCGGGTTTTATGATGCCGGACTTTTTCCAAATTTGTTGAGTTGCACACCGGTATATCAAATAGATGGGAATTTTGGCTTCACTGCCGGAGTAGCGGAAATGCTTCTACAAAGCCATGCAGGTGATATATTTCTTCTTCCTGCTTTACCATCTGCCTGGCCAGAAGGGGTGGTAAAAGGCCTTAAAGCAAGGGGAGGATTTGAAACAGAAATTTGTTGGAGTGAGGGTAGAATAAAAAGAGCAATAATTAAATCTAACCTTGGCGGTATTTGTCGGGTGAGGTCTAAGTGGCCAATTAAAGTAGAGAGAGTAAAAAGCTCAAACCGTCAAGGGAAAAAACTGAATCCTCTTTTCACTTTTATTGATCCGGGCAAGCCCGAAATAGTAAACAATGCTGATTTGAATATCTCGGAGAGACCTGAAACTTATGTGATCGAATTTGAAACTGAATCAGGTAAATCATATACGATATCAGCTATAGAAGACACTTCTGTCCAAAATACTAAATCTTACATTGTTTCCACTGAGGAAGCATTTTTGGAGGCAATGAGAAAAGCCAATCCAGGGGATGAGATTGTAATTAAGAATGGAGTTTACAAAGATTGGTCATTGAATGTTTCATTGAAAGGATCAAAGAAATTGCCAATTAAAATAAAATCTGAATCGCCACAGGGAGTTATATTTTCTGCCTCTAAAATTCTCAATAAACCCATATTAAATATAACAGGAAGTAATTTGATTCTGGACGGGTTTTCTTTTAATGACATTGTATTTGAGAGCTTTTTGTTCAAGCTGAATGGATCAAAGAATGTTAGAATCACAAATTGCAATTTCGGGAAAATCCAGGGAGATAAAAGTGAAAAGAAAATGCTCCGTATCGAAGGAAATGCAGATGGCAGCCGGATAGATCATTGTCAATTTATACAAAACGACAATGTACAAACCATCACCATTCGGGTGGAAGAAAATAGTTTTCCTGTCAATACGAGGATTGACCACAATGAATTTCGAAATCTCAATATGAATGAAGGAGGCGAAGGTTCAGAAACGATACAAGTATCCCAGACAGTAAGGAATTATTCTTATGAAAAATTGACTTTGAAAACCATTGTTGAAGACAATCATTTTGAAAATATACGGGGTGATGCAGAGACTATTAGCAACAAAAGCAATCAAAATATTTACAGAAGAAATACCCTCATTAATTGCAACCAACTGGTACTTAGGGGTGGCCATGATTGTATAGTCGAAGACAATGTGCTTATTAATTCTAACGGTCCGGGAATCAGAATCTACGGTTCCGGGCATACAATACGGAATAACATCATCAGAAATTCATCAGGAGATGGTATAGCACTTTGTTACGGTTTAGGATCTGGAAAGAAAGCCAACACTCTTCGGATTGCTGCTATCAGGAATATTATTATGGATAATGTGATTGAGAATGCCGGTAGTAATGGGATGTTTTTAGGTGAAGGAAAAGGTACTGACTATGCAGATCATAAGCATAGAAAATCATGGAATACCGGTCACATTCAGGATATTCCGCCATCAGAAAATTATATCACTTTTAACAGAATAATAAAAGCGAAACATAAACCAATAGAGGTTTCAGGTGCAACAGATAACAAAATTGTAGATAATGAATTTGAATAGAATAAGCTTATTTTTCCTATTGATTTGCTGCTTTCTGATTTTTGGAAGTACCACTTTGTCTTTGGCAGGTGAGGGCAATAAAAAGCCAAATGTCCTTTTTGTAATATTTGATGACCTCAATGACTGGGAAGGAGTATTGAAAGGACACCCTCAGGCACTTACGCCTAATATTGACCGATTAGCAAAGAAAGGTGTGTTGTTTACCAATGCTCATTGTGCTGGTGTTATGTGCAACCCTTCCAGAGCTTCGGTAATCACCGGGTTGCGTCCTACAACCACTGGTATTTACACCAATAACGATACTCCATTTGATTTATACAAAAACAAGCAGACATTAAATAAACACTTTAAAGAGAATGGTTACTATGTAGCTGGTGCCGGAAAAGTGCTTCATAAGTTCTATTACGAAAAGGATGATTGGGATGAGTTTTCCGGAAGAAGAAAGGAAGAGGGTGTTGTGCACAATAGGGACAACCCAGAACCAGAAAACATAAGGAATGTTGCAGGTGTGACCTGGGGGGCATTTTCAACTCCAGATTCTCTAACTTATGATGCAAGGTCTGTGAAATGGGTAAGTGAACGGATCGATCAGGATCACGATAAACCATTCTTTTTAGCTTGTGGGATTTTCAGACCACATACACCCTGGTTCAATCCTAAAGAATATTTCGACAAGTACTCGTTGGAAGACCTGAAACTCCCATCAGTAGATAGCAATGACCTGGATGATGTTCCATTGATTGGGAAAAATATTGCTTTTTCTACTACCAATTTTACCGATCCAAATGACCTTCACAATGATGTTTCAAATAAGGATCATGAAGCAATAAAGAAACAGGGCGCATGGAAGGAAGCAGTGCAAGGATATTTAGCTTCAGTTAGTTATGCCGATGCTCAGTTTGGTAAGCTGCTGGATGCCCTTGAAAGAAGCCCCTATGCAGACAATACAATTATAGTCCTTTGGAGCGATCATGGCTATCACCTTGGAGAAAAAGAACATTGGCATAAAGGAACTTTGTGGGAGCAAGTGACCAGAATACCTTTGGTAGTTAGTGCTCCGGGGATTAAAAATGGGAGTGAATGCAAAGAAGCAGTGAGTCTGATTGACATTTATCCTACTCTTCTTGACTTATGCGATTTGCCTGATGTAACCGGACTGGAAGGCCGGAGTTTAGTGCCTCAATTGCGAAATTCTGAAAAGAAGAGGAGTATGCCTGCTGTTTCAAGCATAAATCCAAATTATCATTCTATTCGTGATGAACGCTATCGCTATATCACTTATGGTGACGGGCAGGAAGAATTGTACGATCATAATAAAGACCCTGAAGAACGGACAAATCTTGCAGAAGATCCGAAATACAATAAAATAATACAAAAACTAAAAAAATATATACCAACGGATTCTAAAGCAGCTCTAATGGGGTCGTATTCTGAGTAGTACGTTGAGTGTCAGTCATCCCCAGACTTGTTCTGGGGTCTGTTACTTTTACTCAAAAACAAAAGGAATACTGCAACAGGATAAGCAATCCCATTTTTAATGTAAAGGCTGAAAAGTGAAATAGAAAAAGCACAAAATGAATAATATGATGACTAAAGTTTTAAAATCAACTATGAAAACCATGGGGACGGGCTTCTTTTTGCTAAGCCTTTTGTTTGGAAACGCACTTGCACAAAGGCCTGTAGATTTGGTAAATCCTTTTGTGGATGCAGCCAACTCTCGTTGGTTTTTCTTTACTTCAGCTTCCAGGCCATTTGGTATGGTCAACCTTAGTCCCGATATGGGATTGGGTGGAGCATGGGATTCCGGCTATCGTTACGATCAGGATACCATCCGTTTTTTTAGTCACATCCATGCATGGCAGCTATCGGGGGTGCCGGTTTTGCCAACAATCGGTGAGTTTAAAGGACATTTGAGCCCACACGCCTATGGGTCAAAATATTCTCATGAAAATGAAACGGCTAGTCCAGGGTACCATTCGGTGTTGCTGGAAGACTATGGCATCAAAGCTGAACTTACATCTACCACAAGGGTTGGTTTCCATCGTTATACTTTTCCTAAATCCAATCAAAGTCACATTTTACTCGACATGAATACGGAATTGGGACCTAGTGGAACGGATGCAGGTTATGTTAAAAAATTATCGAATACCAAAATTGAAGGTTACACCATCATGGAAGCGACCATCAGAAGGCCTAAACCCACCTATGTCTATTTTTCTATTGAATTTGACAAACCGTTTTTAGAACTAAATGCATGGCAGAATGGAAAGCTTCTAGGCAAGGTAAAGAAGTTTGAAGGTGAAAATGGAGGAGTTTACGTGAAGTTTGATACTGAGAAAGATGAAGTCATTCAAATGAAAGTGGGCATTTCCTATGTGAGTGAGGCTCAGGCAAGACTAAACATGGATACAGAACTCCCTCATTGGGATTTTGATCGTATTGTAACAGAATCCAAAGATGTTTGGAACGAACACCTTGGCCGAATAAAAATTGAAGGGAATACCCAAAAGCAACAAAGTCGTTTCTACACAGATTTGTGGCACGCCATCCAGGGCAGAAGGATTATCAGCGATGCTAACGGCCAGTATTGTGATATGACTGGAGACAAAAAACGAACAGGTCAGATTCCACTTGATGCCAATGGTCAACCAAAATTCAACCATTACAATTCTGATTCCTTTTGGGGAGCCCAATGGACTATCAACACACTTTGGCATTTGGTTTATCCAGAGGTGACAGAGGGATTTGTCAATTCCATGCTCATGATGTACGACGATGGAGGAATGATTCCCCGTGGGCCTGCAGGAGGCAATTATACCTATGTAATGACCGGAGCATCTTCCACACCGTTTATTGTAAGTGCTTATATGAAAGGGATTAGAGGATTTGATGCAGAGAAAGCTTATGAAGGGATGAGGAAGAATGCCATGCCGGGAGGAATAATGGGCAAAGCCGGGTATGAACATGACACGGATTTAGGTGGGGGTTTGAAATACTATATTGAAAATGGATTTGTTCCTTATCCTATGCCGGATAAAAACAAAGGATTTCATAATGACGGTACGGGACAAACGCTGGAGTATGCTTATCAGGATTGGTGTCTGGCACAAATGGCTAAAGATTTGGGAAAGGATGATGATTATGAAATGTTTATGAAAAGGGCTCAAAATTATAAAAATGTATTTGATACCTCGATTGGTTGGTCAAGAACCAGAAATGTGGACGGCAAGTGGCAAGAACCTTTTGATATTTTAGAATACCATCATGGATACGTTGAGAGTAATTCTGTTCAAGCCACGTGGTTTGTACCTCATGACTTGCAAGGACTATTCGACCTAATGGGTGGAAAGGAAGCTGCGGCAACTATGCTTGACAGACAATTTAATATTGCTGATCAGCATAATTTTGTGTCACATAATTTTCGGAATGATCCATTTGTTAAAAGGGAGCGGAAAAGAACCTGGTTGAATTATGGAAATCAGCCTTCTATGCAAGTTGGTTATATATTCAACTATGCAGGACAGCCATGGTTGACGCAATATTGGACCAGAGAAATAGTGAACAGGATTTATAGTGACCTTGATCCATGGCATGGATATAACGGAGATGAAGATCAGGGGTTAATGGGGTCTTTGGCTGTTTTAATGAAGATGGGCATTTTTGAAATGAGGGGAGGTGCTGCTAAAAATCCTGAGATTCAGGTAGGGAGTCCAATATTTGATAAAGTAACGATACAACTCAACCCTGACTACTATAAAGGAAGAAAGTTTGAGATTGAAACAATCAATAATTCAGACAAAAACAGGTATTTACAATCTATTGATCTAAATGGCAAAAACTTGAATAAAGTTTGGCTTAACCATAGTGATGTGGTGAATGGTGGTACATTGAAATTAGAAATGGGAAGTAAACCAAATAAGAATTTAGGTTCAGAAAAACAGACCTTACCTGGTTCTGTTTCAAAATAGGAGGTTGTTCTATGTTTTTACTAAAGAATTTGACATTTAATGTTATAAAAAAGTGGCATTTTTGATGTAAGAGTTTTTTTATACAATATGCTAAAACATGAACATGAAAAGATATTATTTTTCATTTATTGCGCTAATCTTTTTTGTCATACCATCTTTTGCACAGCAGGCAGTTACACAACTGGTCTATAAACAGGTAGATACTGTGTCGTTAACAATGGATATTTATTATCCATCCTCTATCGAATCAGGTAAAAAATACCCTGCCATGATTTTCTTTTTTGGTGGGGGGTGGAATGGCGGCAGTACTATGCAGTTTGAACCTCATGCTAAATATTTTTCTGAAAGAGGACTCATCTGCGTATTGGTAGATTACAGAGTAAAAAGCAGGCAAAAAACCTCTCCATTTGAATCACTAAAAGATGCTAAATCAGCAATCAGGTATTTAAGAATTAATGCTGAAAAACTGAAGATAGATGCCAATCGAATTATAGCATCAGGCGGATCAGCAGGAGGGCATCTGGCTACAGCTACGGCCATCATTACCAAGTACGATGAGCCGAATGAAGATCTATCCATAAGCTCTAAACCTCAGGTACTTGTGTTGTTTAATCCTGTGATTGATAATGGACCGGGAGGTTATGGCTTTGAAAGAATTGGTATGGAATACAAAGACTTTTCACCACTCCATAACATTCAAAAAGGGGCACCTCCAACCATCCTGTTTTTGGGTACGGAAGATCCGTTGATCCCTGTGGAAACTGTGCAGTATTACAAGACTGTCATGGAGCGAATAGGAAGCAGGTGTGATGTGCATTTATATGAAGGGCAAAAGCATGGATTTTTTAATTATAAAAATACCCAATACTATTTGAAAACTTTATTGGAGGCAGATAAATTTCTGACTTCATTGGGCTATTTAGAAGGTGATCCTACCATTTCTATCGAGCCTTAATATAAAAAAACAAGAATCAAATGAAAAACCGAAAAAACCAAAACCAATCCCCAAGTAAGAACAATCGTCGAGAATTTTTAAAAAAAGGAGCACTGGCTATCGGATCAATAACTATAGTTCCAAGCCATATATTGTTTGCCAGACCAGAGTTGAGAAATAAGGAAGGAGAAATTATCCGAAGGGCTTCAGTTGCGGCGAGTGATCGGGTAAATATGGCTTGTTGTGGTATAGGAAATAGAGGAGGTGGTATTATGGGCAACTTTATGGATACTGGACTGTCAAACTTTGTGGCACTGTGCGATGTAGATATGGGAGCACCACATACCTTGCAAAGGATGAATGAAAACCCAAATGCTAAAAAGTTTCAGGATTTCAGAGAGATGTTCGATAAGATGGAAGGCGAAATTGATGCAGTGAGTGTAGGTACTCCAGACTTTTCGCATTTCCCCATTACGATGTTGGCAATGTCAAAAGGAAAACATGTTTATGTGGAAAAACCCATGGCACGTACTTTTAATGAAATAGAATTGATGATGGCTGGTGCCAAAAAATATAATGTAGCCACACAAATGGGTAATCAGGGGCATTCTGAGGCCAACTACTTTCAGTTCAAAGCATGGGTTGATGCGGGCATTATCAAAGATGTGAAGGAAATTGTAGCCCATATGAACGGCAAAAGACGTTGGCATGGATGGGATACGAATATGAGTAAATTCCCTAAGGGTCAGCCTGTTCCGGGAACGATGGATTGGGATACCTGGTTGATGACGGCTCAGCCACATGATTATCAAGAAGATTTTGTGAATGGGCAATGGAGGTGTTGGTATGACTTTGGAATGGGAGCATTGGGTGACTGGGGAGCACATACAATGGATGCATTTCACCAGTTTCTGAATTTGGGATTGCCATATGAAATTGATCCGGTAAAAATAGAAGGTCACAATGCATTGTTCTATCCTCAGGCTTCTACTTTGGCTTTTAAATTCCCTGAACGGGGAAATATGCCAAAAGTAAAAGTAACCTGGTACGATGGAGTGGACAACAGACCTGAACTTCCCAAAGGATACGGAGAGTTGCAAATTGATCCGAATATTCCCCCTGTAGCTGGTCAAAAGCAAGCGACAAAATTGGGGGCTGGAAAAATTATATATGGTAAAGACCTGACTTTTAAAGGTGGATCACATGGCAGTACCTTGTCGATTATACCTGAAGAAAAGGCAAAAGACATGGCGTCTATGCTACCAGAAGTACCAGTAAGTCCTTCCAATCATTTTAAAAACTTTTTACTGGCATGTAAAGATGAGGAAGAATGTCGTTCGTCATTTGACATTGCTGGTCCATTGAGTCAGGTGTTTACATTGGGCACTTTGGCTCAACGATTGAATACTAAATTGAAATTTGACAGGGAAGCTAAAAAGATAACAAATAATGATACCGCCAATCAATTGCTTGTCGGGACACCTCCAAGAAAAGGATGGGAGGAATTTTATAAACTATAGGGAACCATAAATTAAGCAAATGATAAAGTCTATATTTCGGCGAATGTGCTTTATCACAATTGCGCTTGTTGCATCCAATAGTTTTGGTTACACTCAAATTGATCCTAAGAACATTGATATTGTTCGGGACAAATGGGGTGTGCCACATATTTTCGCCAAAACTGATGCGGAAGTGGCCTATGGTTTTGGTTGGGCTACTTGCGAAGATGATTTCAAGACGATGCAGGAGCAATTGCTTCCGATCAGAGGAATAATGGGACTGGTACATGGCAAAACAGGAGCGGCTGTTGATGTTGCTGTTCATTTGATTGAAGCGCATCAGTTGGTGAATGACAGGTATGATAGCGACATCAGTCCGGAGTTTAAAGCATATCTCGACGGCTACTGTAGTGGGGTAAATGCTTATGCCAAGAAATTTCCTAAGGAAGTTTTGCACCACAAATTATTCCCTGTTGAAAGCAAAGACATCATCAAGGCTTTTGTATTGTCTATGACTTGGATGTCTCATACCGTCAAAGACCTGCAAAGTCTGACAGGCAATAAAGTAAAAGCGATCAAACTACCGGAAACCACTGCTACAGGTTCCAATGCGTTTGCAGTCACAGGTAATAAGACCACAGACGGAAAGACATATCTGGCAGTGAATGCACATCAGCCACTAGAAGGTCTCAATTCTTTCTATGAGGCTCACCTTTGTAGTGAAGAAGGGATGAATATATTGGGAGGAACATTTTCAGGAAGTCCGGTTATTAGCTTGGGTTCAAATAATTACCTCGGATGGGCACATACCTTGAACTATCCGGATTTTTCAGACATCTTTCAACTGGAAATGCATCCCACAGAAAAGCTGAAGTATAAACTGGATGGGAAGTGGGAAACTCTTGAACATTATAATACCAAGGCGCACATTAAAGTATTGGGCTTTTTAAAGGTAGGTGCCAAGCAGAAATTTTATAAAAGTAAATTCGGCGTAACCTTCGAAACAGACAATGGATTCTTTGCTTTGAAATTTCCTGCCAACCGAACCGTTAAAACAGCTGAGCAATGGTTTCGTATGGGGAAATCTACGAATTGGAGTGAATTTAAAACAGCCTTGGAAATGCAGGGAATTGCTGCAAGCAATATTGTATATGCCGATGGTGAAGGGCATATTTATTATGTAAGCAATGGGCGGTTTCCAATTCGAAATCCAAATTACGATTGGAAAGGAGTGGTTCCGGGAAACACTTCTTCTACTTTGTGGGGAGATGAGGTTTATCCTATGGACAGTTTGCCACATGTATTGGATCCAGTGTCTGGTTATGTGTACAATTGCAATCACACTCCTTTTCTGAGTTCAAGTATCGAAGACAACCCTAAGTTGTCCAGCGTACCTGCCACTATGGGTTTCCAACCTCCATCAAGCTTGACCAACAGGGCTGTACGTTTTTATGAACTTTTCAATGAACTTGATAAGGTGAGTTATGAGGATTTTAAAAGAATCAAATATGATCGTTTTTACCATACTCCTTTGAAATCTGCCCTAAAATTGGAGCCGATCTTTCACTTGGATGCTGATAAATACCCTGAAATAAAAGAAAGTATTGAGTTATTGGCCAATTGGAACCGAGAGGCGGTTATAGAAAGTGAAGCGGCAGCCATGTTTAACTTATGTATCAGTTATTTAAAAGGGAAGGTTAAAAATCCGGCACATTTTAGTGAAGGGGATAAACTGAACGAGGCACTTTTAGTAGAATCAATTACTTATGCCCGAGATTATTGCAACCAATATTTTGGTAGTGCCCATGTGCCATTGAAGAGATTACAACGGCACAGCAGGGCAGGAGTGAACTTACCTGTCAGTGGCGGTACGGATGTGTTGGCCGCACTGTCAGCATCAAAGCAGGAAGATGGAACATTGCGAGCCCGTGCTGGTGACTCCTATATTCAACTCGCCCGTTTTTCTAAAGACGGAGTAGAAACAGAATCGATAAACGCTTTTGGAGCTTCCTCCAAACCCAGCAGTCCCCACTACACCGATCAAATGCAGATGTATGTTAATCGAGAATTGAAGACCATGACCTTAGACAAAGGAACGGTTTTGAAGTCTGCTGAAAGGGTTTATCATCCTGAGTAAATCGTCCTCTCCAGAAGAGGTTTTTATTATTCCCTTGTCGTGCACTTTCTATTAATCCTTTCAACTTTAGAACTTTTCACCTTCAACCTTCCATCTTTTTACTGTCAAACTTTTAACTTCCCACCTTTAACCAACGAACTTTTATCCTTTGGAAATCCTTGATTATTTACTTGTTGTTGCTGTCGGCATTATAGCTGGTTTTATCAATACCGTTGCAGGTGGTGGCTCACTGCTTACATTGCCCGTTCTGATTTTCATGGGGTTACCTCCGGCTTTGGCCAATGGTACCAACCGTGTAGGGGTTTTATTGCAAAATGTGTTTGCGGTCTCTGGCTTCAAGTCCAAAGGCGTATCGGTTTTTCCGTATGCTATTTACCTTGCGATCACGGCATTGGTGGGAGCGGTCATTGGTGCAAAACTGGCAGTTGACATCAAGGGAGAACTTTTCAATCGGATTCTGGCGGTTGTAATGGTTTTGGTTTTGATTATCACTATTTTCAATCCATTAAAGAAAAAAGGGGATGCGGTGGAAATGATGACCCCAAAGAGAAAGGCATTGTCTATATTCCTGTATTTTTTTGTTGGGTTGTACGGAGGATTTATCCAGGCTGGGATTGGTTTCATTATGATTGCGGTGCTTACTTCTATCAATGGACTGTCGATGGCCAAGACCAACAGCATCAAGGTTTTCGTAGTGTTGGTTTATACCTTTTTCGCCATTATAGTATTTGTGATGGAAGACAAAGTCAATTGGACACTCGGGCTTACACTTGCCCTGGGTACATCTACAGGAGGGTGGATTGCCAGCCGTTGGTCTGCGGACAAAGACGACAAACTGATCCGAATATTTTTGGTAGTAGCAGTGAGTGCTATGGCGATAAAGCTTTGGTTTTTTTGACAACAACTTATTGAGACCTGCCAGGTTTAAGTCAGAAAATCAGGTGATGTAGGTAGTTTATTGCCTACTAGATGAAAACCTTACAGGTCTGACATGACAAAATAAACGAATCATTCATCCTTGTCACCTCGACGAAGGAGAGGTCTCTTTTGCTCATCACATATATTCCGATTGTAATTGGAATAATTTAAACCCTCATAGACCTGCCAGGTTTAAGCCAAGAAATCTGATGGAACCATTAGTTGGGTTGTCTTTTCCAGAAAAAAACCTGGCAGGTCTGATATGACCAATTCAAACTGGTAGAGACCTGTCAGGTTTAAGTCAGAAACTCAGGTGTAGAAGGTAGTTTAACTCTTCTTTCTAAAAGAAAACCTGACAGGTCTAGTATTACCCCAAAAACTTCAAATCACCTTCAGTATCTATGTCGATATGTCCTTCGGGGAAATTGATGAGGCTGGTTTGAGAAATATGCAATTTGATAATTGCTTTGGCACCTTGATCGTTTTTAAGTTCAGCTAGGCTTGGGAATAGACTTTGATCAAAAACAGCAGGCACACCGATGGTTACACCATAATCGCATGCGGTGATTGAACTATTTCCATTTTGGTGAGACACAAGCAATTTACCTAGTAATTCATTACTGATTTTTGGTTGGTCAGTTAGCAAAATCATCACTTGTTTGCACGAACTGAATTTCTTGACAATAGATTGTATTCCAAAGGCAATAGAGCTTCCTATTCCTTTTTTCCAATTTGGATTGATGACAATTTGATCCTCTGACAGATTGGTTTTCTCTTTAATACGATCTGCATTTGCACCCAACACTACGATTGTGTTATCACATACTGATTTTGCACATGATATGCTGTGTTCGAGTAACGTGGATTGTTGGTAGGGGAGCAACTGCTTTGGTTTTCCGAGGCGTTTTGATTCACCTGCGGCAAGGATCAATACTGCTAATTCAGGGTCAATCAATTTGATTTTTCTTTTGGGAAGAAGTTTTTCAAGTAAACCTGTCTAAACACCTGATCGTCTTTGCCATCCTTATGGTGAATGGAACCTTTGCGGTATTTCAGGAAACCTCCATTTCTGTTGGTGAATTTTGCCTGAATCTCTCCAATGATTGAAATGGCTATTTCGTCAGGTGTTTCTGCTCCTATATCCAATCCTATTGGATAGTGCAATTTGTGAAGCAGTTCAGCCGTGACTTCTACATTGTTTTCACTGAGGTGGTCAATCAGTTTCTCAGCCCTTTTCTTAGGCCCTAATATTCCAATATAAGCGGCATCAGATGCTGCTATTTGCATTAGTACTTCTTTGTCGTAATTCAGGTTGTGGGACATCAATACGATAGCGGTGAAAGGGGTGATGTTAAACTCTTTGGCAACAAAATCCCTTTGACAGGAAACCATGCTGTTCGCTTTGGGAAAGTTAATTGGAATCAAATGTGCTACACATTCGTCTGTCACTGTTACATTCCAACCTAATACGTTGGCCAGTTCGGTTACAGGTTTTGCATCAAAGCCACCACCAAAAATCAACAAATCAATACCGGGTTGAATGATTTCGAAGAATATCTCTATTTTATCCTCCTTGTAGCTAGTTATAACTGATTTTTTGTTTTCCAATACTTTGCTCAAGTCACTTTCAACCAGTTGTTTTAACGCCTCATTGGTAGAAAACAACTCCCCGTTCGGGTGAAGTATGCATTTTTCACCAACTGATATGTCACTTGTTTCTGATGTTGCAAAAACGGAAGCTACTACGCCATAGTTTTTAAAATCGAGTAAAGACTGGATCTGATTTATGGGGTTGTTTTCCTGATCAGGATCGATTGGCTCGATGAGGATGTCAATGATTCCATTGCAACCAAGGCCAATGCCCAATTGGTTGTCGTCATCGTTAGTGGTATCATAAGTCACAGTTTGAGCGGTATTGCTTAGAATCACTTTTTTGGCTTTTCTCAGTGCATCACCTTCCAGACAACCGCCACTGATCGAACCAACCCACCTGCCATTGTCCAGCATAAGCATTCTTGCCCCGGGACTTCTGTATGATGATCCCTTGACTTGCACGACAGTAGCAAGGGCTACTTTGCGTACTTTTAGATCCGTCTCCTGGTAGGTTTTTAAGATGGTTTTAAATTCTTTCAAATTCAGTGAGTTTGTTTTTGACAATAAAGATACAATTAGAATATCGGTTTTTCTAAATTGGCACTAGAATTCATCACTTGAAAAAATGAAAGACTGGGAACAAATAAGAAAGAATTATCCATTGATTCAAAAAGGTGGTTATTTTAATACAGCCTCATTTGGAGCCTTGTCTCTCAATACAATTGAAGCGCAGAAGAGGCATCTTGATGACATCTTGGTGTATGGAAATGGTAAATATGATGAATGGATGGCGTTATATTATGGGTTGAAAGTTGAATTGGCAGATTACCTGAAAACCAAAGCACCGAATGTTACTTTTTTTCCGAATGTCAGCAATGGGATCAATAAAATCTGTGATTTGCTTTCCAAAGACAAGGAAGTGATTTTGATCAGAGAAGATTTTCCGTCGGTGACATTGCCTTGGATTACTCAGCAATTCAAAGTTAAGTGGATTGAATATGAAGATTTTATCAATCACTATTTGGGTATTCTTGAAAAGGAATTAGCCGATGGTAATAAAATATTATGTCTGAGTTGGGTATTCTACAATCATGGATTTATGATTGATCCCATAAAGGTTGGGGAGTTGTGTAAGAAGTACAATAGCTATTTCATACTCGATGCTACTCAGGGCTTGGGTGCTTTTGAACTGGATATGGGCAAAGCCCACATAGATTTCATGGTTGCTTCTTGCTTCAAATGGTTTATGGCAGGATATGGCGTTACCATTGGCGCAGTATCAGACTCCATTCTCAACCAATACCGAGCCCATCAATCGGGATGGAATATGCTAAAGGATACCGAAGGGAGCATGGAAGATAAAAGCAATTACAAGTCAGATGCATCTAGGTTTGAGATAGGTCACGTTAAATTTCAGAATATCAAAATGTTATCTGATTCTTTTTATGAAATGAAATCAATAGGATTTGACTCCATTGCAGGCCGAACCAAATTGTTGACAAGGTCATTGAGGAATAAGTTGGATGAAAAGGGGATAGAGGTTTTGACCCCTACTCGTGATGCTGCTTCTTCCATTATTTCCATAAGGTCTAATCAAACCATTCTAAAAAAATTGAAAGAAGCAAAAATAGCCTGTACTCCACGTAAAGATTATGTTAGATTTGCTGTCTATTTTTATAACAATACTGAGGATATTGACGAATTAATAGATTGTTTGAAATATTAATCATGTCATTTTCTTAATATTACTTTTTGTTCGAGACTCAAAACGATGGTTTAGCCATTCAACTAGATTTTTATGCCTTCAATAGATTTTAAAAAGCAGCTGATTCCACATGCGATTGCTGCATTGGTTTTTCTTGCAGTTGCTGTTTTATTTTTTTCTCCCGTAATATTAGAAAACAAAGGTCTGTCTCAATACGATATATTGCAATGGGAAGGAGCAGCAAAAGAGATCATAGATTATCGTGAAAAGACGGGAGAAGAAGCCCTCTGGACTAACTCGATGTTTGGCGGTATGCCTGCTTACCTGATCAGCACTGTATTTTCAGGTGATTTGGTAGTGTATGTCCAAAAGGCATTGTCGCTGTGGCTACCAAGCCCTGTGAATCTCGTTTTCTTGTGCTTTGTTGGCTTCTACATTATGATGATCGCTTTTCGGGTAAGGTCATGGTTGGCCATTCCGGCTGCACTTGCTTTTGGTTTGACAGGGTTTGTAATCATTGCCATAGGTGCAGGACATAATATAAAAATAGCAGCGGTGGCTTTTATGCCCTTGGTAATAGCTGGTATCCATTTGGCATATACCAGAAACAGGCTTTGGGGTTTTATCCTTACCAGTCTTGGCTTGGCATTGGAGCTACGTGTAAATCACCTGCAAATCACCTATTATCTTTTGCTCATTGCGTTGATTTACGGATTGTCGAGGTTGGTGATTGCCATTATGGAAAAGGAGCAAGTCAATTTCGCTAAAACAACGGGAATACTTATCGTAGCTGCGTTATTGGCTGTTGGTGCGAACATTGGGAGGTTGTGGACTGTTTATGAATATGGACCGTATTCCATTCGTGGAAAATCAGAATTGACCTCTACGGAAGATGCCAAAACTTCCGGGTTGGATAAAGACTATGCTTTTCAATACAGCAATGGGATTGCAGAGCCTATATTTTTATTTATTCCTAATTTTTTTGGTGGAGCATCTCAGCAGGATTTAGGCAGCAATTCCAATTTGGAAAAAGCATTGCAAAAAAATGGAATGGATAGGAGGCAAATCAAAAGTCAGGTTGAAAATGCACCTGCTTATTGGGGAGATCAGCCATTGACAGCACCTTATTATGGAGGAGCTGTGGTTGTTTTTCTGTTTGTTTTAGGACTTTTTGTTTTGGACAAAAAAGTAAAGTATTGGATCTTGGGGGCTTTTGTATTGGGAATAGTATTGAGTTGGGGAAGTAATTTTTCATCAGTCAATTACTTTTTATTTGATTATTTGCCCGGTTACAACAAATTCAGGTCGGTGACTTTTGCTATTGTGATAGCAGTTTTTGCCATGATTCTGGGTGGTTTTTTAGGATTGGAAAAAATGATCAATGATGGTTGGTCAAATCAGCTACAGAAGAAATTTTTGATGGCAGTGGGGATTACTGGTGGATTTGCTTTGCTGACCGTATTACTGGCTGGCATGGGAAGTTTTGCCGGGCCTATAGACCAGCGTTTGGCGGGCTTTCCTGATTGGTACCTTCCTGCATTGAGGGCAGACAGGCTGAGCTTGTTACGTATGGATGCGTTGCGGTCTTTGTTTTATGTGCTTGCCTCAGCAGCCATTCTATGGTTGTATTTCAAAGGCAAAGTGAAACTGAATATTGCTTTGGTAGTAGTTGGTGTATTGGTATTTCTGGATATGTTTTTAGTCGATAAGCGATTTATTGATTCTGATTCTTTCAAAAGAAACCCTCACAAAACCAATTTTACTCCCAATGCTGCCGATCAACAGATTCTGAAAGACAAAAGCCTTAGTTACAGAGTATATAATTTGCTTGGTGCATTTAATGATGCACGTACATCTTATTTTCATCAATCAATAGGGGGCTACCATGGAGCTAAGATGAGGCGTTATCAGGATCTGATAGAGTTTGGTATTACCTCTGAAACTTCCACTTTGATTTCAGGCTTGCAAAGTGGAAGTCCTGACTTTCGTCAAAGCAATGTGATCAATATGTTGAATACCAAATACTTTGTTGCTGGAGACCAGGCCAATGCGGTTATTGCCAATCCTGAAGCCAATGGAAATGCATGGTATGTCAGTGAGATCAGGAAAGTCTCAGGAGCGGATGAAGAGATGAAAGTATTGAATGAAATCAATACCAAATCAACAGCCGTAGTAGATACCACGCTTTTCAAGACCAATAAGAGCAAGTACAGTGCAGCCAATATTATTCAATTGATTGAGCAGAAACCCAATTACCTAAAGTATGAAACCAATTGTTTTGAAGATGGATTTGCGGTGTTTTCGGAGGTTTACTACCCAACAGGATGGATTGCTAAAATTGACGATATGGAAGTAGATATTTTAAGAGTCAATTACATCCTTAGGGGATTGGAAGTGGCCAAAGGCAACCATCTGATTGAATTTGAGTTCAAACCTGATTCTTACTATATCGGCAACAAGATAATGTTGTTTTTCAACGTGGTGATACTGTTGGTTTTTGTGGGTGGTGTTTACCTTTCAGTTAAAAAATCTTAGATTTTCTCTCTTTGGAAAAAAAGAAACCTATAGTCGGTATGATTTTGGACAATGATTTTCCTCCCGATCCCAGGGTGGAGAATGAAGCCAGGGTTTTGATCGATGCAGGAATGGAAGTCCATCTTTTTGCATTTTCTTATTCCAAGGATTTTGTCAAGCAGGAAATCTATAAAGGCATACATGTTCATAGGTTTTATTGCAGTAAGCTGTTGTATAAGCTATCTGCATTGGCATATACTTTTCCTTTTTATCACATTTTATTAAAAAAACCAATTGCGGAATTCATCCGAACAGTGGGTTGCCATGTGGTTCATATTCATGATGTTCAGGTGGCGAGAGCTGTTTTTATGATCAAATCTAAAATCGACTTTAAAGTAGTGTTGGATTTACATGAAAACAGGCCTGAAATAATGAAGTTTTACAAACATGTCAGGTCATTTCCGTGGAAGCTTCTAATTTATCCTTCGATATGGAAAAAAAGAGAAGAGGAGTATATCTCTAAATCCGATGGGGTGGTGGTGGTAACCAAACATGCCAAAGAAGAGATTGTTAATCGTACAGAAATTGCTCAGGATAAAATAGTGGTGGCACCAAATGTAGTTGAAGAGGATTATGCTTCTAGCCAATCTATAGACAGTACTATTGTAGATCGATATCAGGATAATTTTGTGTTGTTGTATTTGGGAGATACTTCGGAGCGCCGTGGATTGATTACAGCCGTCAAGGCAGTTGAAAAACTAAAGAGTTCTATTCAGAATATAAAACTGGTAGTGGTTGGAAAAAGTTCTTTTGACAGCCAATTAGCTCAATTGGTAGAATCCCTAAAAATTACCGAACAGGTTGATTTCCTGGGCTGGCAGCAATCAGATTTGTTTCCATCCTATATTGCAGCCAGTAATATTTGCATTTCTCCTTTGGAAAGAAACATCCATCATGATACTACTTATGCCAACAAGTTGTTCCAATATATGGCATTGGGAGGAGTACTGTTGGTAAGTGACTGCACTGCACAAGAAAATCTGGTGAATGAAACCGAAACAGGAATGGTTTTTAAAGACAGGTCTGTTGATGATTTTGTTTTGAAAACATTGGAACTGTTCAATGATGAAGCCAAAAGGAGCAAATGTGCGGAGCAAGGAAAACTGGCGGTTGCTCAAAAGTATCATTGGAATAAAACGGGGCAGGAGTTGGTTGAATATTATAAAAAAAGATTGATTAGTTGATATGGGCAATCCATTAGAGTTGTTGAAAAAGATTGATAGTAATCCTTTAATTATCACCAAAAACTATAAAACTGGTAAAAAAAGAGGGTTGGACTATATGGTATGGAGAGTTCAAAGGCCTTTAATAAAATTTTACAATAAGGTCTATCAGTCTTTTAACCCGGGTTTGCCTTGGTTGTGTATCACTGCCATCGAGTTTTTTAAGAAATACTTGACCGATGAAATGATCGGAGTGGAGTTCGGTAGTGGCAGAAGCACTCATTTTTTTTGTGAAAGGTCAAAATTTGTGGTGAGTATAGAGCACCACGAAACTTGGTATCACATGGTGAAACAAAAACTGGAAAAAGAAGGAATTGACAATGTTGATTATAGATTTGTGCCAGCCAATTCGGAAAGTGAAGAAATGGAACTGCCTGCATTTTACAAGGAATGGAACCTCAAGACAAAGGACTTTGAGTACCGAAAAATGTACAACAACTACTTTAATGTGCTGAAGGACTTTGAAAATGGCTATTTTGATTACATTCTGATAGATGGACGTGCCAGACCTGAATGCTTGTTTACCAGTATGAAACATTTGAAAAGTGGAGGTTTAATGATTCTTGACAATTCCGAAAGAGAAAGGTATTCTATCGTTTTTGACAAATTAAGCGAGTGGAAAAGTTACACTTGCACTTCAGGATCAACAGACACTACATTTTGGGTTAAACCCTAACATATATGGGGATCATTAAAAAACAAGCCATACAATCTACTCTTTTCAACTACATGGGTGTGGCTGTTGGTTTTTTGAATTCTACCATATTGATGCCCAATCTTATTTCAAAGGAAGACATAGGTTTACTTGGCTTTCTTAATTCTACCACCGTGATTTTTTCTACTATTTTTGCTTTGGGTATTCCATTGGTTACGGTAAAAATATTCCCTAAGTTCAGAGACCAGAGCAGTTCAAGTCACAACGGATACTTTTCGTTTTCATTGATAATGACAGTAATAGGGGGACTTCTAGGGATAATTGCATTCTTATTACTTGAAAATGTGTTAATAGAAGACAGGAATGAAGCTAAGTATTTTGCTCCCTTTGTCGCAGGATTTACTGTGTTGTTTCTATTTCGTTTGATCTTTAAGAATTTTGATACATTCATTAGAATGCTGTACAATTCGGTACTTGGTGCTATTACAGAAAACTTTCTGGCTAAAATCATTCTTACATTTGCTCTGATTGCCTATTGGTTGCTGGAAGGGTATGACTTTATCTATCTGTTTATCCTTTACATCTTTGGCTTGAGTGTTCCCGGTATAGTTACAGTGGTTTATGTCTTTTACAAGAATAGTTTCAATCTTGACTTGTCCAAATTCAAAAGAGCAAGTACAGGATTGGGTAAAGAAATAAAGATGTTGGGGTTGTACGGATTGCTGGGGAGTATGGGAACTATTATAGTTTTGGAAGTGGATAGGGTAATGATTAGCAATATGTTGGGACTTGCTGAGAATGGGATCTACACCACCGTATTCTTTTTTGGTATTTTTGTCAGTATACCTGCTAAAAGTGTCAAAAGAGTAGCCATTGTAGTGGTTTCAGATGCCTGGAAAGCCAATGACTTATCTACCATAAAGGAAGTGTATTCTAAGAGTTGTTTGAACCAGTTTCTGTTTGCAGTCTATTTGTTTTTGGGGGTATGGCTCAATATTGATTTTGTTTTCGAACTTATACCCGTAGAATATTCTGCGGGTAAATATGTGATATTGTTCATTGGCATTGGGCAATTGTTTGATATGCTGACAGGGGTAAACACTGAGATTATTTCCACTTCCAAGTACTTCAGGTACAACACATTTTTCATAGCGGGATTGATTCTTTTGGTGATCGTTCTAAACTATATTTTCATTCCCCTGTATGGAATTACAGGTGCGGCTATAGCGTCCGCTCTTGCTGTTATATTGGTGAATGTTTTGAGATATGTATTTCTACTTATCAAACTAGATTATCAACCGTTTGATAGCAACATCATCAAGATTACTCTTTTAGGCTTGGTATGCTTTGGTTTGCTGGTATTTATACCTGTATTTGAAAATTTATATTTGAATATACTTATCAGAGGAACCCTTTTGACCTTAATATACTGGATTCCCGCTTTTGGATTAAAGATTTCTGAAGACATAAATTCGTCATTGCTGAAATTGCTTAAGAAATTCAATTGATTGATCTCATTTTAATTGTCCATGATGACAGAAGAAGAAAAAAACGAGCTTTTATTTAACAGACAGTTTATTATTACTTCTTCTGAATTGAATGGGTTCAATGAATGGAATACCACGAATATTGGTAATCTCTTCGTTTACTCACATCCCAATTTGGAGGTTGCTATTAGTAGCATTTATGGTAAGTCTGTAGTTCTTATTGGTTTTATTTTTGATTCTAAAAATCCGACTTTTGGCAATCAGCAGATAGTAGATATCTTGGTTGAAAATGAGACATTTGAGGCGGTCTTAGAAAATTCAGCAAAGTATGCAGGTCGGTTTCTTATTATCTATTGTGATGACCGGAATTTTAAATTGTTTCATGATGCAGCGGGGCAGAGGGAAGTATTTTATTTGAAAAAAGGCAGTCTTTGGCTTGCCTCACAGCCTAGTTTGTTGTCAGAATATGTTGAGCTACAGAAATGTGTTGAAGGAGCTGAGTTTTACAACTCCGAAAAATTTCAATTGCGGAAAGAGCGAATTTTGGATACTACTCAATATTTTGGCGTCAAACATTTGTCTGTCAATCATTATCTCGATTTACACAGGGGTGAATCCACTAGATATTACCCAGGGAAAAAAGTCACAAAACTACCATTGGAAGAGGCTGTGAAGCTTAGCTCAAAATACATCAAGGGCTTTTTAGAAGCCGCTAGCTATAGGTATAAGTTGATGATTGCTGTGACAGGTGGATGGGATAGTAGAATGATGCTGGCTGCATCTATGCACATACCTGATAGCCATCATTATTTTATTTTCAAGCACAAACACCTTAAGGATACAGACCAAGACATCAAAACGCCTAAGAAGTTGTTGGAAATTTTGGGAGTCGATTATTATGTAATAGAGTATGATGCTGAACTGGAAGATGATGTCAAAGCCTTGATGACAAAGAATGTCGAGTTGTCTAATCCTGTTTTATATCCTGCATTTTACAATGAATTTTTCAAAAAGTATAAGGATAGATTGAATGTTACCTGTGTAAGTGAAGCTGCCCGAAATTATTTCCATTACCAAGCCAACCAGAACAATGTTTCGGGAGCAATACTTGCCCGATTGAATAAATTCGAGGAGTTTGATTTTGTGAAGGATCAATATCAAAAATGGATAGACAACAATGCAGTTTCGTTTAAGAATAATGGGTATAATATTCTGGATATGTTTTATTGGGAAGAGAAGATGGGTAATTGGTTTGCTAATGGCAGGTCTGCTATGGGTTCAGCTATTGAAGATTTTTCGCCTTTCAATTGCAGGGAGTTAATGACCATATTTCTGTCAGTGGATGAAAAATACAGAGATAGGTATAACCCTGTTCTACATAGAAAAATCATTGAGAAATTATCAATAGATGTACTTGCAGTTCCTGTTAATGGAAGTTTAAAATACATTCTCATTAAATGGTTGGTGATTTTTAGAATATATCCGATATACAAGAAGATTCAACTGTTGCTAAAAGCCAATTAAAGTTCAATTTTCAGGTTATGCATTATTCCTTCTTTCAATGAAGAATATTCTAAATTTTATGTTGATTCAACATTGCTTTTTTCTATTTTGACTCTACCTGAGCTTTGAGGTTTTGAAGGCCTTCTTCGTAGGATGGCCCCAACATGCTGTCCATCATGAGTCCCATTAATTTCCATACAGGATTTGAGCCCATATCTCCTTCAAAAGTCCAGGTTACTTTACTTTTATAACCATCAGGTTCGATCGTTATGTCGGCGTAGTTAGGTGTATCAAAACCTCCAAAGTAAAGTTCAGTCCTTACTTTTTTGTTTTCAACACTTTCTATAATTTCCTGAGATCCGGTACCTACATCTGGATGCTCACTCTCCCAGGACATCTTAGAGCCAACTCCCGTTTCAGGTCCTTCAAAAGTGTATTTAGTACCTTGAGGATCAATTTTTTGCCATGGAGACCATGAATTCAATGCTTTTATTCCTTTGATCTCTTCAAAAACAGACTCTGCATTTGCGTCGATTGTAATCGACCGTTCCAGTTCTACCTCTCTTGGTGATAACATTCCTACGATAAGAACTACACCAATGATTGCCACTATAGCAATTCCGATGATTTTAATGATTTTCATATTAGATTGGTTTTGTTTGGTATGAAGTTAAATAAATCAAATTTCCCTTCAAAATATTGACTTAATTTGTGTTGCAAATTTGATATAGGTGAAAGAGTATGGAACACAAAAGTATTGATAATAAATACGAGCCTGTTGGTTTTTCCGCCAGATTGTTCGCTTACAATATTGATATTACCATACTGATGTTGTTTTTTTTGATTTGTTCATTTGTAGTAGAAAGCAATACTGTATTATACGCCATTTGTTTGACCGTTATCACTCTTTATTTCACCCTTTTTGAATCTTCAGTGTGGCAGGGAACCCCGGGGAAAAAGTACCATCAACTTAAAGTAATAAATGAGGATGGAACCAGAATTTCTGTACCGATTGCTTTTTGCAGGGTGTTATTAAAGTATGTTTCAATATTGTTTCTTTTTCTGGGTATTTTTATCATTTATTTCAGGAAAGACAGAAAATCCTTACATGATATCATCCTGAAAACCCTGGTAGTTCGAGAGTGAAATTTATCCGTATTTTTACCTAAATAATAATATAATTATTGTCTAATACGGTTTTATTATTCAAAATAAGCACTATTTTTATCCTTACATTTTTACAAAACTTATAAAATCAACACATGGCTAGTTTTAAGAAGACTTTTAATGGTTTAGAGAATACTTTTGAGGCTTTTGTTTTTTGGAGTAGGTGGGTACAGGCACCTTTGTATGGCGGATTGGCTATCGGTTCCTTTCTATACCTTGTCAAATTTTTTCAAGAACTCCTGCATTTGCAACATGTTTTACTAATCGAAGGTGAAGCTAAGATCATGTTAATCGTATTGAGTTTGGTTGATATTTCTATGGTGATGAATCTGGTGGTGATGGTGACTATTGGTGGGTATTCTATTTTTACCAGTAAAATAGATGTAGATATGCATGATGATAAGCCTCTATGGCTGGATGGGTTGGATGCTGGCATGTTGAAGATTAAACTGGCTACTTCACTGGCTTCTATTTCAGGAGTGCAGTTGTTGAAAACATTCGTCGATTATAGGGAGTCAGCAATTGGTGATAAGCCAGAAGTAATTAGTGTGGTGATGGAGATTGGTATTCACATGGTGTTTATCCTTTCTGCTTTGTTGCTTTCTGTTACAGAAAAAACCGTACATTCTTATCATGCGATAGGTCATAAACACAAGGAAGGTTTAGAAGAGGAATAGAGATACAAGTATTTCGCTAAAAAAAGCATTTAAGGCAGTCAGATAATTCTGACTGCCTTTTTTCTTCCCTTTGTGTATTCAATTTTAATGTTTACTATTGTTATTTAATATTTAATTCTAATATTTTGATTATAAGGATATTAAATGTTGACTATTGAAATTTAGATTAAAGTAAAAAGAGTATATAAAAATTTCGATATAATAGATCAATATGCTTTAATATCTATTTAATTTGTATCTTGAAATTTATTAAAAACGAGAATTGTAGATGATGAAATTTGGATCGTACCATAAAGATAGAAATGCCTATGTTTTTGCAGGGGAACCATTAACAATTCATACAGACTATTATAATTGCTTTCTTCAAAAGGCAATAGAAGAGATCAAACAATATATAGATGTCAACTCTATACTTATCAATTCTGCTCAAGAAATAGCTTACTCTCAGTTTAGTAAGTGTTTTCAGAATAAACCTAATTGGTCGGCAGAGAAACGGAAGGAAATTGTTGGGAATTATTATAGTTTTTGTGGTTTTGGAAAGATAAATCTCAAAAACGTACATAGGAAGGGTGGTTATGTTGAGACTGAGAGTGAGCATTATGGTCTTTCCTGGAAAAAGATATATGGACAAAGGCAACCTGAAGAGCATGGAGTAGCATACTTTACCATGGGTTTTTTGTGTGGAGCTACTGAGGCCATACATGATATAGCATTGGGAACCTTTGATGCCAAGCTAATTCGATGTGTTTCTAAAGGAGATGCATCCACCAGAATAGATGTTTTTAGAGGGCTGAAGAAGAAGCTTCAAAATTCAGTAGGAGAAGGGGTAGTCCAAACTTTTGAGAACCAGCCCCAATCGACAGAAACAGCCATTAATTACAGTGATATTCTGGAGGCCTTTACGTCCGTCGAAGTTGAGGGCAATGAAGAAACAGGCTTGATGGAAGCTTTTGGAAGTACAATTACCCGGCATTATGCCAACTACTACAGTTTGATCAGTGTACGCATATTGATGGGGTTAGAGAAGAAATACAAGCGTGATGGAGTAATCAAAGCCAAAACCATCATGATACAATCAGCCCAAATGAGTGCATTCCATTTATTGGGTAACCTTATTTCTTCTAAAGAATGGAGCACCACCATTGCTCCATCTGTAAATAGCACAGACGATCAGCTTCATGGAATTTTAGCATTTATCAATACACTTGGATGGGGTAAATGGGAAGTCGAAAGGTTTAATCCTTCTGGCAAGAGTACGTTTAATATTACAGGAAGTAGTGAATCCAATGCCTTTCTTAAGATGGTAGGAAAAACCAAAGCTCCTATCTGCTTTTTCCTTGAAGGGATGGTTACCAGTATCATGAATATGGTCTATAATACCAGATTAACTACCAACATATCACTAGATGAAAATCAATTTGATGCTATTTTTAAATCTGAAAACAGATATGTGGTGGTAGATGCAAAAACCAGAATGACTGGTGAAGAATCAGATCGTTTTACTGTTTGTAGAAAAGATCAGATTTCTTAGGCTATTTTATTGAACACTTAGAAATTTAAAAAAAGATGACCTGCTGGATTTACAACAGGCCACCTTTTTTTAAGGTTATTGATTTAAAGAAACAACAACAGGTATTTTAACTGAAGTATTTTCCCAAGCCAACTCTATGTTTGCTGATTTGCTGTCTTTACTGATGTCAGTAATATTGTAAGTCAACACCTGAATTGTATCTCCCAATTTTGTTGGGCTTACAGTTACTTTCGCAGCGATGTTAGCATCTTCTACTTTAGACATGTTTCCGCCTATAGATTTGTCTTTGTAGAATAAAACAGTCCAACTTGACTTGCCTGGTGTGGCTAATAACAAGTATTCTCCGGCTGGTAAATCCTTACCTCCAACTTTCACACCATCGCTAAATGTCACCACAGTACCAGAGTTGGCTCCCGCACGCCACAATTTGTCATATGGCAAAAGATACCCATCTCCACTTCCAAAGATCTTTCTTCCTTTCATTTGAGGTCTGAAATAAGTAATACTTATATCAGTAAGGCCTACAGTAGTAGATACTGATCCGGGAGGGCTTGGCATTGGTTTTTTGTCTTGTGCAATAGAGCTTAAACTCACAAGCATCAATAGTACAGCAAAGGTCATTTTAATGATTTTCATAATCGATTTTTTTGTTAGATTAAAATTTTAATAATTAGATAACTACTCTTTAAGTGTAAAATATAAAGATGAATCAATTTAATGAAATATAAAAAAGTAAAACCGCTTATTAAAACTTGATTTGTTCATCAAGCTCCTGAATTAGTCCATTTTTGATGTCATACACCCACCCATGAATTTGTGTGTCTTTTCCATTTTTCCACGCATTTTTAATGATTGAAGTTTTGCTTAAATCGGCTACTTGTTCGATAACATTGATTTCCACAAATCTATTGGCTCTTTCTTTCATATCTTCTATGCTGTCCAATTCATGCCTGTGTAAACGGTACACATCTTTAATGTGCCGTATCCAGTTGTCAATAAGACCATATTCTTTAGTGTCCATCGCTGCAAGTACTCCACCACACCCATAATGCCCACAAACAATGACATGCTTTACATCGAGTACATTTACAGCATAATCCAGAACACTTAGCATGTTCATGTCAGTATGTATTACCATGTTGGCTATGTTCCTGTGAACAAACATTTCACCAGGCTGAGTTCCGGTAATTTCGTTTGCAGGCACCCTGCTGTCTGCACATCCTATCCACAGTACAGGAGGTTTCTGGCCATGAGCTAACTTGTTGAAAAAGTCGCTATCCTGATTCAATTTTTCACTTACCCACTTACGGTTGTTGTCTATTAGATTGCTATAATATGTTTTCATGTTATTTCTTATTTACTTAGTTAAAGTTGGTGGTTTTTAAATCTGGGATGTTTTTTAAATCGAATGTGATATTTCTCTCGTGTGCATTGCTCTTGTAATTATAAATCACTTCCAATGCATCATGATCAATTTCTTTAGAATGACTTCCATCTATCAATACATGGCTGTTTTCAGGAAGACGTTCGAAGGTCAATTGTAGCCCTGCTTTATTGAGAAATGACACATGCTCACTTAATTTTATGGTGATAAGGTTTGTATCATTTTCCGGGTGTTTTGTTTCATCGTAATGGTAAAGAACCTTATAATTGGTTCGGAGGATATAGAATATACCTACTGCCATACCAATGCAAATACCAATGAGCAGGTCAGTGAAAAGTATGGCGACCACAGTTGTAATAAAAGGTATAAACTGTCCTTTTCCCATTTTAAATAACGTCTTATATAGTGCTGGTTTGGTTAATTTATACCCAACAGCTATCAATATAGCGGCAAGTGATGCAAGTGGAATCTCATTCATGACCAATGGAAAAAAGCCAACAGCTACCAACAAAAGAACACCATGGTAAATGGCTGACATCTTACTTTTGGCTCCTGCGTCTAGGTTTGCAGTACTTCGTACGATTACCGCTGTAATGGGGAGTCCACCAATCAACCCTGATATTATATTACCAACACCCTGAGCTTTCAATTCTGCGTTTTGAGAAGTCCTTCTTTTCAATGGATCCATTTTATCAACAGCTTCTACGCTAAGAAGTGTCTCTAAACTTGCAATAATGGCTAGTGTAATGGCTATAATATATACATTAATGTCAGTTAAGAATGAAAAATCAGGGAATTGGAGCACTGATGATAGCGAACTTATCCCTGAAATTACTGGAATGTTGACTAGATGACTGCCTGAAATAGCCATTTCTGGATAAGCAGATTTTAATCCAATGTTTATTAATAATCCTGTAATTACGGCCAATAAACCCGCAGGTACCTGTTTTAGTATTTGATTTTGTTTTATGAATTTAGATTCCCAAAAAATGAACAGACCTAATGAAACAACACCAACCAACATGCTCCCAAAGTGTATGTGATCAAAAGACGCTATTAAATAGGACAGGGTATTACTACCATCAGATTGGATGAATTCCATTTCTCCAAAGGCGTCTGAGTCAAACCCAATCATGTGCGGAATTTGCTTCAGGATCAATATCAATCCTATGGCAGCCAACATTCCTTTGATGACAGATGAAGGGAAATAATGACCGATGATGCCTGCTCTCATATAGCCCAGAAATACCTGAATAACTCCTGCAAGCACGAGTGCCAGGAGAAAGGCTTGGAAACTTCCCAGGGTTTCGAGAGCATTGAGTACTATTATCACCAGACCAGCTGCAGGGCCACTCACACTTAGGTGAGATTTGCTCAAAGATCCTATAACTATACCTCCAACTACCCCGGAAATCAGGCCTGAAAAAAGGGGAGCTCCTGAAGCCAGAGCTATCCCCAAACATAAGGGGAGGGCTACAAGGAAAACCACTACACTTGATAAAAGGTCATTCTTTATGTGCTTAAGAAAAAATATTTCTTTGAAATTCATACTTATTTGATGTGTAATTTTTTGACTATAACATTTGATCTTTCTCCATATATACTTTTGCTATTGCACAGCAATACATAGTAGAGAAGATTAGATTTTCTTGAGAGTTTGATGTTTGGTTACATCAAAAAAATGTGGATGTTGTGATTTACACTTCGGGAGGAGGTGTTGGAATTTTCCCCAACATGAATCCAAGGGATGCTAAATCGTGATCATCGTACTTTTTAAGTACGATACTAAGTGTGTATGATGTTTTTGATACTGCAAACAAAAGTTTTAAGTCGTCTTCTTCACAACCTTCTTCTTCAGATTCACCATCTTGTTGTTCAGGAAAACTTTCACTTAAAGGATTTGATTTCGGAGTAGCTTCCGAAGCTTTGGTAAAATCATTATCAAACAAACTCTGTAGAAGAACCTGTATAGAATTTGCACTCAAAGACGGGATTCTTTTTGAGGTATTGGCAGAAAAAGAATATGCTTGTTCAATCATAGCAAAACTAAGAATAACAACCATGCTTTTAATAAAAATGCTTTTACGCCATTTGTTCATCTTTGCAAAAGTATATCATTCTAATAAATTTATGTTCTTAAAAGCTATAATTTAACAGTATTAATACGCTGAGGTAACAACAGTATTTATTACCACACATTTAACGGTAGTTGGAGAATTTGGTTGATGCAAAGTTTCAAAGTCATAAATATTGAGAGGATTTACCAATTCATTGTTTAAAGAATTATTTTTGACAAATGCAAGAAGGTCACTCATTCCCACCTTTATCGGTTGATATCCCTAAAGTGTTTTACTCAGATTTGACAGGAACACTAATGGATAAGTGTATTTCGTGTGAATGTAATTTGCTGGTTTCGGGTACTGAATATGTAATAGAAAAAGCACTAAAGCCATACAAGGGATATTCTTCATACTCTACGATTTTTGAGTATGCTATGTGTATGCCATGTGCAGGTAAGATGAGAAATTTGATTTCTGCACACTCAATGAAGAACATCAATCAATATTTTTCACAAAATTTTGATCCCAATAGAACAAGAAGAAAATTGTTGGAAAATGAAAATTCAGATGTAGAAAACTGGTTAAACAGGTGTATAGTCAAAGACATCATTATTGGGGACTTGAGTGAGTGTCAGGTATATGCGCAATGCAGCGGAGAACAAATGTTACTTGGTCACTTTCCTTATATGGTAAGTGGAGTGGCTTTAGATGAGGTTGTAGATTTGCTTTCGCAAGAAACTTTAGATGATTTGGATAAATTTAAAAATGAATTCGTTGATGGGCCGTCAGAATTTCAAGATTTGTTGCAATCGGGACCAAAAGTATTTTTTTAGTACCTGTAATGCATTACTTGATTTTGTGTAAGGTTTACCAATGAATATGATAAACAAGAATTGTTTTTTTATAAATAACAGACATTCCGGACTACTTTGAATTGCCAACTAAAACGCTAAACAAATGACAAACACTACTTATGTAAGACTAAGTTTTATGATGTTTCTTCAATTTTTTATTTGGGGGGGATGGTTTGTTACTGTAGGTTCATATTTGGGAAAAATCGGATTTAGCGGAGCAGAGATAGGTACTACTTATTTGATGAATAACATAGCGGCTATTTTATCGCCATTCTTTATAGGTATGGTGGCAGATCGCTTTTTTTCATCTGAAAAGGTAATGGGTGTGTTGCATATAGTTGGGGGAGGAGTAATCTATTTTGCAACCGGTATTACGGAAACAGCCTCACTTATTTTGACTTTATTAGTGTACAATGCTTGCTACATGCCAACATTGGCTTTGGTCAATACCATTTCTTTTCAGCAAATGGAAAACCCGGGAGAACAATTTCCTAAAATCAGAGTATGGGGAACAATAGGGTGGATTGCAGCCGGGTTGTCAATAAACTTCATTTTGGGTTCTATGCTTGACAATGTAGAACTTACCACACTTCCATTAAAAATGGCAGCTGTCATTTCAGTACTATTGGGTTTATATTCATTTACACTTCCTAATACACCACCTCAAAATACAGGAAAGGATGTTTCGATAGGAGATATTCTGGGAATAAAAGCATTGAGGTTGTTGAAAGATACTTCGTTTGCAATTTTCGTTTTGTGTTCCTTATTGATTTCTATTCCATTGGCGTTTTATTATAGCTTCACCAATCTGTTTCTTAATGATTTGAATGTAGGAAATGCTGCTTCTATCCAAAGTATAGGACAAATGTCTGAAGTCCTTTTTATGATTTTAATGCCTTGGTTTTTTGTCAGGCTAGGTCTCAAAAAAATGCTTTTGGTCGGAATGCTCGCTTGGTTGATTCGATACGGAATGTTCGCTATGGGCAATACCGATGAAATGGTATGGATGCTGTTTTTGGGTATTGCATTGCATGGTATATGTTACGATTTCTTTTTTGTTACGGGACAAATTTACGTGGATAAAAAAGCACCCAAAGATATTAGAGCCAGTGCGCAGGGATTTATTACCTTGATTACTTATGGAGTAGGGATGGGTATCGGGTCGGTAATATCCGGGAATGTACTGGATATGTTTACTACTGGCGGACAAAGAGAATGGTCCACATTCTGGTGGATTCCAGCCATATTTGCTTTGCTGGTGGCAGTGATGTTTTTCATAACCTTTAAACAACCAGAAGACAAGGCTGAGAGCGGAAACTAAGAAGTTAAGTAACCAATGACATTTCAAACACAACATAATTTACAAATACTTTTAACTTAGCACCCTGTTTTTTCAATTAATACATCAACTCTATTTTTTTAGATGGAAAAAGACTTTGGTCAACTAGAAGATGCTCAATTGATGGAATGCCTTGCACAAGATAACAGAAAGGCATTTGAGTATATATTTAAAACGTATTATCAGGATTTGTGTCGGTTCGGTGTGACTTACGTCAAGGATTATGATATAGCAGAAGAGCTGGTGCAGCAGATATTTATCAATATTTGGGAGCGCAGGTATGAGCTTAGTATCAGTACATCAATGAAATCATATCTTTTTACTGCGGTTCGCAATAAGTCATTCAATTATATCAAACTTCAATTACCAAAGGAGTATAAAAAGGTAGATATTGATGATGCAGGATTTATTGATACCACAAATAAAGAAGAAGATATAGTCTTTGAAGATTTACAGGTATATGTAGCTAGGGCTATTGACTCACTTCCTTCAAAATGCAAGGTGATATTTAATTTGAGTAGAAATTCCGGGCTTACTTACAAGGAGATAGCAGAAGAACTTGATATTTCTGTAAAAACAGTAGAAAACCAAATAGGAATAGCCCTTAAGAAATTGCGAGAGCAATTGAATCCTGTGTGGGATAAGGTGATTTTATTTTTGATGTTTATTTGTAATTAAAAAAAAGAAATTTGTTTAGGGGGGGAGCTGATTTATTTTGACTCACCAATGAACAACATAATGCCATGCTATTAAAAGAAGAAAAAATATTCAACTATTTAAATGGATTTTCCGATCAGGAAGAGGCCAAAGAGATTGAGACTATGTTGTCTGAATCAGAAGAAAATAGAATTGAATTTGAGAAAATAAAGAGAATTCATGAATTCTCTTTATATGATGCTAAAGCTTATAATCCCAATATAGAGGAAGGCTGGTCAAAGGTGAGTGGTCATTTATTTCCCACAAAAGAGATACAAATGCCTTTGGGGAGTGAAGACACTAAATCATTCAATCTACAACTGTTTTTTAGAATCGCAGCGATGTTGGTAATAGCTGTGGGTATTTCTTACTTTTTCTTAGCCAAAGATGACTTTGATTCATTTCAATTGTCTTATGCTACAAAAGAGGGAGAAGTGAAAGAGTTTATGCTGTCCGATGGTACCAGGGTTGTGATGAATGAAAATTCTGAGTTTAAATATTCAGAACAATTTGAAGGAGATAGCAGGAAAGTGTATTTGCTGGGAGAAGCCTTTTTCGAAGTTGCAAAAGATGCAAATAAGCCATTCATTATATATTCACCAAGTGCATCTACAAAGGTTTTAGGAACTTCGTTTAATTTAAGAACTGCTAACAATGTTGCTTCAGTGGATGTGTATAGTGGCAGGGTCGCATTTGGAAATCTGGCTGAAAAGGGTAATAATGTGGTTCTTGTAAAGGGGCAAGGTGCAGTATTCCAAAATGGAAAAACTATAGCGTTGGCTAAGGTTGATCCAAATGCTTTATCCTGGAAAACCGGCAATTTGAGATTTGACGGAACCCCAATTTCAAAAGTTGTACCTGTTCTGGAAAAAATGTATAAAGTAAACATCGATTATGATGACAATATTTCTAAATGTCTGATTACTTCTACATTCGAAAATAAATCTTTGAAACAGGTACTGAATGTTTTTGAAATAATAGCCCAAATAAAATCCTCTGAGGATAAAGGTGTTATCCTTCTTTCAGGGCCAGGATGCCAATAATCTCAACTTTAAAACAGGACTTATTTAACCCACCATCGGTGGGTTTTTTTATGTCTGTTTTGTTATGCCCCCTCTAAATGGTTTATTTTTACTTTCCGTTCTCACATCTCATTTTTGACAAATAAATCTATACTATCTTCGTGGATAGTTAGGAATTATAAGAAGAAAGACTATCCTGTTAATAGGCCGCAATGGAAGTATTAAGGTGCAAAATGAAACTTGCTTTTACCCTATGTATGATTATTACCTCTACTGTTTTTTGTTTAGCCCAAAGCTCATTATCACAAAAATGGATTGAATTACCGAAAGACAAATTGTTGGTAGAAGAGGTGTTAAGAGAAGTTTTTCCTTCCTATAAAATTCAAATTTCTTATAGTGACAACATTGTTCCTCTCAAAAAAACAATCAGGTTCAAACAAAAGATAAATCAGGTAGGGAAGGTGTTAGATGAAATCATCAGAAATGAGGATTTGGTCTGGGTCGAAGAGGATAATCAAATATTCTTAAAATTTTACAATCGACCGGAATATGAGTATTCATATACCATCAGTGGTAAAATAAGAGAACAGGGTACCAATGAACCATTAATTGGAGCATACATATTGTCTGAGGAAAATCAGAAAGGTGCTGTAGCCAATGCCTATGGTTTTTACTCGTTGACTCTTCCCGGAGGGAAACACAATGTCAAGGTCAATTTTATTGGGCATGAATCAATTGAGGAATCTATTCACCTTACCAAAAATACAGTATTCAATTTTTCTTTAAATCCTAAACTCCAGGAACTACTCGATGTGGTAGTGGAAAGCAAGTCTGAAATAGAAATGTCTTATCAAAACACTTTGATGGGAACTAATAAACTTAATATGGATGTAGTAGGGGATATTCCATATTTTTTGGGTGAAGTAGATGTATTTCAGAGTTCACTTTTGCTTCCGGGAATAACCAATGTAGGAGAGGGTACATCCGGAATAAATGTCAGGGGAGGTTCCTCTGATCAAAACTTAATATTGCTGGATGAAGCACTTATTTACAACTCTCACCATTTTTTTGGTCTTACTTCAGTATTTAATCCGGATGCAGTGAATGATATTGAAATATATAAAGGGAGTTACCCGGTGAATTATGGGGGAAGGCTTTCATCTGTGATGCATATCAGGCATAGAGATGGAAATAATGAAAAATTTAGTCTTTCAGGTGGATTGGGATTAATAACCAGTCGCCTTTTATTAGAAGGGCCTATTCAAAAAAGCAAGAGCTCCTATCTGATTTCAGGTAGATCTACTTTCTGGGATTTTTTAACCAGAGGAGCCAACAATCCTGCCATCAGTGACTATAGAGCCAATTTCAGAGATTTTAATGCAAAATTCAATTTTGATATTAATAAAAATAACAAGATCTATTTTTCGGGTTATGTGGGACAGGATGAAAATAAATTTGGATTAGATGTATTACGCAAATGGGGTAATGATGTGTTTAGTATGAGGTTAAATCATATTCATAATGTCAAGCTTTTTTCAAATTTTACAGCATACATCAGCAACTATTCATATCGGGTAATTGAAGAAGACGACAAAGCGAGTTTTGTTGGAACTTCCAAAATCACAGACTATGCTTTGAAATCTGATTTCAACTATTTTAGAAACCCTGAACACATATATAATTTTGGTGGTTCGGTTACTTTTCATAGGCTGGCACCTGGTAAAAGGATTCCTGGTGTTAGTTCAACCAACAATGAAGTGGACCTTGGAAGTGAACATGCGGTAGAATCGTATGCCTATTTCAGTAATGAAATAAAACTAAATCCGAAGGTTACAATGACTTCAGGGCTTAGATTTTCACATTTTTCTCTTCTTGGTCCCGGCGATGTTTTTATGTATTCATCCGGCACAACAAAAACAATCAATACAATTGTTGATACTGTATCTTATTCATCAGGAGAAAATATTAAGACATTTTTCAATGTTCATCCCAGAATTACATTGAAGTATCAACTAAATGAAACCAGTGCGCTTAAGGTGAATTATTCTAGTTTGGTGCAATATATGCACAGGTTGTCTAATACCATTACCCCTTCTTCTTCTGATATTTGGAAAGCAAGTGGCACCTACTTAAAACCCAGTACAGGAGATCAATTTACTGTGGGATATTATAAATATTTTAAAAAATCCAGCTTTGAGGCTTCTGCAGAAGCTTTCTATAGAAAAAACAAGAATATAGTAGAATTTAAGGGAGGAGCAGATTTGTTGTTTAATCCGGCCATTGAGACAGAATTACTTTCGGGTACGTCCAGATCTTTTGGATTTGAGGTTTTTCTTAAGAAGGATTTGGGAAATTTGAGTGGATGGTTGGGATATACTTTGTCAAAGTCGGAGATTATGGTGGATGGAGAATATGAGGAAGAAAAGATTAATAATGGAACCTATTTTCCAACAGACTTTAACCGTACTCATGATTTGTCCTTATCGGCAATTTATCGTCTGAACAAAAAATGGACTTTATCTTCTAATTTCGTTTATCAGACAGGAAGGCCATTTTCTTTTCCTTCAGGTAAATATAATTTTGATGGTTTTATAGTGCCCCATTACGAAGAAAGAAACAGGAATAGGTTACCGGATTATCACAGGTTGGATGTGGCAGCCAGACTAGAGGGACGCCAAATTAAAAAGAATGGAAAAGTAAAGAAGACTAAAAGCTATTGGGTTTTTTCCATGTATAACGTGTACAGTCGAAGGAACACTCAGGCTTATTTGTTTAGGGAAAGTGAAGAAAATCCGGAGCAAACAGAGGTGGTAAGGTACTCCCTTTTAGGGGTTTTGGTTCCTTCCGTAACTTACAACTTTAAATTTTGAATTTTTGAAACATTATCAAAGTCATATTACCAGATGGAAAAGAAACACACTGGCTTTTTGTGTTTTTATTTTAGCAGTATGCTGTGAAGATTCTATTAATCTGGATTTGCCTTTGGGAGCTGAAAGAATAGTTATTTCAGGATGGATTACCAATTTGGAAGAGCCTTATACGGTTTCGGTAAGCCGAACCGTTGGTTTCAATGATCAAACTACCGACCCTGGGATTTCCGGAGCTGAAGTATATGTGTTGGATAGATTTTCTAATCGTTTTGATTTTGTAGAAACGAATGAATCGGGTACATATCATTCCAATGCCAGCGAACTGGTGGGCACTCCCGGAAATGCTTATGTATTACATGTAAATATTTCGGGAGGGTCGCAGTATGCTTCGGCTTGGGAAGTATTGAATGCTGTATCTGATTTGGATACAGTGTTTTTTGATACTGCATTCGATCCGGAGCTGCCCATAACAGACCCAAATGCAAAAGTGTATTTCACCAAAGGAGCTATCAATGATATTCCCAATGTTCGGAATTTTTATAGATGGAAAATGTATATCAATGATACATTAAAGAACAAACCGGAAGAAATTGTGATTTTTGATGATAAGTTTACTAATGGGAATGTATTTGAGACTAAGGTGACAGATGTGTTTTTGAAATCAGGAGACAAATTGAAGTTGGAGCAATGGTCACTAAGCCAGAGAGCATTTGATTACTATTCGTTATTGATCTCTCAGATAAGTAGTGATCAGATAGGGCCAAGCACTCCGCCTTCTACCGTAAAGGGGAATATATTTTGTCTGGATGACCAAGAAGAGCTGGTGCTGGGCTATTTTGGTGCTTCTGAAATTACAGTGAAATATGCAGAAGTGACTCCATAAAAGTTTTTTATGGTAATTTATTTTTTTAATTCATTTCATACTTTATGTTTGCAGCACAATGAAGACGATTAACACAAATATGATTTGGTGGTGGAACAATTCAATATGAGTTGTGAACGGCATTAATCTGTATTTGTAAAAAATAAAACTACAAAAGCTCGCTGTTCAAGCGGGCTTTTTTTATGACTTTTAATCAATATGAGTGACTATAAAATAATTTCAGAAACTAAAGAAATGTTAGGAGATTTGGAAACTCCCGTCAGGGTTTACCTGAGAGTGCGTGAAAAATATCCTAATTCTTTTTTACTGGAAAGTTCTGATTACCATGCTCGTGAAAATAGCTTTTCATACCTAGGATTAGATCCAATTGCTCATCTAAAAGCAGATTCAGATTCTCTTATCATTTCATATCCTGATGGAAAAACTGATAAAAAACCAACAGTTCAAATTAATTTATTGGATGAGGTGAAGGATTTTGTTGCTTCCTTTTCTGCGGAAACTAAAAATGATAAGTACATCAGAAATGGGTTGTTTGGTTTTACAGCTTATGAAGCAATAGAACACTTTGAAGATATTAAACTTGATAAACAAAAAGACTCTAAATATGATGTGCCACTTATGCACTATGTATTCTTTAGGTATGTCATAGCTTTTGACCACTTCAATAGCCGTATTTTTATTACAGAAAATACCATCGAAGGAGTTGATTCAAAATCCGGACTAAAGGATGTATTGGCATTGATCAACTCCAATGATACTCCTGCAACTTTGGATTTTGAAACTGATAAAAATATTGTGTCTCCGATTACAGATGCAGAATTTAAGTCTGTCGTGGAGAAAGCTATAATGCATTGCAAGAAGGGAGATACTTTTCAAATGGTGCTTTCTCGTGGTTTTTCTACCAAATATAAAGGGGATGATTTTCAGGTCTATAGGGCATTGAGAAGTATCAACCCATCGCCGTACTTGTTCTATTTCGACTATGGCAATTATACGATTTTTGGTTCTTCGCCGGAAGCACAACTGGTAGTACAGGACAATAAGGCTTCTATATTTCCTATTGCGGGAACGTACAGAAGGACAGGGGACGATCAGCGTGATTATGAGTTGGCTCTTCAGCTTTCAAACGATGAAAAGGAAACATCTGAACACGTAATGCTGGTTGATCTGGCAAGAAATGACCTGAGCAAGTCAGGTGAAGGTGTTGTTGTGGAAAAGTTTAAGGAGGTACAATACTTTTCGCATGTAATACATCTGGTGTCTAAAGT
Organism: Reichenbachiella sp. MALMAid0571; assembly: GCF_040151475.1. Lineage (NCBI taxonomy): Bacteria > Pseudomonadati > Bacteroidota > Cytophagia > Cytophagales > Reichenbachiellaceae > Reichenbachiella > Reichenbachiella sp. MALMAid0571. Next base: position 5,903 of record NZ_JBDKWG010000137.1, on the reverse strand, counting down.
GTCAGCCCAGTTGAATAAAGGCATACTTGATGTTGCTGCGGATACTTTTCCTGCCGGGACATTATCCGGTGCTCCAAAGCACAGAGCCATGCAGTTGATTGATGGCTATGAGAAAACGAAAAGAGGGTATTATGGAGGTATGATTGGGTTTATGGATTTCTCGGGTAATTTTAATCATGCTATTATCATCAGGTCACTATTGAGTCAGAACAATACATTGTTTTTTCAGGCAGGTGCCGGAGTAGTGGCAAAGTCTGTTCCTGACAGTGAGGTTCAGGAGGTTTACAATAAAGTAGGAGCGTTGGTGAAGGCTATAGAATTGGCAGAGAAAATCGGATAGTTTACAAAGGAGATAAAGAATTAATATAAAAGTATAATGAAAATATTGGTTTTAGATAATTATGATTCTTTCACCTACAATCTGGTGCATATCCTCAAGGAATTGGGCTATGGAGCAAAACTGGATGTTATTCGAAACGATCAGATGACTGTGGAAGAGGTGGAAAGTTATGATAAAATATTGCTTTCGCCTGGCCCGGGTGTTCCGGTGGATGCCGGGATAATGATGGAGCTGATTAGAAAATACGCACCTACAAAATCAATTTTGGGTGTATGTCTTGGGCATCAGGCTATTGGTGAGGTATTTGGCTCTTCATTGTACAATATGGACGATGTATTGCATGGAGTAACTACCGATGTGATGACTCAGGGGAATGATGCTTTTTTCAGCAATATTCCTGAGAAATTTAAGGTATGCCGTTACCATTCATGGGCTATCAGGCCCGATACTATTGGTGCAGACTTGAAGGTGACAGCAGTAGATCCAAAAGGAGAAATCATGGCCATCTCTCACAAAGAGTATAATGTAAAAGGTGTACAATTTCACCCAGAATCTATCCTTACCGAGCATGGAAAGATTATGATGGAAAACTGGGTGAAGACTTGAAATTGGAATCCTTGATAAGGAGTATTGACTTGCCACGAGGCTTTAACCCGTGGCACTAAAAACAAAAAGGCTTTAGCCTAATAGAATATGAAAGACATCTTAAACAAACTTTTAGAGAATCAGACCCTAAACAGGCAGGAAGCACGGGAAGCTTTGACAGAGCTGGCCAGTGGTGCTCATAACAATAGCTTAATTTCCTGCTTTCTGACAGTATTTATGATGAGGCCAATACTTCCTGAGGAGTTAGGAGGGTTTAAAGATGCGATGCTAGATCTTTGTGTACCAGTGGATTTGAGTGATTATGATGTCATGGATATGTGTGGTACTGGAGGGGATGGAAAAGATACGTTTAACATTTCTACTTTGGCTTCTTTTGTAGTAGCCGGAGCTGGACAAAATATAGCCAAGCATGGCAACAATGGAGTGTCTTCTTCTTGTGGTTCATCTAACCTGCTCAATCATTTTGGCTATGAGTTTACCAATGATGCAGATCGCCTGCGAAAAGAAATAGATCAGGCAGGGATTTGTTTTCTTCATGCGCCGTTGTTTCATCCTGCCATGAAGCACGTAGGTCCAGCGAGAAAGGAATTGGGAATGAAGACATTTTTCAACATGCTTGGCCCTTTGGTCAATCCCAGCCGTCCAAAGAAGCAATTGTCCGGAGTTTATAATTTGGAGGTGCAGGGATTGTATCAGTCGTTATTGAAAGAAGATAACATTGAGTTTGCTGTGGTGCATGCAGTAGATGGTTACGATGAAATCTCACTGACAGGTGATTTTATGGTTGCCGATAAAAACGGTATTAACCTATACAAACCCGAAGATTTAGGCTTGAAGCACTTGTCACCAGAATCGTTGTATGCAGGGGGAACAATAGAGGAGTCAGCTAAGATTTTTCTTAATGTGTTGAAAAATGAAGCAACAGACGCTCAGATAGACGTAACTATTGCCAATGCAGGACTGGGTTTGTTTTGTGCTTCAAAAGCAAATAGTCTTAAAGAAGGAGTAGAGATGGCAAGAGAATCATTGGTCTCAGGTAAGGCATTATATGCTTTTAATAAGTTTTTAGGGAAATAAATCCTTATAGGTTTAGGAAATAAGAGAAATGGATATACTGGAAAAGATAGTTTTAGAGAAGAAAAAGGAAGTAGCTGCCCATAAAGAAAATATGAAGGTATCTGAACTGGAAAAAGGAGAATCCTTTCAAAGAAAAGGCATCTCATTGAAGCGACGGTTGATTGATGCTGAACCTTTTGGAATCATTTCAGAATTTAAAAGAAAATCCCCTTCCAAAGGAATCATCAACGATAAATTAGATGTAGTGGAAACCACAAAGGGCTATCAGCATGCTGGAGCATCAGGTATTTCTATATTGACTGATACTCCGTTTTTTGGTGGGACTTACGAAGACCTCATTCGTGCAAGAAAGGAGTTGACTTGCCCTGTGCTGAGAAAGGATTTTATTGTCGATGAATATCAGGTGATAGAAACCAAAGCAATGGGAGCGGATGTAATGTTGCTGATTGCTGCATGCCTTTCCAAAACCGAAATAACGAATCTGGCAAAACTGGCCAGGCAAGTTGGGTTGGAAATCCTTTTAGAAATCCATTCTGAAGAAGAATATCAGGAAGATTTGATGGAATACATCGACATTCTGGGAGTAAACAATAGAAACCTGAAAACATTTGAAACCAGTATTTACACGTCCATCAATTTGGCAGAGAAACTTTCAAAGGATGTGGTGAAAATATCCGAAAGCGGATTGAGGAGCATTGACGACTTGAATTTGATCAATCAGGCAGGATATAAAGGGTTTTTGATAGGAGAGCAGTTTATGAGGCATGCTGACCCTGCCCGGGAATTGAAATCATTTTTAGCCGTTTAGTGAAATTGTTGATAACCAGGTAAAATCAGTATGAAAGTTAAAGTTTGTGGTTTAAATACTCAATCGAATATAGAGGAGGTGATAGCAGCTGGAGTTGACTGGATAGGATTGATCTTTTACTCCAAATCACCAAGAAGTGTGGGTAAAGGGGATGTAGATGCTAAATTTGTTACTCAACTAAATGTGATGAAGGTAGGCGTGTTTGTGAATGAAGAGGAGGTAGAGGTGAAGAACATAGCCGAAGCATACCAACTTGACCTTCTCCAATTGCACGGAGATGAATCACCTGAATATTGTGAGAGCTTGAAGCAAGCAGGGTATAAAATCATAAAGGCATTTTCAGTAAAAGACACTTTGAATGAGGCCGAATTGAAGAATTACGAGGATGTTGTTGATTATTTTCTTTTTGATACCAAAGGGAAAAACTATGGCGGAAATGGGATGAAATTCAATTGGAAGGCATTGGAGGATTATAAACTGAGCAAGCCCTTTTTATTGAGTGGTGGGCTCACAGTGGAAGATGCCGAGGACGTAGCTGGTTTAATGATGGATGCCCTATGGGGTGCGGATTTGAATAGCGGGTTTGAAATAAAGCCGGGCTTAAAAGATGCAACAAAAGTTAAGGAGTTTATTAAGACAATAAGATAGATGGAAGAGAAAGAATTGACACAATTGTACCCGAATGAAAAAGGATATTTTGGGAGTTTCGGTGGGGCTTTTATCCCCGAAATGCTGCATGCCAATGTTCAGGAATTACAGGAACAATATTTGGCCATCATGGGTGATACTTCGTTTCAGGAGGAATTGCAACTGTTGTTGCACGACTATGCTGGAAGGCCAACACCTTTGTACTATGCTAAAAGACTGTCCGAAAAATACAAGGCAAACATTTATTTGAAAAGGGAGGACTTATGCCACACTGGTGCGCATAAAGTAAACAATACTATTGGTCAGGTGCTGTTGGCAGAACGGCTTGGTAAGAAAAAAATAATAGCAGAGACGGGAGCAGGGCAACATGGTGTGGCAACTGCCACAGTCTGCGCATTGAAGGGATTGGAGTGCAAGGTGTTTATGGGAGAATTGGATATTCAACGTCAGGCGCCAAATGTTGGACGTATGAAGCTTTTAGGAGCTGAGGTGATTCCAGCAATGTCTGGCAACAGAACGTTGAAGGACGCCACCAATGAAGCACTCAGGTATTGGATCAACCATGCTTCTGACACGCATTACATTATCGGATCTGTCGTAGGGCCTCATCCTTATCCGGATATGGTCGCTCGCTTTCAATCTGTGATCAGTGAGGAGATTAGAAAACAACTGCTGGAGAAAACTGGGAATGCTTTGCCAAATAAAGTGATTGCTTGCGTCGGTGGCGGAAGTAATGCCACAGGGGCTTTCTTCAACTACATTGAAGATGATGGAGTAGAATTGATTGCAGCAGAAGCAGCAGGATTGGGAATTGATTCGGGGGAATCTGCGGCGGCTACTTTCCTTGGCAAAAGAGGAGTGCTTCATGGCAGCATGACTACATTTATGCAGACGGATGATGGACAGGTGGTAGAACCTTATTCTATTTCGGCAGGGATGGACTATCCCGGAATCGGGCCGGCTTTGGCGCATTGGTTTAAATCTGGTAGGGTGCATTTTGAGGCCGTTACTGATGATGAAGCTTTGGTTGCCGGAATGGCTTTGTGCAAAACAGAAGGAATTATTCCAGCCATTGAGTCGTCACACGCTTTGGCTGTTTTGGATAAAATTGATATTATTGAAGGGGAAACTATCGTCATCAACTTATCTGGAAGAGGCGACAAGGATTTGGAAACTTATATCAAATACCAATCGAAGGTTGACGCTAATGTGCTTTGAGAAGTCTTTCAGGATTCTTAAAGCTTGTATTTTGAAGTGCTTTACCTTTTTAACTGTTGACCATTGACAGTTAACTGTTCACCGTTCACCATTGACTAATAAAAACATGAATCGAATAAATAACTTACTGGAAAATAAAAGCAACATCCTTACGATATTTTTCACTGCTGGATATCCTAACCTTACGGATACCATTCCTGTGTTGGAGAAGCTTCAGGCAGAAGGTGTGGACATGATAGAAATTGGAATTCCATTTTCTGATCCAGTGGCGGATGGGCCCGTAATCCAACAGAGCAATTTACAGGCAATTGAAAATGGCATGACAGTGAAATTGCTCTTCGAACAGTTGCAGGGGATGAGGAAGAAGATTACCATTCCTGTAGTGATTATGAGTTCGCTTAATCCAACCCTTCAATATGGAATGGAAGCATTTTGTGAGCAATGCAAACAGGTGGGGATCGATGGATTGATCCTTCCTGATCTTCCGATAGATGTGTATCAAAGTGAGTACAAAACAATGTTTGATACTTACGGAATTCATAATATTTTACTGATCACACCAACTACATCTGCGTCTCGAATTAAAACCATAGACGAGCAGTCAACAGGTTTTATTTACCTGGTATCTTCCTCAAGTATCACAGGTTCAAAAGGTCAGTTTTCTGAGGAGCAACTAGCTTATTTCAAGCGTATGAAATCCTTGGAACTGTCAACTCCTATGCTCATTGGTTTCGGTATTTCCGACAACAATACTTTCAATGAAGTATGCCAATATTCCAAAGGAGGAATCATAGGAAGTGCCTTTGTCAATGCATTGAAAGAGGAGGGGAGCCTGGACCAAAGGATCAGTAATTTCATCCAGGAAATACGACCAAATTAGCCACTTTTTCATTTTTAGTCTTGTCTAAAAATGTATACTTAACTATTTTTAAATCAATTGATTATATGTGGTAATAAGAATTTATAGTTGATGTATTTTTTTCTATTACAGACACTAAAATAATTCAATTCGAAACTTAGTGTATTTGGTGTCTGGGAAAGGTGTATTGTAACTTGTGATTCACAGTGGAACTGCTACATTTGACAGGACAGTAAGTTAAGCTCGTTAAGCTAAATTTACATAAGATGAAACAAGAAAGAAGACACTTCGATAAGGAGTTCAAAATGATGGCAGTAAATCTGTGTTTGACAGGGAAGTCAACCAAA
>NZ_JBDKWG010000136.1:0-32854 GCF_040151475.1 Reichenbachiella sp. MALMAid0571 | reverse complement strand
CTTGCCAAGTGATCTTCAGGTAGCCAATCGTTAAGGTCATGTGGCATAAAAGAAACTTGTTCTCTATCCGCTCCAATAAATGATATCATGCCCCAAGATATAAATAATTGGGTGGTTTATTAAGTCCGACAGACTCCTAGGGTCAATCTTGTCAGATAAATAATTAGCCTTATCAGATATTGAAATTCCTTCATGATCCCATAAAAGGGAAAAGACATATTGGTCATTAAAATCAATACCCTCAATCCATTTTTCTAATTCCCTTTGAGGTTTATCTAAGTAGGAAGAATTTGCTTGGTAGAAGTTCTTGATGTTTGTGAAGATGATAAACCTGTCACAATCATTCTTCAATTCTGAATGAAGTTCAAACTCTCCTTTTTTTAATTTTTCTTGGTCACAAAAATCATTGACATTGTTGGTCAGGAAGAAGCATTTTTTTAAGCCATGTTTATTTGCGAAATTAGAGTAGGTTAGCCAGATCAAGGCATCTTTAAGCTCAGTCTTTTTTTCAGTAAAGGGTTTCTCTCTCTTAATTGCTTTTGCCAATACTGGTTGAAGTAATTCATTATTGCATTTTAAAATTCTTACATTTTGAAGCCTTTGAAGATTATCGTAGAATTCATCAAAATCCCTGAGAGAAGCTGTTTTATCAGGTAAAATGTAGTCAGAAAACCGCCTGAGATTATTTCTTAGGGAAGTATTTATCTTTTTGAGCTCAATTAAATTAGTATCAAGTTTTTTCTCAAAATTATATCTTAGCTCAAGTAGGACAACTTCACTTATGATCAAGTTAACACGTTTATTTCTTACAACTTGTAAAAGGCGCTGATTAAAATTTCCTATCCAGAAAGGATTGGGATAGAGAATTGAAGTATCAATAAAGATGTTCATTATGTTTGATTCGATTGCCGTACCACCAAAATAACCACATTCTACCCGGAAACAAAATTCCCAATCTCACAGAGGAAGAGCCAACTCTCCAAGGATTGGTTTGAGAGTTCCCAGAGTATTGGTGAATATCATCCAATTAAAGAAGAAAATCCTTGTAGGATTATGGTCATTTAGGTCAAAGACAACTTGCTCTCAGGAGAGCCCAGCCATTTAAGCATTCTGTTGTGTTCTCTTATAGCTTCCCAAAATCCTTTTTTGCTGTAGTATGGGATGTTGTATTCTGCTGTGGTTTGTTTCACCAGTTTTGAAATAGCAGGATAGTGTACATGGCATATTTGCGGATACAGATGATGCTCTACCTGATAGTTGAGTCCACCGCCGTACCAGGTTACCAATTTGTTGTCGTTGGCAAAGTTTACCGAAGTATATAACTGGTGTACAAATCGTGAGTATTGGAGCTTACCATTTTGATCAGGTGTAGGGTAAATGACTTCTTCCATCAAATGTGAAGGCTGGAAGATGACAGCCAGAGCCAGCCCACTAAATACATGCATGGTCAGAAAGCCCAGAAAAATTTCCAATCCGGAATAGGAGGTGAAAAACAACGGAATACCAATGATGTAGCTGTAATATATTATTTTGGTAACGATTAGGATCACTATTTCTCCGGCGATGCTATTGGTGTTTTTCTGCAGCCATCCTTCTCTATAGAAGTTAATTATTTTGATAAAATCTTTAAAAGTGACCCAGAAAAATGTACCCAGTCCGTACAACACCCATGCATAGATATGTTGGTATTTGTGCACACCTGAAATGCTTGAATACGGAGAAAGTCTCAAGATAAGTTTCGGGGCAATGTCTTCATCATGGTCGTGTATATTTGGATAAGTATGGTGTTTTACATTGTGTTGTATTTTCCAGTTGATGGCATTTCCACCCACAAAATTTAAAGTATAGCCAAGAATTTTGTTGACGGTTTGGTTTCCTGAGTAAGCACCATGGATGGCATCATGCATTACGGAAAGTCCTATACCTGCCATACCCAGACCCATTAAAGCAGATAAGATTAAGGCTACAACCGTTCCTGGTTCAAAAATGACTATCGCCAAAAAAGGAAGTATGAACAAACACAGCATAAAGACTGTTTTTATGTACATTTCTGTATTTCCGTACCTGGAGATTCCTTTGGTTTTGAAGTAGTCGTTCACTCTTTTGTTGAGGGTGGCAGTGAAAGCTTTTGAATTCTCGTCTTCGTTGTTAAAAAAGATTTTTTGGGTCTCAATCATAAACTTAAAATTTGCGCAAATCTAACCATTAAAATATTGTTAATTACCAATTGATATTCGTTAATTGGCTAATGTTGTATGTTTGTCTGGTTTTAAGAAAAATATATTGATATGAGTCCATTATTGGTTTTTTCTATCATTGTAGGGTATTTCGGATTGCTGTTAATTATAGCAAGGCTTACTTCGAGAGGAAGTGACTCTGAGTCTTTTTTTACGGGTAATAAACAATCTCCCTGGTATCTGGTGGCTTTTGGTATGATTGGTGCCTCTTTGTCAGGAGTTACTTTTATTTCTGTGCCGGGCGAGGTGGGCAATTCCAACTGGTCTTATTTTCAAATTGTACTTGGGTATTTGGTTGGTTATCTGGTGATTGCTACGGTGTTGTTGCCGCTTTACTATAAACTCAACCTCGTCTCTATTTATCAATACCTTGAGACCCGTTTTGGTGTCAGGTCTTACAAAACAGGAGCGTTTTTCTTTTTGATTTCTCGTGTAATCGGAGCATCATTTCGACTTTTCTTGGTGGCAGGTGTGTTGCAGATAGCGTTTTTCGATGCATTTAATATACCATTTTGGGTTTCGGTTTTGGTTACGATTGCCCTTATCTGGATGTACACTTTTCAGGGAGGGATCAAAACCATTGTATGGACTGATACTTTGCAAACTTTTTTTATGCTTTTGGCTGTTGTGATCAGTATCTATTTTATTGCCTCTGAACTGGATTTAACTTTTGCCTCTTTGGTTACTTCCATTACTGACAGTCCAATGTCAACTACTTTTATATGGGATTGGAAAGCACCGGGTAATTTTTACAAACAATTTCTGTCAGGTGCATTCATTGCCATTGTCATGACAGGATTAGATCAGGATATGATGCAAAAAAACCTGACTTGTAAAAATTTGGGAGATGCTCAAAAAAACATGTTTTGGTTTAGCACCTCTTTGGTGTTTGTCAATTTACTTTTTCTTGCTTTGGGAGTGTTGTTGTATCATTATGCTGCGGTACAGGGCATATCTATACCTGAGAGAACGGACAGTTTGTATCCTTTTTTGGCGATCAATGAGTTTCACTTAGTGGGTGGAATAGTATTCTTATTGGGGATTACGGCTGCTGCTTATTCGAGTGCCGATTCTGCCCTCACAGCCTTAACTACTTCTTTTTATGTGGATTTTTTAAATAAAGACCCAAAGGAGAGTGACAGTAAAACAAGGATGGGCATTCATCTGGGATTTTCATTACTTATATTTTTTGTAATCCTTGTTTTCAGAGCAATCAATGACGATAGTGTAATTGTAGCAGTGTTTAAAGTGGCGGGATATACTTATGGACCACTTTTGGGACTGTACAGTTTTGGGTTGTTTACCAAAAAGAAGATTAAAGATAAGTTTGCTCCGTTGGTGTGTATAGTATCTCCCGTGCTGACTTATTTACTGAATGTAAATTCAGAATGGTTGTTTGGAGGCTATAAGTTTGGTTTTGAATTGCTGTTGGTAAATGGCTTGTTTACATTTTTAGGGCTCTCGCTTATATCTCAAGTTCAATCGCAGGATCCCAAAAATGCTTTTTGAAATCTTTGATCTGATCGTCTTCTACAATCAATCCATCAGCTTCTAAAAGTTCCTGCATTTTGGTAGGAGTGTTAAAGTGCATTTTACCTGTTAGCAAGCCCATTCTATTTACCACCCTTTGCGCAGGTATGTTGTCATCCTGGCCATGTGCAGCGTTCATTGCCCATCCTACCATCCGAGCACTGATTTTTGATCCTAAAAAATTGGCTATTGCTCCATAGCTTGTTGCTCGTCCTTTTGGGATCAGTCGCACAACATCATATACATCTTCAAAAAAGTTGGTGTTCATGGATTACTTATTTATACACTCTCGCTTTGTTTAACGCTCGTTGGTATTTTTCAGCATTGCGTAGGTGGTCTTTTAAGTTGGTAGCAAAATTATGATTTTCTGAAAAGTCTTCTTTGGCACACATGTACAAGTACTTATGTTGCCCATAATTAAGCACTGCATCAATGGCTTTCTTTTCCGGCATATTGATTGGTCCCGGAGGAAGCCCCTTGTACTTATAAGTATTGTAAGGAGAATCTATTTCTTTGTGAACATTCAATACCCGTTTGATTGTAAAATCCTGTGCTGCAAACACCAAAGTAGGATCAGCCTGTAGTGCTATTCCCTTTTTAAGCCGGTTCATGTATAGTCCGGCTACTGTTTTGAGTTCGTTCTCATTGGCGGTTTCTGCTTGTACTATAGAAGCCAAAACAGAGACTTCTTTAGGACTCATTCCAATGGATTGAGCTTTGTTTTTCCGCTCTTCACTCCAGAATTTGTCATATTCAGTTTTCAATTTTACCAAAAGCTGTTCCGGACTGGTGTTCCAGTACGCCTGATAGGTATTGGGTATAAACATGCCAATGAAATTGAGGCTGTCAAATCCCAAAGCTTGCTGCATAGAATCATTGTGGATTTCAGATAGAAATTCGCCTTCAGTCATTTCAAGGTTTTTAGTAATCTTCGGAGCTAAGTCCTCCAACAATCTGGCATTGTTGAAGGTGACATTCACAGCCGTTTGTTCTCCTGACCTTAGCAGCCGGATCACATCAATATTGGTCATATCAGCATCCAGATAGTAAAGGCCCGGTTTCACGTTTTTATGATACTTCATTAGTTTCGATAAAAAACTAAAGGAAATCAGGTCATTGACATATCGTTGGTCATACACTATATTCTGAACATCTTTAAAAGTAGAGTTAGTAGGTATGATTAGAGCTTTGGACTGACCCTGCACTAAAAAATTGGGAGAGTATATTATCTGGAAAGCATAAAAAGCAAATGAAGACAGCATCGTAGAAAATACGATGATGACAATTGCGAGTATTTTAGGTTTTTTCATATCGGGCACAAAGCTAAACCCTAACTGAGGGTTTTGAAATACTATGGAAAAAGTTTTTAGCAATTGGGAAAACCCAGCCACACACAAAACTGTATTGGAGTATTCCAATCAGAACGAGTTATATTCGCACAATAATTATTCAAATGGAAACCCTGTTTATAAAAATGTATACTGAAAACCCTGATCCGGCTAAGGTTGAGTTGGTAGTAAAGATTTTGCGCAAAGGGGGAGTAATTATTTATCCTACGGACACAGTTTATGGTATGGGGTGCGATATTTTTAATACCCGTGCCATAGACCGAATTAAAAGGATTAAGCAACTCAAGGGAAAAAAGGTAGATATGTCTTTCATCTGTTATGATTTGAGCCATATTTCTGAGTACACTAAGAGCTTGCCTACTTCTGTTTTTAAATTAATGAAAAAGACCCTTCCCGGTCCTTTTACTTTCATTCTCAATTCGAGTAACAAAGTCCCGAAAATTCTGAATACATCTAAAAAAACTGTAGGGATACGTGTTCCTGACAATAATATTCCCAGAGAGATTGTAAAGGAATTGGGGAACCCTATTATCACTACCTCGATTAAGGATGATGATGAAGTGATAGAATATTCTACCGATCCCGAACTTATTTTAGAAAAGTTTGACGGGTTAGTAGATTTAGTGATTGACGGTGGCTATGGCAATATTGTGGCGAGTACCGTGGTTGACTGTACGGGTAATGAGCCGGAAGTATTGAGGGAAGGAATGGGTGATGTGGATCTGATTGGCTAATGATTGTAATAGAAAGTCAATATTTTCCTTCTCTGGAATATTTCAGTTTAATAAAAGATGAACCTGAAATATTGATCGATGGATATGAACATTTTGTGAAGCAAACCTTTCGTAACCGTTGTTATATCAAAACTTCTAATAAAATACTTCCTCTTTCTGTGCCACTCAATGGGGTGAATAAAAAAATATCAACACGATCAATTAAGATAGATCCAATTGTCGATTGGAGAAAAGACCATTGGAGAGCAATCACTTCTGCCTACAATAGGTCACCATTTTTTGAGTATTATGATCAGTACATATACGACATTATTTATGGCGACCACACCTTACTATTTGACTTGAACAATGAAATCCTGTCATTCTGTCTTAAAGTTTTGCAATTAGATGTCAAGATAGCCTATTCTGAAAAGTATGTAGAAGCCAGGGATATGGGCTTTCAGGATTATAGATCGGTCATTCATCCGAAAATAGGACATCTTCATAGAAAAATTCATACACCTAAGGCATATACTCAGGTGTTTGGTAATAATTTTGCTTCGAACTTGAGTATATTAGATTTGGTTTTCTGTTGCGGACCAGATTCGAGAAATTATATTTAACAAAAACTGTCGGACTTAGCACAACGAATGAATTAAATCTTTCGTTTTTAGCAGAAAGTTTAGTTTTTGTTAGATTAAAATATATTTTTACTATAGATAATAAATACCAGACATGGAAGCAAAGTTTTCAAATAGGGTAAAGGAAGTAATCTCGTTAAGTAGGGAGGAGGCACTTCGTCTGGGACATGATTACATAGGCACTGAACATCTTATTTTGGGAATGTTGAGAGAAGGTGAAGGTGTTGCAGTCAGTCTTTTAAAAAAATTAGGTGTTTCACTCGATGATTTGAGGACATCTATTGAGAGGGCAACCAAAGGGTCTGCCACCAGCAATGTCAAGAATTTAGCCAATATTCCACTAACCCGCCAATCAGAAAAGGTACTTAAGATAACTTATCTTGAGGCTAAAATATTCAAAAGTCAGTTGATAGGAACTGAACACCTGTTGTTGTCCATCCTTCGGGATGAAGATAATATTGGTACTCAGATTTTAGATAAATTCGATGTGGCTTACGATGTGGTAAAAGAAATGCTCGAATACCAAACCGAAAACCCAATGGGTTCTTCTGATACTGATGAACCAGATGAGGATTCTTCCAGATTGTTTGGAGGCGAAAGTCATTCTTCCGGAAAAGAAACAGGATCAAAATCTTCCGAAAAATCCAGAACTCCTGTTCTGGATAATTTTGGCCGGGATTTGACCAAGTTTGCAGAAGAAGACAAGCTCGATCCTATCGTGGGAAGAGACAAAGAGATCGAAAGAGTAGCTCAGATTTTAAGCCGGAGAAAGAAAAATAACCCTATACTTATCGGTGAACCCGGAGTAGGTAAAACAGCAATAGCTGAAGGGCTGGCTCTTAGGATTATACAGAAAAAAGTGTCTCGTGTCCTTTTTGGAAAAAGGGTCGTAACTCTTGATTTGGCATCACTCGTAGCTGGTACAAAGTACAGAGGGCAATTTGAAGAAAGGATGAAAGCTGTGATGAATGAGATTGAAAAATCTCCTGAAGTCATTCTTTTTATAGATGAGTTGCATACCATTGTTGGTGCTGGTGGGGCTTCCGGATCATTGGATGCTTCTAATATGTTTAAACCTGCTCTGGCTAGGGGAGAAATACAATGTATCGGTGCAACTACACTTGACGAATACAGACAATACATAGAGAAAGATGGGGCTTTGGCCAGGAGGTTTCAGATGGTTATGGTGGATGCTACTTCAGTAGAAGAAACCATTCAGATTCTTGACAATATTAAAGATAAATACGAGGATCACCACAATGTAACTTATACTCCTGAAGCTATTAAATCTTGTGTTACTTTATCGGACAGGTATATCAGTGATAGATTTCTTCCTGATAAGGCCATAGATGTTTTAGACGAGGCTGGTTCCAGGGTTCATATCAACAATATATATGTTCCGGACGAGATTGTTAGTTTGGAAGAGTCTATTGAAGAAATCAAGAAACTTAAGAATCAGGTAGTAAAGAGTCAGAAGTACGAAGAGGCTGCTCAACTTAGAGATAAGGAGAAGAAACTCATAGAGCAGTTGGAGAGAGCTAAGGCTAAGTGGGAAGAGGATACAAAATCACAAAGATACACCGTAAATGAAGACAGTGTAGCGGAAGTGATTGCCATGATGACTGGTGTTCCTGCAAAACGTGTTGCTCAAAATGAAGGAAACAAACTTCTGGGCATGCGTGACGACTTGAAGAAAAAGGTGATTGGTCAGGATGAAGTAATAGTAAAATTGTCAAAAGCAATTCAGAGAACCAGAGTAGGTTTGAAAGACCCTAAAAAGCCAATTGGATCTTTCGTCTTTCTTGGACCAACCGGAGTTGGAAAAACTGAATTGGCTAAAGTGCTTTCTACTTATTTGTTTGACAAAGAAGATGCATTGGTACGGATAGATATGAGTGAGTATATGGAGAAATTCTCTGTGTCCAGACTTGTAGGAGCACCTCCGGGATACGTAGGTTACGAGGAAGGTGGCCAGCTTACTGAAAAGGTAAGAAGAAAGCCTTATAGTGTTGTTTTATTGGATGAAATAGAAAAAGCTCATCCCGATGTATTCAATATTCTTTTACAGGTGTTGGATGATGGTGTGCTTACTGACGGATTGGGAAGAAAAGTTGATTTTAGAAATACCATTATTATCATGACATCTAACATAGGTGTTAGAGACCTGAAAGATTTTGGTGCAGGTATTGGATTTGCTACTCAGGCCAAGAAAAATAACATGGATGAGATCATGAAGTCAACCATTCAGAATGCTCTGAAAAAGACTTTTAGTCCTGAATTTTTAAATAGATTGGATGATGTGATTATATTCAATTCACTTGAGAGAGAACATATCCATCAAATTATTGACATTACACTTGGAAAATTGTTTTCTAGAATCACAGAGTTAGGATATAAAGTCGAGTTGACAGATAAAGCGAAAGATTTCCTTTCTGATAAAGGATATGATCCTCAATTTGGTGCCAGACCTCTAAACAGGGCTATACAGAAATACTTGGAAGACCCAGTGGCGGAAGAAATACTTAAAGGAGATGTTAAGGAAGGAGATACTATTTTAGCAGATTATGATGGTAAAGCAGAAGAACTGTCTTTGAAGATTAAAAAATCTAAAGCTAAAAAAGAGCCTAAGGAGGAAGAATAGGATTAAAACAATTTAGAAATAAAAAAAACCGGCTTATAGTCGGTTTTTTTATGCTATTTCGGGTACATGCGGAGAATCATTTGCGAAGTGTCGGAGATGGATTTCTCAGTTAGTATGCTTATTTTGCGCTTGTGATATCCAAAAAAACTAAATATGCTATAAATGCATTGGTTCATCTGGCCAAGAGAAGAGATGAAGGGCCAATATTGATCAGTGATATAGCTGTTTCTGAGCATATACCTCAGAAGTTTCTAGAGGCTATTTTATTAGATCTAAAGAAAGCGGGCATATTGGCCAGCAAAAAAGGTAAGGGAGGCGGATATTATATGACTAAGTCGCCGGTGGATATTCACATGGCTGAGGTGATGCGTTTGTTTGATGGGCCGATAGCCTTGTTGCCGTGTGTTACATATATGTATTACGAACGATGCGAAGAGTGCAAAGATGAAGAAACATGCGGTATTAGAGATGTGTTCCTTGAGTTGAGAAATAAGACTGTCGATTTACTAAAGGGTGCTACTTTAGAGGAAATAATAAAGCGGGAAAATCAGGGAGTTAAGGTAAAAGATTGAGCCTAACTAAATTATTATGGTATTAGATACAGAACTGTATTTCATTATTACTTAAAACAATTATTGAGGCTTCTTTAAATTTAAGAAAGTATTTATTTTGATACCCAAATACCAATTATGAAAACCATTTGCGTTTTTTGTGGATCTTCAATTGGTAAAGATCCGGAATTTGAAATTCAGGCAACCCAACTTGGTGCAAAACTGGCAGCATTTGGTATTGCATTGGTTTATGGCGGTTCGAAAATTGGATTAATGGGAGCTGTAGCCAAAGGGTGCGCTGACAATGGAGGAAAAGTAATTGGAGTCATTCCTCACTTTCTGGATCAGGTAGAGATCACCAATCTGGATGCAGATGAACTCTATCAGACCAAGTCTATGCATGAGAGAAAAATGAAAATGTCTCAATTGTCTGAAGGTTTTATTGCTTTGCCGGGAGGTTTTGGAACCATGGACGAATTGTGCGAAATACTAACTTGGGCGCAACTTGGTCTGGTAAAACACCCTATAGGATTACTCAATATCAATGGTTATTTCGATCATCTGATTGCATTATTTAGGCACATGAATACCAACCAATTGTTGAAAGATCAAGACCTTAAGCTTCTTCTTTATGACGATAATATCGACGGACTGCTGCAAAAGATGAAAGATTTCACGCCTGAAAAAAATAGTTTTTTGGATAAATTGGATTTACTCTGACCAATTTTTCTCTTTCTGCATCCAAAGGATGGAGAAAGAGACAATAATTTAATTCTAATTTCCCATGTTATTCGCTACATTTAATGCTCTAATTTGAGCTCAAATGAAAGAATCTTTTCTCCATTTCATCTGGCAGTTTCAACAGTTTGATAAATCAAAACTGCGAACTACTGATGGTGAGCTGGTGGAAATTTTCTCCACAGGAAATCACAATACAGATGCGGGACCCGATTTTAAAAATGCTAAAATCAGAATTGGTAAGATTGTTTGGCATGGACAGGTAGAAATACATATTTCCAGTAGTTATTGGACATTACATGGGCATCAGAATGATAGAGCTTATGACAATGTGGTACTGCATGTTGTATGGGAAAATGATCAGAAAATATACAACAAGGATGTAAAGTTAATTCCCACAATAGAGTTGAAGGGTAGGATTGAACCTGAACTATTGACCAAATGCAATCAATTATTGAACAGTCCTGAGCTCATTCCCTGCTCATCTCAAATTATTGATGCCAATAAGATGAATGTGTTTTCGATGCAGCAACAGGCAACAATCGAAAGACTTAAAATCAAGTCAGAAGTTGTATTTGAATTGCTGAAAAGGAATAAAATGGACTGGGAAGAAACGACTTATCAGTTGTTGGCTAAAAACTTTGGATTTAAAATCAACAGTGAACCTTTTTTAAGGCTTGCTCAAAATGCGCCATTAAAATACCTGAAAAAGCATGTTGGAAATTTGCTGCAAATTGAAGCTATGCTTTTTGGTGTTGCCGGTTTTTTGGATCAATCACCCAAAGATGATTACCATTCGATTCTGATGAATGAATATGCATTTCTAGCTAAGAAATATTCGTTAGAAGGTAATGAAATTCCAGAATCATCCTGGAAGCATTTAAGATTAAGGCCGGGGAATTTTCCTGCGGTTAGAATTTCCCAATTTGCAGCACTTATCAATCAGAATCCACACTTATTTGATAGTTTTACGAATTTTGACGATGTAAAAATCCTTAAAAAATCCTTGAGGATAAAGCCGTCAAATTATTGGGAAACACACTATCATTTTGGAAAAGAAAGTAAAAGGCAATTGAAAGGTATGGGGCTAAATAGTGTTGAAAATCTGTTGATCAATACTACAGTTCCTCTTTTGGTAGCCTATAGCCAGCATCTGGATGAACCAAAATACATGGATCAGGCTCTGTTGATTCTTGAAAACCTGAAACCGGAAAGCAATTACATCACTAATAAGTGGCAGGAGTTGGGTCTTTCGTCAGTCAATGCATTTGAGTCTCAGGCACTCATCGAAATGTACAACAACTATTGTTTGAAAAAGAGATGCCTTTCCTGTAAAATTGGGGTAGGACTAATCAGCAATAAATGAACCCCCATGCCATATTTGTTTTAATTTTAAATCTGTTGGTGATAGGAGGGTTCTCTTATTTTATCTATTTAAGGTTAAACAATAGCCCAGCCAGAAAACTTTATTTTCCGGCGTTGTTCTTTAAGGTAGCCTGTGGGCTGGCACTTGGTTTACTGTATTTCTATTATTATCAAAAGGGCGATACTGTTTTTTACTTTAATGCGGCAAAAGATTTGCTCAAATTTCCTATTGCAGACTATTTACAAGAAGTTTTTTTCACAAAAATCCCTTACAATCAGAGAAGTACTTTGCCGATGGTGAAAATCACAAGCCTATTCTTATGGGTGACGGGTTCCAATTATTGGTTGGCTACTATTTATTTTTCATTGTTTAGCTTTTGTGGTTGCTTCTATTTTGTCCATCAATTGGCAAAAAAATATCCTGAATTCAAAATGACGGCTGCTATTTCATTTTTGTTTTATCCTTCGGTTATGTTTTGGTCGTCAGGCATTTTAAAAGAAAGTGTCGTTTTTGGGATCGTAATGTTTTTATCCGGATTTTTAATTCGATATTATTTTTGGCGAAAAATAAATATTTGGCAGGTGTTCATTTTTATGACCGGAGGATGGCTGATGCTGGTTCTAAAATATTATATAGCTGCGGTTTTTTTGCCAGTAGTGGTTGTAGTTTTTTTGCTTTCGTTTGCTAACAATAGTGATAAGATTAAAAATAGTAAACCAGTATATAAGTATTTTGGACTAGTTCTACTGGTGGCTGGAGTAGTAATATGGGCTTCAAATATGCAGTACAACCTTGACATAACTCGTATATTTTCTGTTGTCAAAGACAATCAACAACAAATACTAGCAACGGGAAATCCGGAAAATATGATCCACTTTTTGGATGAATCACAATCGATATTGATGGTATTTCCTAATTTAATTATTGCCCTGTTTTCAGGGTTGTTTGGCCCTGTTTTTCCTCAAATGACATCTTTCCTGCAAGTGACACTTTGCATTGAAAACCTTATGGTATTAGTATTGTTTTTCACCAGTTTGAATCGTAAAATAAAGGTGTCTGATGACAACAGAGTTTTGATTTATGGAGGAGTAATTTACATCTTGATATTGGCGACACTATTGTCGTACGCTACACCGGATTTTGGTACTCTTACAAGATATAAAGTATATTTTATGCCTTACTTTCTTATGTTTATTTTGTGTAAAAATCTATTAGTTTCAAAACTTAAATCTCTGATTAAGTTTTTGTAATTATTTTGGATAAACCTTTTAGGCTATTTAAACTCACATTTATTTGTAGATTGTTTATATTTATTATGTGTTTAATAACATTAAAAAATACATAAGAACGTATTTTGGATTCTCTGAATCAGAAACCAACGGTTTTATTATTTTTATTCCTGTCATCATTGCAATCCTTTTTATCCCTTCTTTGGTAAAACAATATTTGCTGGCAATAAGCGATACAGATCGGACTTTGGAGGAGCAGATGCTAATGGAATGGGTAGCAGAAAGCGAGCGAAAATTACAATTAAAGGACACTTCTTCTTTTGTACCATCGGCATTTGATTTCGACCCCAATCTGGCTTCAGTTGAGCAATTTGTCGAGTTGGGTTTCAAAGAAAAAGTTGCGTTAAGAATAGAAAATTATCGGGAAAAAGGAGGCCAGTTTCGGTCGAAGGAAGATTTGCTTAAAATTTACGGGATTTCCAAAACACAAGTGAATAAGCTCTGGGATAATATAGTAATCGCTCAAAGGAAAAGAAAGGAATACCAGCAGGCAAGGGAAGAGAAAAAAACTACTGAAAAAGAAACAGTAAAGCTCATCATTCGAAAGAATCTTAATTTGGCTACAGCTGACTCATTGACTAGAATAAGAGGGATAGGGGCGGTTCTTTCTGAGCGAATAATTAAATATAGAAACAGCCTTGGAGGCTTCATTTCTACCGATCAATTATCAGAAGTGTATGGTTTGAAAGAGGAAGTAATTGAGAGAATCAAAGAGCAATATTATACAGACACAGTTCAAATCTCTAAGATAAACATCAATGCAGATAGCATTACTGCTTTGGCAAGACACCCTTACATTTCTTACTCGCTTGCAAAAATAATGATAGCCTATAGAGATCAACATGGAGATTACAATTCTATTGATGAGTTGATGAATATCAAGGTGATGAATGATTCTCTATTTATAAAACTCAGTCCATATTTGAAAGCTGATCCTGTGGATTTGATTGAGTAGAAGGGATTTAATGTAATCCTTTCAATTTGAATATTGAATTTCTTCTCTGTTACCTAGAAAAACACCGTTCCACTTTATATATTACAAATTCAATATTCAGGTTGAATGAAAACAATTCTCCAGTCGTATTTAAGAAGGCTAACTAATTTATCGGGCAATAGCAGGTCAATATTGTTGACTCATTTATTGGCAGATCAGTTTGTAGATATTCATGATTTTAATTTTGCACTCAACAACCCTTCGTTTGAAATCATATCTGATTTAGTAGCAAGAAAAAATAAAATCCCTTTGTGCGATATACAGAATAGCCGGGATGAGGATTCAAATAAGTTATCAGCTCGTTTGAGGAAAGTGAAAAGGATTGACCGGTTGGTTTTTGAAGAACGGGGCGCAAGAGATTTGTATATCGGATGGCCTTTCGTGAAAGGTAAGTTTTCAGATGGAACACTTACCAGATGTCCTTTGCTTTTTTTTCCTGTGTCGCTTGACCATGATGACAAGCAATGGTATTTGCAGATCAGGAAGGACGTGAATATCACCCTGAACAAGTCTTTTTTACTTGCTTATGCTTTTTTTAATGGACAAAAGGCTAATGAAGAATTACTGGACAGGGTATTCGATGATTTCGATAAAGAAAGTAAAGTCTTTCGTACCGAATTGTATGAGTTGCTTAAGGCGTCTAATCTGGAAGTGAATTTCAATCAGGAAAATTTCATTGACGAATTAAAAGCTTTTGAAAATGTAAAAAGAAGGGAGTTGGAGGACAGTGAAAAGAATGGGCAGTTAAAACTCTTCCCACAAGCTGTTTTGGGAATTTTTCCACAGGCGGGTTCTTATCTGGTGCCGGATTACCTCACTATGTTGGATAGTCCAAGCCTTACTAGTATGGAGAATTTTTTTTTGGAGCGAAATCTCGATGAGGAGGAAAACTCCGATCAAAATCACTATCGTTTTCTGAAAAAAGTAAGGGAAGATCAGACCTTTACTCCATTTAAGATGGATGCTTACCAGGAAAATGCTGTTAAAGCCATCAAAAAAGGGAATTCTGTTGTGGTGCAGGGGCCACCTGGAACAGGAAAGTCGCAGTTGATTTGCAACCTGATATCCGACTACATAGCAAGAGGAAAAAACGTTTTGCTGGTGAGTCAGAAGCGGGCTGCCTTGGATGTGGTCTTTGAGCGATTGAAAGAAAAAGAACTTAATGATTTCATTGGTTTGCTGCATGATTTCAAAAATGACAGAAAACCAATATATGAGCAAATAGCCATTCAGGTGGATCAGTTGGATAATTATATTTCCAGAAACAATGGTTTGGATTCCATCCAATTGGAACGAAATTACCTGCAAACCAGCAGACGGATAGATCAGCTCAGTGAGGAATTGGAAGAATTCAGAGAGGCACTATTTAACGATAAAGAATGTGGGTTATCTGTGAAGGAAATGTATCTGACTTCCAGTCCTCATCAACCTGCTATTCCGCTGAATCAGGAGTATCGTGACATCACGTTCACAAATGTTAATAGCTTTCTCAATCAATTAAGAGCGTATGCTCAATACGCAGGTTTTTTCTTAGTAGAAAATTACGTTTGGCGCAAAAGAAAATCCTTTTCAGGACTTGGAGTATCTGATCAAAAGAAGATTCAAAACATTTTAAAAGAAATCCCGGAGTATCAGGCTAAGCTTAAAGAAAAATCTCAAAAGGCTGTGAACAAACTGGTGGATATCGAAGATGCCATCAATATTGAAAACAACAAAGAAAATATCGAAAAGCTCTTTACGCTTATCAAAGAGCCACAGGTGTATGAAAGTTTTGTAAACCTTCTTTCTGACTACAAAAATATTACAGATGTTCAATGGCTTTCAGCATTCGAACGAAAGCTGATGCAATGTTACAAAGGAGTTGGCCCTGAGTTGACTTTAAAGTCAGAGGAGCTAGGTAGGTTTCAGGAGTCTTTGGAAAGAAGTATTGATGCCAGAAAGGGTCTTTTTAGTTGGCTTCACTGGAAGCTCTTTTCCAAAGATAAAATTTACATCACCAGAATTCTGGTTGCCAACAAGCTCAAAAGCAACAAACAAGGCTTTGATATTTTGGTGCAGATGATAGACAACCGTCTCAATCTGGAACATAATTTTACAGAACTCAAAAGCCATATAGGGCTAATCTCATTTCCACAAGTCATAAAGAAAATCAATATTCAGAATTGGTTTTTTTACCAAAAACAGGCGGTATCCGCTAAATCTTTGTATCAGGGAGTCAGACACCTCAATGAATACCTTACTCCTAAACTAGGGGAATTCGATGTTTTTCATAAAAAACTGACTGCTTTACTGAAAATATTTGAGTCTTTGCCTGAAAAGGTAGCTTCCTGGGAGAAGTACTTTACGATTCAAAAATTAAGAGATATTTTCTCAGGTAATATTGAAGCATCTCTTTTGGAGAATGCTTTGACAAGAGATTTTGACTCCCTATGTGAATTTGATTCTCTGTATGAGAATTTTAATGCAGCTCAAAAGAGTATCGTGGGTAAATTGTTGGAGCAGATTCCAAGTCCGTCACCGCAGGAGTGGACGGATTTGTTTATGAACAGTCTGAAACTAGCCTGGATAGATCATATTGAGCAAAAGTACCCGGTGTTGAGGGGTGTGTCTTCTAACAAAATGGAGAATATCCAGACAGAATTGCAACAAGCTGTTAAAAGCAAACAGAATCTGAGCAACGAAATATTGTTGTTGAAAGCCAGGGAAAGGGTATATAAGAATGTAGAGTATAACAGGCTAAATAACAGGGTGACTTATCGGGATGTGTACCATCAGGTAACAAAAAAAAGAAGGATTTGGCCGGTAAGGAAATTGATTTCAAATTATCCAAGAGAGGTATTTGATTTAGTGCCCTGTTGGATGGCTTCACCTGAATCTGCTTCTGCTATTTTTCCAATGGATAAGATCTTTGATCTGGTAATATTTGATGAGGCATCTCAGTGTTTTGCAGAAAATGGATTACCTGCCATGTACAGAGGAAAACAAGTAGTTGTTGCAGGTGATGAAAAACAATTGCGGCCAAACGATCTTTATAAAGTGAGATGGGAGGACGAAAATGAAGAAGAAATACCGGATTTGGATTTTGACTCATTGTTGAATTTATCAAGCCAATATCTGATGCAGATTCATTTGAACGGCCATTATAGGAGTAAAACACTTGATTTGATTACATTTTCCAATGAACATTTTTATAATAACAACCTGCAATTGCTTCCTGATTTTACGGTGATTAACAATGGAAAACCTGGTATTGAGTATATAAAATGTGATGGTATTTGGGAGAATAACATCAATAAGAATGAAGCTTATGAGATTTGTCGAATAGTTCGGGGACTGCTGAAGGAAGACCCACAGCGAGAAATAGGCATTGTTACCTTCAATGTAAGGCAACAACTTTTTATCATGGATGAATTGGAAGCATTTTCTCTGGAGGAAAATATTGTCATTCCAGATTCTTTAATAGTGAAAAACATTGAAAACATTCAGGGAGATGAAAAGGATATCATCATATTTTCCATACTTTATGCACCTGACAAAGCAGGAAAAATGAACATGAACTTTGGGAGTCTGAACGTGATAGGAGGGGAAAACAGGCTGAATGTGGCAGTGACCCGTGCTAGAGAAAAAGTGATAATTGTGTCAAGCATTTTTCCTCAGCAACTGAAAGTGGAAGCAACTAAAAATGAAGGGCCAAAATTGTTGAAGAAATATCTGGAATATGCCAGTGCTGTTTCGAACGGAGAGTTTAAAATTAATCCGGTAGAAGAGAAAAGATTTTCACCATCCTGGTATCTGAAGAATAAGATCAGAAAATTCCGGTACGGGAATCCCGATTGGACATTAGATACTTCTTTGCCTTTTGTTGACCTGGCTATTAAGGAAAAACAGGAATATCGGGGTGCAATTTTTACAGACGATGACTTGTATTTCGACAGTGTTTCCATCAAAGAAACCCATGTATATAAGCCCTTTACTTTGAGTCATAAAAATTGGAAATTTATGGCTCTGACAAGTAGGGAGTATTGGCAAGACCCTGAAGGTATGCAGAGCAAAATCGAAAATTTGTTTTTGAAAACCAAGGAAGACTAAGTTTTAGCTTTTGCTGAAAAGCTTGTACAGCACAGGGACTACTATCAAACACAACAGAGTGGAGGACAACAGTCCGCCTATGATTGCCCAGCCCATAGGAGCCCACATGTCACCGCCGCTGAGTGTCAATGGCAACAGTCCTCCAATCGTGGTTACAGTAGTCAATATGATAGGCACAAATCTGGTTTTGCCGGCTTCTACAATGGCTTCAGTAAATTCCTTGCCTGACTTTCTGACTTGGTTGGTGTAATCAACAAGAATAATGGAGTCATTTACGACTATCCCGATTAAACTGGTCAATCCTACAAATGCCATAAAACTGAATGAATGGCCTGTAATGAAAAGGGCGATAAAAGCACCTGTGACTGCCAGTGGTATGGCAGAGTAGATTATCAGAGGCTGAGTGAACGACCTGAATTGTAAAACCAAAACTGCAAAAATACCGATCAGTGAAATAAGAAGGACCTTGCCCATATCCCCAAAAGATTCTTGCTGCTCTTCCAATTGCCCTCCTGCGTAGAAGGTATATCCTTCAGGAAAATCATATTTATTCAGTTTGGCAATGATGTCTTCTGTAAGGGTAGCGGCTTTTCCGATATCGAGTACATCAGCAGTGATGGTATTTTGTCTGTCAAGGTTGTAATGGCTTATTTTTTTGAGACTTTGTTCAAACCGAATATCAGCCACTTGTTTGAGTGGAATCTGAGTGCCCATGGCATTGCTTACATATATTTTCTCTAAATCTTCATAGCCAGGGTTGTGAGTGTATGGCATTCTTATTTTGAGGTCATAAGTTTCTCCATTCCGGTCTCGGTATTCACCTATTTGTGTTCCGGATATGTGAGTACGCACCGCCAAATCCACGTCGCTTACTTTTACACCAAACAATCCCGCCCTTTGATAGTCAACATCTACTTTTAGGTTGGTTTTAGAAGAAGTGAGTACATTATTTACATTCACTACTCCTTCTGTTTTTATCATGATTTTTTCTACATCCCGGGAAATAGTTTTGATCACATCCAGATTGTCTCCCATTATTTTTATGGCAATAGGGGCTTCCACTGGAGGCCCTTGTATGAATTCCTTGACTTCAATTTCTGCTTCAGGATATTTGCTGAATTTTGACCTGAGTTCATCCACAAGCTTGTTCATAGCATCAGCTTCATAAGCTTTCAAAGTGACAAATAATTGACCATGTGTCACAGAGTAGCTGCTGGTGAAAATATTGTAATACACCCTGGGATTGCTTTTACCAATGTTGGAAGCCACTTTGATGATTTCACTGTAACCTTTGAGTTCTTGCTCTACATATTCTACTGCCCGGTTTGTTTTATCGAAATTGGAGCCTTCAGGAGTATTGACATTGATGAGGAGCTGTGCTTTTTCCGCTTTTGGAAAAAAACTGACTCCAATCAACCCAAACAGTGACAGGGATGCCACAAAAACAGCTATTACTATAGCTACGGTCGTTTTTGGACGGTTTAAACTTCGGTTCAATATTTTTACATAGTAGTTGTCAATAAACCTTTCGGATATTGATTTTTCCCCTTTTTTCTCTTTAAACTTTAAGATGATACTTGAAAAATAGGGAGCAAAAGACAAAGCGGTAAGCAAAGAAGCTATGAGCGTAAATATTACAATTACCGCCAGACTCCTGATAAAATCTCCAGTGGGCCCTCCGATGGATGCCATAGGAACAAATGCCAGTACAGTAGTAGCAGTTGCGCTCACCAGTGCCCAACCGATCTCTTTAGTGCCTTTAATCGCAGCATCAATTTTGCTATATCCCATTTCCAGATAGCGTTGTATATTTTCTACCACCGCAATACTGTTGTCCACCAGCAAACCCAGAGCTATGATCAAGCCCGCTATGGTCATCTGTTGCATGCCAAAACCTGATAAATCCAACAAAGTCAATCCTATGAGCACTGAAACAGGAATGGCAATTAAGACGACTATTGATGCTCTGATCCCTACTGCTATGAAAATAAAGATCCCAACCAGCAAGATTCCCTGAGCAAAGTTGGTAAAGAAATCTCCAACTCTGGAACGCACTGTATTGGATTGGTTTAGTATGGTTTCCAATTTTATGTCATTGGGTAGAGAGGTTTTGAATGCCTCAATTTTGGGTTGAATCAGGTTGTCGATTTCATAAATGTTTGTTCTTTTTTTCTGCAATACATTGATGTAAATGGCTTTTGATCCATTGTACCTAGCTATGTATTTGTTGTCCTCTCCTGCAAAATCTACGGATGCAATATCTCTTACCCTTATTTGATTGTTGTCTTTTGACAGCACTACTGTATTCCTTATTTCTTCGAGACTTTTATAGCTTCCACTGGTTTTTACACTGAAGCGCTTGCTGCCCACATCAATCGTTCCACCCGGTATGTTGGCATTGGCTGATTGTATGGCTTGGGAAAGCTGACCAATGGAGATGTTGTAATTACCCATTCTTTCAAAATCGGTGGTTACTCTCACCTCCCTTTCAGGCACAGCTAAGATTTCCACTTTTCTAATACCGTAAGACTTTTCTATTTTCTTTTTAAGCCTTTCTGCATGGTCTTCGAGGGTTTTATAATCGGTATTTTCAGATACCAAAGCCATTTGCATAATGCTCACGTCCATTACCGAGAACTTTCTTTTTTCGATATTGGTAATTTCTTTTGGCAGGCTGGGTTCAATGGTATTCATCTTTTCCAAAACCTTTCGGTATTTCTCCTCTGGATCAGATCCAACCACAAATTCTATAGTGGTGAAAGCTGCACCATCAAATGCGTGGGATTCTATTTTTTTGATGTCTTCCAGTTCATTCAGTATTTCTTCTATCGGATCCACCACTAACTGTTCTAAATCTTCAGGGCTTGCACCCGGATAAGTGATTCTGATCATAGTGCCGGGCATGTCATTTTGAGGATCTTCAGACCTGGGCATGGTGATGAACGTCACTATACCAATGAGTATGAGCAGAACCACAATGACTATCGTAAACTGGTGGTTTTTTATGGCTAATTCGGGGAGTCTCATTTTTATGATTTTAATATTTGGGATTAAATATTAAAGAATTTCAACAGTGCTATTTTCATTGATCTCGCTGAGTCCTTCCGAAATGATGAGATCATTGGCTGAGAGTGCACCAACCACAAGGACTTTGTCATTGAAAATGGTTTCTATTTTCACTTTAACTTTTTTGGCCTTGTGGTCTTCGATTTTATATACAATGCCATCGTTTTGATCTGCTTCTGCCAAAGACTCAATGGAAATCTGTTTATAGTTTTGCTTTTGAGAAGGTGAGATATTTACCTTGGCTATAAATCCCTTTTTGATGGTGTCAGGAATTTCAAATAAAGAAATTTCAACCTCATAAGTGCCATTCATTGGGTTTGGAGCATTGGCAATTTTGGTAACAGTTCCCTGAAAAGTGGTGTTAGGGTAGGCATCAAAAGTGATCTTTGCACTATCTCCCAAAACTATTTTTACTACTTCTTTATCCACCAATCCTGATTTTACTATCCAGTTTTGATTTGTTCCGGCAAATTCAAATACCGGCACACCACCATTTGTCAATTCTCCTTCCTCTCGCATTTTATTCAGTATCAACCCGTCAGACGGTGCAAGGATTATTGAATGGGTCAGATTGAATTTGACTATGTTAAGATCGGATGAAGTGGCATCAAATGCCGTTTGGGCATTTTGAAGCGTTTCAAGCGTAACTACTTTTTCTTTGTATAGATTTTTTGCTCGCATTAAGTCTCGTTCAGCTTTGGTAAAAGCCGCACTGGCTTTGTCGTAGGTACTTTGGATTTCAGATAAATTCAGCCTGGCAAGCACCTGATTTTTCTTTACTTTTTGTCCATTATCTACGTTGATACTCTTGATAATACCACCTGTTTTGAAACTCAAAGAGGATTCTTTCTGAGAGAAAACCTTGCCAACTGAATGCAAAGGAACAGACATGAGTTTTTCTTCAACACGCACTGCTTTGACATATATTGATTTTTCCAATGGCTGATTATTGCTTGTTGCTTTTTGTTTAGTTTTATTACAAGAACTAAGGATTGCGATGGCAATAATCACCCCTATAAGCAATAAAATTTTACTTGGTTTCATGTTCTTCATTGGTTAAAGGTTTTCGACAGGGTAAGCGGCAGTTACCCGTTCGTACTCGGCATAACTTATTCTGATATCGTATTTTGAGATAATATTTTGTATTGTTGTATAGGTCAGGTTTGTTCTCGCATCGATCAATTCCAGTTGACTGGAGATTCCTTCCTGATATTTCTTGTTGATTAGCATGTAGGTTGATTTTGCCTCATCGACCATCTTTTTGGTAGAGATATAATTTTGACTTTTCTCTTTCAGGTCGTAAAATGCCTGTATGGCTTCCAGTTGTATGCTGTTGTTCAGCTCTTCTTCTTTGCTTTGCAGCATTTGGTTTTGAATGATAGATTGTTGCTTTCTGGCTTTATTTTGAAATCCTGAAAACAGATTCCATGATAGCACCAGAGAGGCTAAAGTATAATCCGATTCGTTGTTGAATTCATATTCAGATCCTTGAAAACCATAGTTGGCTATGGCATAAATATTTGGCAGATTGTTGGATTCATACAGCTTTCTTTTCGATTCGTTGGCTTTTAATCCAAAATTGATTTTTGCAAATTCTTCTCTGTTCTGTGTGTTTTGTGGAAGGGCAGAAGGAAGCGTTGGGTCTCCGATGATATTTTCAATCTGTATGGCACTTTCCAATGGTCTGTTCAGCAAAAAATTGAAATACGCCCTGGCATTGTTTTGCATTTTCTCGGCTTCTGCTTGTTGCAGGTTGACTTTCCCTACCTCTGTTTTAGCTCTAAAAGTAGCATCAAGGGTTACTTTATCGTTTCGATACAATGCTTCGCTTACCCTCAGGTTTTCTTCAACTAATGTGCTGGTAGAGTCAAATAGCTCCACGAGTTTCACGCTTTTCAAATAATTGAAGTAGGCTTTTTTAATTTGTGAAACAAGTAGCCTTTTCTGAATAGATACATCTACCTGGCTTATTTTGGCCTGGTCTTCAGCTATGTTTTTTTGATAAGAAATACGCTTGTCAAACAATGGTTGAGTCAATGTCAATTTGGTGTCGATATCGGTAGTTCGGTTGAAGTTAAGGTTCAGGTTGTCAATTTCTGGAAATTGTTCCTCGCCAATGATTCCATTCAATGAAGAATAGACCGGGTTCATGAGATCACCAACCGGAAATTCGAAACTTCTGCCGCCATTGGCTTTGGTGTATCGTGAACTAAAGTCAATTTTCGGCAGCATGCCACCCTTTGCCTCATTGAGTGATTCCAGAGAAGATTCAAATGTCAACGCTGCTTGTTTGAGACTGATGTTGTTTTTGATACCTTCGTCGATGTATCGGTCAAGAATACCCTGCGACATCAGGTTTCCGGTCACCAGTAATCCAATAATAGTAAGTAGAGTTTTTTGCATCGTGTTATCAGTTTTATTGATGATCAAATAACACGGCAAACCAACATATCTGTTAACAAAAAATCTATTGTAATAGAATGAACCGGAAAAAATCAGGAATGAACCTGCTGTATGAAGAATGGGCAGGAGTGAATAATTTAATAAAACGGTTAATAAAATAATGTTACATGTTAATTTAGGGAAGCCAAATAAGGCATACGCATTTAAAACATATTAATATCCCCTGGCGCCCTGCCTCGCCAGCAGGCGGGTGTTCAGGGGTCTCATAGATTTGATTCTAATTTTAAAAGATACCGCAACAACTTGCCTGACGGAAGTCAGGGGTGCGGTAAGAAGAGTTTGTTTTTAAATGCGTATGCCTTAGGACCCAAGTAATACAACAGAATATGATTACTACTTCATTAGATTATAAATCCGGTAAACTATTTCCAATTCAGTTTCAATTTTTTGGAGGAGTGCTGTTGCTCATAGGAGTGAGTGTTGCAACTAATTCTATTGTTGTCGGTCTTATTCTTATCTTGGTTGCTGCTTCCATTCTGACAGGTCAAAGTGGAATAGATTTTGACAGTGAGTTACAGACTTATCGAGAATACAAATCTTTTCTTTTTGTAAAAAGCGGAAATAAAAAGAAATACAGTGGAGTAGAGAAGATTTTTATTAACTCACAGACTACAAGCCAACGAATGTACACTATGCATACCAGTCATTCTTCTAATTTCAAAAACAGAGAATTCAATGCGTATTTGAAGTTTGATAATGGAAATAAAATCTACCTTAATACCAATAAAGATAAAATAGTGCTGATGGATAATCTTCGGAAACTGGCCGGATTTTTAAAAACAGATGTTGTAGATACTACGGTGTAGGGTTGTCATTTATTCAGCCACTTTTTGAACTCAGATGCCCTTTCGATGCTCACAATAGCTTCTTTTTTTGTTTCCGGTTTAAGTTCTATTTTCAGCCTTCCCTTGGTATAAGTAATCATCTCTTTGATAGAATTGATGCTGATGATATATTGACGGTTGATTCTAAAGAATTTTTCAGGGTCTAGCATGTTGTCCAGTTTTTCCAGGGTGTAATCCACTATGTATTCTTTTCCGTCATCACCTACCAGATAGGCATATTTTCCTTCAGCAAAAAAATATGCAATGGATTCATTTGATATAGATTTTACCTTATCTCCATAATACACTAAAAACCTTTTTTGATAGTTGAGGCTTTCACCGGATTGCAGGGAAGTAAGCAGTGCTTTGTAATCGAAGGCCTGCGACTGTAGGTTTTGCTCGTGAAATTTTTTGAGTGCCTGCTGAAGCTCCTTTTTATTTACTGGTTTTAGTAAATAATCTATGCTGTTGAGTTTAAAGGCCTTGATTGCATACTGATCATAAGCAGTGGTGAATATGATAGGTGTCTTGATTTTTATTTTCTCGAAAATCTTAAAACTCTGGTCGTCACCCAAGTGAATGTCCAGAAAAATAAGATCCGCACTATGATTTTTCAACCAGTCTATTGATTCATCTACAGAATCCAGTGTATCCAGTATTTCTACTTCAGGATCAATGTTTTGTAGCTGCCTTATCAGCTTTTGGGCAGCATAAAACTCATCTTCTATGATAAGAACTCTGGTCATTTCAATAAAGAGAACTTTCTACGATTAAAGGAATTTTTGCAATATAGGAATTGTCAGTGATAATAAATTCTGGTTTGACATCTGTCATTAAGCCATACCTGTCTTTTAGGTTTTTCAGGCCTATTCCTGTTGAGTTGTATACATGTTTTCTCAGTTGGAGGTTGTTTTCTACAATGAGAAAGTCTCCTTCTACATATATTTTTATTTTGAGAGGTTCCGACTTGGTTACTTTGTTGTGTTTGATGGCATTTTCGATCAGTAGTTGTAAGGATAGAGTCGGAACTAACATCACTAGTTTTGAAGTGTCAATTTTAATGTTTGTATCGAGACTGTCACCAAATCGGATTTTTTGCAGATACATAAAGGAGTGAATGAATTTCAATTCCTTATCCAATGGCACTACCACGTTTTCCTGATTTTCCAGTACGTAACGGTAGATCTTTGCAAACTCATCTATAAATGCCTCTGATTTATCGGCATCTTCATGTACCAGCGACGATAACGTATTGAGTGAATTGAACAGGAAATGGGGGTTGATTTGATTCTTTAATGCTTCAAACTTGGAGGAAATGTTTTCTTTTTCAAGTTTAGCTGATTTGAGCAACGACTGTTTCCACTGTTTGAAAAAGTAAACACCCTCATATACTGCCACCAATATCAAATCCAGCACGATAGTGATGACTATGTTTTTTAGGATATGGCCATTTAAAGTAGTGTCATGGCCATAGATGTTATAGGTAAGTAACGCAAGGGGATATACTCCTATTACAGCTATGGCAGGTGTGATCAATATGTCTGCCGCAAACCTCTTCCACACATTTTTTTCCCATGGAAATATTTTATCTACACGTTCCAGAGAAATAAGAACCAACCAGGAAACGCTGGTAGTCATGGTGTAAGAAATCAGCAGATCAAATAAAACATTGAAATAAAAGCGAGGAGCAGTGAGCACTTCTTCTCCCGTGTAAAGTCCTTCTATTGAAAAGTATATTACCGGCAAAATACCTCCCAGTCCGAAATAAAATATTATTTTCTTATTGATCTTCATTCAGGTTTTTTCGGGTGAAAGGCAAAAGAATTTATTCTAAACCTCAATTTATAACAAACTGTAGTGAACCTGAATTATTTCGGAGTAAAGGCGATTGTGAGGTTTCATTGTTATGACACATTTAAGGAGTCGTTTTCTTATTGTTAAGAGTGAAATATTGCGATTCCTTAGAAATAGACTGGTTTTAGGTCATCCAAATTATTCTTAAGTCCACCGTGGATAATTGTCAGTTCACCGGATTTTAGTTTACCGGGTTGTCTTCATAGCGTACAATTGCATTGTAATTATTAATGAAAAACAAAAAATTACTACCATGAAGACAACAACATTTAAAAAGGGATTGATCGCAGGATTGCTTTTGATTTCCAGCCTGTCATTTGCAGAAGGAGAAAAAAACTCTGTGAATAGTGCATACCTCAATGTAAAGGTAACACCTCTTGAAAACAAAATGGTAAGAATGAGTTTTGATAAACTGCAAGAAGAAACAGTTAAGATAAATATATATGACCAAACCGGCGTAAGGGTTTACGACGAAGAGGTAAAAGATAAAACATCTGTAGCTAAAAAATATGATCTGTCTAATTTCCCGGCAGGTAAGTATTCTTTCGAAGTATCGAACGACATCTACCTAATGAAAAGAACGATAGAAGTAAAATAGTGATTTGTATAGTTGAATAGTTTTAAGTCCTGATCTTGGGTAGATCAGGACTTTTTTTTGCTTTTTTTAAATATTGCTATTCAGCTATTCAAATTTATAATTAACCTGAATACAAAAAAGACCTGCTTTTCGGCAGGTCTTTTTTGTTATAAGTTTATCCTGATTCAGGATCAATAGTTGCTTATGATCTTGCAACTTCCATTTCTCTCGATTTCTTAAAACCATCAGATTCGCCAAGGTTAATATCACCGATAAACTTCAACCTGTCAAAGTCATCTCTGTTTTTATGGCATACGATCTGGTAAGCAGAAGATCCACCAATTTTTGTAATCAGTACTGACCATGCAAGGAAGATTTCATAGATACGGAATATTCTTTCACCATATTTTTCCAACACTTTGTCTTTATTTCCAAGCCAGTTTTCATGCCATCTTTTGATGGTGATGTGGTAGTGGTTTCCTATGTTTTCTACCGAATGCACTTCAAACCCTACTTTTTCTATGCGTCTCAAATCCCAGTTCAACGGCATACTGGCATCAGCTCCTGAGAATATGTATTCATTCATGAATAATCCCCAAACCAGGTCTTCTCTGTCAGGTACACTGAATAAATGATTTCTTTCTCTCAGCCCTGCGATCTGTAGATAGAATATTCCATCGTCTTCCAGCATGTCGTAGCATTGTTGCATAAATGTTTTAAAATATTTGATGCCAACATGTTCTGCCATTTCAAGGCAGCTTATTTTATCAAATTTTCTATCTCTTGGAATGTCTCTGTAATCTTTTACCAATATTCTGGCTCTGTCTTCAACACCAAAATCTTTGATTTGTTGGTTTGCCCAATCTGCACCTGCCTGAGCGATAGTTACTCCGGTAGCATCTACTCCATAATGCTTGGCTTGGTGAGCTACCAGCGTACCCCATCCACAACCAATGTCCAACAGGCGTTCACCCGGCTTAAGTTGCATTTTTTGAGCGATCAAATCCATTTTGTTTTCCTGAGCTTCTTCCAGAGTCTCACTTTCATCTTTGAAATAGCAACTGGTATAGATCATTTTTGGCCCTAAAAACCAATTGAACAGGTCGTTCTTATTGTCATAGTGGCTTCTGATGATACGCTCGTCCTGTTTTTTTGAGTGAATGACTACTTCAGGGATCATCCTCGAAAGGAAGAAGTAATAGTGGTGGTTGGTGTAATCATACGTAAATATTTCGCTACGATGGCTCAATAATTCAAACATGCCAATATTAATGTCAATTTTTTCCGCAATGTAATCTTCAACGAAATGGCCAATGGCCACTTTTTGTTTAGAATATCGGCCTGATACTCTGGGGTTTTTCACTTCAATAAAATCAGAAATTTTCTTAGTCATGGTAATGGTTGATTGATTATAAAATTTGTTTACAGGTATTGTAGGTTAGTACATTGGTTAATTTTCGGTATTTTCAATACAATTGGGGTCAATGCTTTTCTTCAAAAAAAAGAAAGCGGTAAAATATTGGTTTTTTAATAAAAACCAGCATTAGATTAAAAGTTTCTGGTCAAATGAAATAACAATTAATGTTCGCTTAACCAGACATTAACTGCTACTTTTCCTTGAATTGCCTTTTTTTGATCATCCCCCCTTTCAGGTCTTTTACACTATTCATTACTATAAAGGCATTTGAATCTATTTTTTGAATTTCACTTTGAAGCCTGGCCAGTTCCAGTCGGGTGATTACGGTGTAAATGATGTCGATGGCATTCAAAGCTTCACCACGTCTGCCAAATCCTCTCTTGCCATCGTAGATGGTGACTCCTCTGCCCATGTTTTGAGTAATCATAAGCCTGATTTCTTCGCTGTGTGCTGAAATGATCGTGACACCAATGTATTCTTCTACACCTTCTATTACAAAATCTACTGTTTTGGATGCTGCGAGGTAGGTCAGTGTAGAATACAACGCTATTTCAATGGAAAGCAGGTAGGCGGCACTGGAAAAGATAATAATATTGAATACCAGGATCAGGTCACCAATCGTGAGGCCTGTTTTTCTACCCAGATAAATAGCCAATACTTCGGTACCATCCAGTACGGCTCCACCTCTCACCGACAAGCCGATTCCGGCACCAAGGAAAAAACCACCAAATACAGCCACCAGTAGTTTGTCAGACGTAATAATAGGATAATCAATCACTTCTAAGGCCAGAGCCAGGCCGATAATGGCAATGATGCTTTTGACGACAAAAGATTTGCCGATTTGAAAATATCCGAGAATAATAAATGGGATATTGAATACTACGATGAGTACAGACAAAGGCTGACCAGTCAATGCCCTGGCCAAAAGTGAGATGCCAGTAACCCCACCGTCTATAAAGTCATTAGGCAATAGAAAACTATTGAGACCAAAACCTGCTGACAAAATACCCAATGAGATGAACAGGATGTCTTTGAGTAAATACACCGCTGTTACCTTCAATTTGCGGGTTTGCTTTGCCAAGGCGTAATTACTAACGGTACCTGATGTTTTTTTTTGCAGACCTTTTTTTACGTTTTCTATTATTATTTGCTGAAACAGTGGATTCATATATTATTTAGGAGAAAAATGATTTTTTGAATGATACCGTAATTTACTTCAAATAATTGAGGTATCGAGTGATTTATACAGGATCAACGAGGCAAAGTCATTTAGAAAAAAACTCCTTGCCATATCAGTTACGCTATCCCTTGAAATCACACTCAATTCTAACAGACCCTATCACAACTTGCCTGACAGTAAGGAGCCTGGGGAGTGTAAGAATTTTTAAATTCATTTGCCCTGACGGGATCAGCAATAAAAAAATGGTATGAGGTGAATTGATATGTATGCCCATTTATTACCTTCGCAGTTCCATATTACTATGGCAAAAATAGGAACAGATATAGACCATGCTGCGGCATTATTGAGAGAGGGAAAGCTCGTGGGCATTCCTACGGAAACCGTTTATGGGTTGGCTGGAAATGCCTTTGATGAGCGTGCCATTATGAAGATTTTCGAAGTAAAAAGAAGGCCTGCTACTGTGCCTTTGATCGCTCAAACCAGTTCATTGGGAAAAGCCAAAGGTTTTGTAAAGCAATTTTCGAAGGAGGCATTATTGCTTGCCGGAAAGTACTGGCCGGGAGCACTTACCCTTGTGATGGAGAAATCAGCATTGATCCCGGATCTCATGACCAGTGGAGGAGATACCGTTGGCATCCGTATTCCTAACCACGCCATGACCTTGCAATTGCTTTCCAGATTGGATTTTCCGCTGGCTGTACCCAGTGCCAACATACATGGGCAAAAAAGTCCTATGACAGCAGAGGAAGTAAATGAGCAGATCGGTGATCAGATTGAATATATACTGGATGGAGGTAAGTGTGCAGTAGGTTTTGAATCCACCATCGTAGGTTTTAGCAATGGATTGCCCGTCATACTCAGGCAAGGGGCTCTTTCCAAAGAAAATATAGAATCAACAATCAATAATACCATAAATTAGCAGCAGGTATAAATCCTGTTGCAAACCAATTAAATTGATAAAGAGAAATGAGAAAACTTGATGATTACAATTTTGCCGGAAAAAAGGCATTGATTAGGGTCGATTTTAATGTACCCTTGAACGAAAAATTTGAAATAACTGATTTTACCAGAATAAAAGCAGCTACTCCTACTATAAAGAAAATATTGGCAGACGGTGGATCGGCTATATTGATGAGCCACTTGGGCAGACCCAAAACCGGCCCGGAGGATAAATTTTCTCTTCGTCATTTGGTGGACGCACTTTCTGAACGATTTGGAGTGAAAGTGAAATTTGCTACAGACTGTGTCGGAGCAGACGCCACTGAGCTGGCGGCAGGTTTAAAGCCGGGAGAGGTATTGCTTTTGGAAAACCTAAGGTTTTATACCGAAGAGACCAAGGGAGACGAAGCGTTTTCTGAAAAGCTTTCTAAGCTAGGAGATGTCTATGTGAACGATGCATTTGGTACCGCACATAGAGCCCACGCCTCTACTACTATAGTGGCCAAGTACTTTGATGATAAAATTTGTGGCTATGTGATGCAGGCTGAGTTGGACAATGCAGAAAAAGTATTGAACAACCCGGTGAGGCCTTTCACTGCCATCATGGGAGGAGCTAAAGTGTCCGACAAAATTATGATTATCGAAAAACTGCTGGACAAGGTAGATAACCTCATCATAGGAGGAGGAATGTCTTATACATTCTCAAAAGCCAAAGGTGGGTCAATCGGCAAATCGCTATGTGAAGATGACAAAATGGAATTGACACTGGAGCTGGAGAAAAAAGCTGCAGAAAAAGGAGTCAAGCTTTACTTGCCTGTTGACAACCTGATAGCAGATGACTTTAGCAATGACGCCAACACTCAGGTAGTGAACAGGGGCGAGATTCCTGACGGATGGGAAGGGCTGGACATTGGACCAGAAACCAAAAAGATCTTTAGTGAAGTAGTAGCCAACTCAAAAACCATTCTTTGGAATGGGCCTATGGGCGTATTTGAGTTTGAAACCTTCGAAAAAGGCACAGTAGCTATCGCTGAGGCGGTAGTAGCAGCCACCAACAATGGCGGATTCTCCTTGATTGGCGGTGGTGATTCAGCTTCGGCCATCAACAATCTGGGCTATGGAGACCAGGTATCTTACGTATCCACAGGTGGAGGAGCCTTGCTGGAGTATATGGAAGGCAAGGTATTGCCGGGAGTAGCAGCGCTGCAAGACTAACCGCAAATAAAATACGATACCTTAAAAGGTGTGTCCTGC
The DNA here is from genome assembly GCF_040151475.1 of Reichenbachiella sp. MALMAid0571. Classification (NCBI taxonomy): domain Bacteria; kingdom Pseudomonadati; phylum Bacteroidota; class Cytophagia; order Cytophagales; family Reichenbachiellaceae; genus Reichenbachiella; species Reichenbachiella sp. MALMAid0571. Next base: position 1,142 of record NZ_JBDKWG010000136.1, on the reverse strand, counting down.
TACAGGGCACACCTTTTTTTATGTTCCGATAACAACTATTGTAAATAGTTGTTATTTTTATGAGATAATAAATATTCTACTGACTATGGAATAGTCAGAATGAAAAAACATAGTGCAAGTATGTTGCACTGTGCGACATGCTCAAATGTTAGGGTCAATTCCCCGTTGCGAATGAGAACTGCTCAAGACATATGCTTACTTTGCTTGAATGAAAATGCAACTCAAAGAAACTCTCACATAGTTTCAAAGTTCATTTCTAAGGGCATACTAGGCGCAAAAGGTTCAAGAAAAGGTTTTATCCTGGATACGGAAAACCCAGAAAGGCCTAAACCAGACCAAGATACAGCCAAGGAAGATTTTATCTTATGTCCATCTTGTGAAAGCTACCTACATGTTTTGGAAACATACATAGCCGAAAATCTTCATAAAAGGATTTTACATCAAAAGTATAATGATGACTTTACTTATAGAACCAACCCTGGCGGCCTAGAATATGCAATTTGCAACAATGTAAATCGGCTAGTTGCCAGATTGTTTTTTACTTCCATTTATTGGCGATGTAGCATTACTTCAACTCTTCCATTTGTTGATTTCAAATTAGCAGAAGAAGAACTGATCAGGAAAGAGTTATTTAGACACAAAACTCAAAGTATAAGCGATCTGCTAATAGATAATGATGATCTAACTCTTAATAACAAGCCACTGGTCATAATAAGGTCTAAAAAAGGAAGAGACCAAACATACAACTACTTAATTGATCGAATAATTGATGATGGAACCTACTTACTAGGTTTAAACGAATACTTAACAATGTTTGGGGTTAACGAGACTTTAATAACCCAACAGTTCGGATCTCTTGCAAACAAAGGAGAAAAACCACTAACCGTAATAATTGCGAACGGTGAAATGTGGAATTCATTTACACAAAATGTCATCAAATTATATAAGCATGGGGTTGAAACAAAATCAAAAAACAAGAAGAGCTCAAATTGAAAAAGACCCTAATAACTAAGCATTCGTGCGGCCGATAGGCCAAGCATGAATGTAGTGTTGAACGAACCGTAGTTGGTATTTGGCAGATAGTCTTATGGGTTTTTCGGTCTGTGGATTTGGTTGACCTGTAGATTTAAGTAGGTCTTTGA
>NZ_JBDKWG010000135.1:0-33716 GCF_040151475.1 Reichenbachiella sp. MALMAid0571 | reverse complement strand
AAACTGGTCGCTTCTACTATTGTAAGCAGGTGGGAATCTCAAGATGCTACCATTGAAAACTGTTTGAACTGGTTAAATCAATACCAAAGGCAGATCGAAAGAAATTTGGTTACAGGCTATGGATAATGTGACAAAGTAGGGCTAATTATTTTCTCTTTTTAGTCTCTTTAATTCCTTCTTTTGAAATGTCAATCAACAATCCAAAACTGATGCTGGTGCTTTTTATCTTTAGGCTTTCATCTCCTTTGATCATATCGAAACTTTTTCCATACAAGTACTGGGTGTATAATGAAAGGTGATTTGATATCGGGTAGGCAACTCCCACTCCTATTTGCAAGGTTATTAAATTAGTATCAAAGTCATCATTATTTTTTAAATCACTGACACTATTATTTAAATTTTGAGTGCCCTGAATAAAATGGGCTGCTGATAGACCTCCTTTTAAATAAACACTCGCTTTTTTAATATCTACTACATCGTAATCAAATCCAACATCAATTCCTGCATAGTTCACCTCCCATTCCATAAAGCTTCCTATGGCAGGATCACTTCCTATAGCACCATAGCTGGCATAATGAAGTCCTGCGTATGCTTGTAGTTTAGCTATAAAAAGTTGGTTTTGACAACCAATTGCCATAAAACTTTGGTTGGTAGCTTGCAAGTTTTCTAAACTTGTACCTTGTGAGTTTTTATAGTCAAAAGAAGTAGTTGATTTCCCGCTTTCTACATATAAATTTTGCGCAGTTGCAATGGCCGTTGTTGCCATGAAAAACACCATTAAGATTGCTTTTTTCATATAGTAAGTAGATTTTTGATTGGTTAATAAAATTAAGATGAAACTTATTTTTTTCTAATATGCTTTACAAATTGCTTTTCATTAGCGATTACTTTTAGAATGTAATTAGCTTCTGGTAGATTTTGAAACCTAATTTTTAAGTTCTTTTCTGCCTCATAATCTTTATAAAAAACCAATCTGCCGAATGTATCAAAAACAGATACTTCTACTTTTCCAGTTATGGTTTCATTAAATGCTAAAGTGGCACTTTCTACAAAGGGGTTTGGATAAAAATTACTTTCTAATTCTAATGAAATATCCTTATCTAAAATCTTAGAAAGTACATCTGGTTGTATAAATCCTTGACGTATGGTATATTGAGTTGTACTAAAAGTACCTGTTATACTTGCCTGACCTACACTTTGCTGGATGGTATAGGTTTTACTGCCTTTTGAGCTGATGACTGAAGATCCCGTAATTCCTATGGATGAACGTACCAAGTACTCACTTTTAGTATTTTGTGCTTTTGAATATTGAAATGTAAATACAAAAAATAAGAAAATAATATATAGTAACTGTGGCTTCATCATAAATTGATTTTAAAAGCTTATCGCTAAATGAAATAATACTTCAAAAGTAGACATAACATATTTGTTAGGAATCAGGCTAATACTTATACTGTAATAAATAGGAGAATTACCTATACAAGATCTCTTAGAATAAGAACGTAGTGCTAGAATAACCAAAATAGTTGAATCAAGTGTATTTTACACGCTTTTTGCATGTGGCATCAGCATGGTTCTACCGAGAAGGGTAATTGAGATTTGGGTTCTGATGACATCCAAGAATCAATGTGTTTAGTCATTTCGGCGTAATAGATGACTTTATAAATTAGACATTATCACGGTTGATTGTGCATAGAGAGATTACAAGATTTTTTTCTCCAAAATTAGCAATGAATTGGCGGTTTTTTTAAGAGCAAAATTCTCCATAATAAATCAACCGTGATAATGTCTATTAGTCAAAGAAAATATTTTGACAGTTTGTTTCCTGCTGCATAATATTTATTTTGTATAGTGTCAAAGAACGTATATAAATCTTGCGATCCAGAAGAGCTATACTTTGTTACTTGTACTGTGGTATGAGTTGGAAAATTATTGGTGTAGTTCAGTTCAGCAAAGCAAGGAATTATACTGGAATGAGTTGCGCTATGCTACCGCTAAATGCTTACCAGTGGTGTCTGAAACCCTAAATACCCATTGAGATCGATATAGCCACCCTTGTGGCACTGCTTTTTTAGAACTAAAACATACCAAAACCCAAGCCCTGATCATTTGATCAATTTGTATAAAGATAAAGGTATTGATTGGGGAAAAGTGATCTATGGTTTTGATAAGAAAGAGAAGATTTACAAGATGGCCGCTTTATATAGGGGTGGTTCAGATAGCCTGGAGGGGTAACTTGAGTCCATTGCACACATCGCACAATGAATTAAGTTTGGAAAACTGGCAGAACAATATGGTCACTAAGTGAATCTGCTATTGATGCCTTTTTCATGTTAGTTGTCCCTGTGGCTGCCAACCAGCTTGTTGAGAGTTTGGCTAGATGGTTTAAGATTTGAAGAATTTGTGCAAATAAGGTTATTCATAGTGTCAATGGTGTTTAGGATGTTAGATACCAAACTATTGGATCCCTAGTGTGATGATTTGTAAATCAGCAAACTAATTTTTAACACAAAAGCCCATACTGAAGACCTAAATCGCATATTTTTTAATTTGTTAACTAACAAATCGTTACACTAGCAATAGGGGCTATTCATTGGCATTTATTTTTTAATCCATTTTGGACAGATGTGTTGGTGAAAACTAAAAAGTCTATTTTTCAAACTTACAAACCAATTGCTTCTCCCTATTCTCCAACCTTTGCACTACATTTACATTTTTTAGTTTGCAAATATCTTTTAAATTAATGATTGAAATTTGATGCCGTGCAGGTAACAGGAGATAACAAGTCAGAGAATAAAACAGCTTGGGAAGGAAAACCGGACTTGTCCAAGTTTGGCGAAATGGATGATTTCCGGATTTGGAAACTCTTCAAGCAAGGAGATGAATCAGCATTCGTATATATCTACAAGAAGTACTTTAAGACCCTCCACAATTATGGGTTTCAGTTCACTCGAAACGATAATCTCATTGAAGACGCCATCCAGGACCTGTTTATGGATTTGAGGGATAGGAAAGAACATTTGTCAGATACTGATTCTATACAACCTTACTTATACCAGGCTTACAGGAGAAAGATAATCCGTCAGAGGGATCGCGAGAAGAAAGTATTCAACGAACTTCCAGCCACCACATTCGAACTGGACTTTTCAATTGAAGATTCCATCATTGAAAAGCAGACGAAGGAAGAAATTACGGCCAAATTAAAAAGCGAAATTACAAAGCTCTCAGAGCAACAGCGGGAGGTGTTGTATTTGTATTTCTACAAAGACTTCAGCTATGGGGAGATAGGATCCATTCTTGGATACGAAAACACCAAGTCCGTCAGAAACCTGATGTACAAAACACTGGACTTGTTAAGAGAAAGTGTTCCGTCACTTACTTTGGTGACACTTATGGAAATACTGTCCACAACAGTTCCGAAACCAGTCTAAATCCAATTCTTTTGTTGTAAATTTCATATTTTTTTTACATAAATTATTAAAACATCACTTTTATTTATTTGAATAAATAAAAATATCATAAATTTTAGATAAATCTGATGTCGTTTGGTGATGTCACTGCCTATCATAATAAAACAGAATTATTATGAAGAAACTATTACCAAACAAATCGAAGAAAACAGTGGCAATTGAGTCCTGCTCAAGAACAGACCTTGTACATTGTAGCTCACACCAGGAACGTGTATCTGGTCACTATTAGATGCAACGATTGCCCAAATTATTGCTTTCGGGTATTATTTGAAGTGTGGGGTAATTGTCACACCGAATTATAAAGACCTGGCTTTTGATTAATTTTAAAAGCAACAGTACCACTTAGATATTTTCATGAATCAGAATGCCAAAGAACTACAACCATATTAACGATTTCATTACAGATCAGAACTTCAAAAGCTGGGCAAAGAACCCAACTGCTGAAAATACTGACTACTGGATGGATTGGTTGAGCAACAATGAAGACAGCCGTGAATTATTTTTTCAGGCCAAAGAAGTAATAAACGGTTTCAAATTCCAAAACCCTAAGGTGAGTGATTTGAAAGAGCAAGCTATCCTTAACACTATCTTGAATAGAGAGCAAAAGGAAAGCCCTCATTCGAAAAGGTATTGGATTTATACCAACTCATTTTTAAGAATTGCTGCGGTTCTGTTCATTGCGTTTTCTTTCATACTATATCAGTACCTCAGTGAAAGTAATACTGCCAACAAAGTGGCGTATGAGATCATAACGAAATCCAATCCGTCCGGTATAAAAACCAAAATCAAGCTACCAGACGGAACAGGAGTATGGCTCAACGCACTGAGTTCCATATCTTACGTTGAAGGTTTTGCCGATTCCGTACGGGGAGTCAATCTGCAAGGAGAAGCATTCTTCGAAGTGGAAAAAGACACCACAAAGCCATTTATGGTTGTTCTGGACAGGTTGACGGTACAAGCTTTAGGAACAGCATTTGACATTGATGGATTTGATCAACGGGAAGTCAAAGTTTACCTGACTGAGGGTAGTGTCAAGGTGACCCAGAATAGTGATCAATCTACTCAAACAACTTTTCTGAGTCAGGGCGAAATGGTCATTTCTGAATTATCTACAAATACGCTTTCAAAGGATACATTTCTCATAGACGAGGTGATCGCCTGGACTGAAAATGAGATTGTGTTTAAGAAAGCGACATTTGATGAAGTGATCAAAGTACTGAGCAGGTGGTATGGGGTTGAATTTGAAGTTGTAAATCCAAAACGTATTGGAAAATGGTCCTATTCATCCCGCTTCAAAAAACAGAGTTTGAAGCAGGTATTGGAAGTCATAAGTAAAACTGAACATTTCAAATTTGAAATTACAGACAAAAAGGTGATCCTGACATTTTAAAATCAGATCATTTCTTGAACACTAAAGTGACATGGGAACAGAGTGTCTTGTGCAAAATTATGCCTGCCAGGCAGGTGTGATGCATCAAACAATCATTTTTTAACATTAAAACTAGTAACTTTATGAAGTCACAATGGCTATCTCATATATATATGATATCTAAATATTTCGTATATATCGTAATCATCCAGTCCGCTTTTGCAAATATTCTTGCTGCAGGCGGCACAAAGGGACAGAATTACATGCCACTAAAACAAATGGCATTTTCTGTCAGTGAATACAAAACAGTTTCACAGGTATTTTCACTGATTGAGGAAAGAACGGATTTGGTTTTCTCTATTGACGAAAACAAGTTGGAAGATAAGCTGGACACAAAGCTTTTTTTCGATCAAAGTGAAACCAACCTTGAACAAGTTCTTCTCAAAATCTCCAGAGAACGAAACATTGGGTTTAAGAGGATCAACAACAACGTTGTTGTATTCAGCAGGAAAAGGAATTCCGAATCAGGCAATTCGGTTATTGAGTATCTGTCAGATGTAGAAATCTCCGGCAAAATCACCGATGAAAATGGACAGGGCCTTCCTGGTGCATCTGTAATAGAAAAAGGTACTACCAATGGCACCACTACGGATTTGGAAGGTAGATATAAATTGAATGTTTCTGAAGAAGCAATCTTGGTTGTGTCATTTGTGGGTTATAAAACCCAGGAGGTAACTATTAATGGTAGATCAGCGGTTGATATTCAAATGGAAATGGATGCCCAACAACTAGAGGATATTGTGGTGATCGGATATGGTTCCCAATCAAAGGCCAAGATAACTGGAGCCATTTCAGAGGTGAAGACCGAACAATTTGAGAAGTATGCTACAGGAAATTTTGAAAACGCCTTGACAGGGGCAATTTCTGGTATCCAAGTAAACCAAAATGGAGCCAACCCAGGTGAAGATTCGAATATAATCATCAGAGGAACTGGAACATTGACGGCTGGAAGCAATCCCTTGATCGTTGTTGACGGATTCCCATTGTCAGAAGGAAGTACCTTAAGCTCTCTTAACCCGAATGACATTGAAAGTATTGATGTCCTCAAAGATGCTGCCTCAGCAGCAATCTATGGTTCCAGAGCTGCAAATGGCGTTTTGCTCATCACCACCAAGAAAGCCAAAGGAGAAGGGTTGCAAGTAAATGTCAATGTGTTTGCAGGAGTACAGTCACGTTCAGATGGGCTGAGAACGATTGGTGCCTACGACTATGCCCAATACCAGAAAGAAGCTAGGGATTATGCCTATGTGATAGTAGATCCTGCAAATCGAAACGCAAGTGATGATAATGCAACTCGTTTGGCCAATGGCGCAAGCAGAAGACAGCTTAACCTGGACTTCATTGAGCCATACTTAAATGGAACACCAGGGCTTACCGACACAAACTGGTGGGATGAAATATATAATAATGCTGGCATTCAAAATTATAACGTTTCTATTTCCAATTCCACTGATAAAACAAGGTTGACTACATCGATAGGTTATTTGGATCAAAATGGAATTCTTATTGGGAGCGGTACCGAAAAGTATACTTCGAATATTAGAATTGATACTGACATTCTTAAGAACCTGAAGTTGGGAATGAACCTAAACACGTCTTATGATCAAACAGGTGTCATAGATGCGAATGTTGGATGGGGGGAATTTCCGGCCGACCCTGGCTCAGGGGTTTATCTCATGTACCCGTTCTTCAAGCCCTACAATAATGATGGTTCCTTTGCTATAAGCGAGCAAATTAGAGCCGTTACAGAAGGTGATGGTGCATTGGGAGAAAATACTGTTGCTATGACTCTAGGGTCAAAAAACGTACAGAATAGATTTAGGTCATTCGGAAGTGCTTATTTGGAGTATGAAATCATCGATGGACTGGTTGCCAAGACTTCATTAGGAGGTGATTTCAGGAGTACTTTTATAGACTACTATCAGCCTTCCTACATTGGTACCTACAGAACCGATGCAGTAAACAACCAAGCCAACAGTTCCGAAACAAGTGCTCGATATGAAAATCTACTGACTGAGAATACCTTAAGTTATTATAAGGAGGTAAATAAGCATTCTTTAGACTTTTTAGGAGGTTTTAGCTACCAACAAGAAAATTTGACGCATACGGTGATAAGCGCAACCGGTATTGTGGATGACAATTTGGACAATATAGCAGCAGGAAGTAGTTTTTCAGTTGTTTCAGACCGACAAAAATGGGCTCAAGTATCATATTTCGGCCGTATTCAGTATGATTTTGATAGCAAATATTTGCTATCAGCCTCTTTAAGGACGGATGGTTCTTCCCGTTTTGGAGACAATTCAAAATGGGGTGTATTCAAGTCTGTGTCAGCTGGATGGCTTATAAGCAATGAAGGTTTTTTTCCGGAAAACTCAAAATTAAGCCTTGCTAAAGTTAGAGCCAGTTGGGGACAAACCGGAAACAATCAAATTGGTGCTTTCGGATCTAAAGCGTTGGTTGGTGTAGACAACTATACTATTGGTGGTTCCCTTGCTCCTGGTTTCGCTACCAGTTCGTCACCAAATGACAACCTTTCCTGGGAAACCAACACGTCAGTTAATCTAGGCTTGGATTTAGGTTTTTTTGATAACAAACTTCTTTTTACAGGTGAGTACTATGTTTCAACCACTAAGGATTTGTTGCTGGATGTACCAGTTCCACAACAGTCTGGATTCAATTCTTCCTTGCAAAATGTTGGTAAAGTAAGGAATTCAGGGATCGAGTTAGAATTAAGGGGACAGGATATTCAGCTTGGAGATTTTACTTTAGGTTTTAACGCCAACATATCAACTAACAGCAACGAAGTTCTTGCATTAGGCCCTGACCAGGATCAGATTATAAAATCTTCATCAGGGTTTCCGTTTAGAACACGAGTGGGTGGACCAATTGCTGAACTCTATGGATATGACGTTATAGGAGTTTACAAATCTCAATCTGAAATTGATAGTTCTCCTAGCCTACCAGCCACTCAGGTAGGTGACTATATTGTACGTGATACCAATGGAGATGGTCAGGTGAATGCAGATGATCGCATTGGTTTAGGCACATTTAATCCGGATTTTATTTATGCTTTCGGAGCTAATTTAAAATATAAGAATTTTGACTTTAGCTTTGGGTTTACAGGAGTAGAAGGTAGAAACGTTTATGATTTCTGGACTGGTATTTTGATTGAATCTGGAGAAAGCTTTGTTCCTCCAACGGAGTACTTTTTTCAAAACAGATACCATCCCGAAAACAACCCTGATGGATTCTTGGCTCAACCAAATAACACCTTTTCTGCAGCTAGGGTAACGACCAGACAATCAACCAATTCGGCTCAAACTGGCGATTTTATTAGGCTAAGAAGCCTTCAAATTGGTTATAATTTACCTCAAGAAGCACTCGAAAAAATAGGTGTGACAAAACTGAGGTTATACCTATCAGCCAATAACCTGTTCACAATTACAAGTTATAGAGGTGTAAATCCTGAGTCTGGTGATACGGATCCACTTCTTCAGGGCTTTATAAAAGCCAGAGGATCATCTGTGCCTAGAATCATAACGACTGGAATAAGCTTAACATTTTAAAATCAAGGATCATGAAATTATATAGAAAGATCATAAATTCAATGTTGATAATTGGTGTCTTATCAACTTCATGTACTGATGAACTTGACCAGAGCCCGATTACCGAAAAAGATGCTTCCAACTTCTTTTCCACAGAAGTGGAAATAGAGAGTGCTATAATGGGAGTCTATGCCTCGCTACAGGCTGGAGGACTCTACGGTTTAGATCTCATAGCAGCAGGTGAAGTATCATCAGATATTACTTTTGAAGAGGTTCCAACCAATGATGATGGAAGGTTTGGACAACTTGATAATTTCACTACTTTCCCTGGAAATTCGGTTGTAGCTAACATTTGGCAACATTCATATGTTACTATTCAAAGAGCGAACCTGGTATTGAATCGAATAGATGATATTTCCTTCAACGATAGTGATGTGAAAAATCATCGGATAGGGGAAACACGGTTTGTAAGGGCACTTATGTATTTTAACCTCGTAAGATTATACGGCGATGTTCCATTGGTGACGAGGGAGACCATCGATCCTACAAGTTATTTCGGTCAGGGGCGCACAGCTAAAAGTGAAGTTTATACCCAGATAGAAAGTGACCTTACTTCGGCGATTTCACTCTTACCAGACGTCAATGGAGCTGGAAGGCCTGGAAAGGGAACAGCGCAGGCTCTCTTAGGCAAAGTTTATTTGACATTGGGTCAATATGGGAATGCAGCAACGGAGTTGCAAAAAGTTGTAGATTCAGGCAATTATAGTCTGGTGGCTGATGTGAATTCAATATTTGGAATTGCAAACGAGAATAATTCTGAGGTACTATTTGCTGTGGAGTTTAAAGAAGAGCTTAACGGTAACTCGGAAGGTAGTAATGCATTCTCCCAATTCAGTCCGGCAGGAGCTACTGCGAACGCAAAGGGTCACAATATTCCTACCATGGACTTCTACGAATCATATAATGCTTCAGATCTTAGGAAAAGTGCCTATTTCAAAGAGACCGGTACCGGAGTTCCTTACACCAACAAATGGTCAGTTAATTCTGGTAATTCCAACGATGGAGGAAGTGATTTTATCGTAATTCGATATTCAGATGTTGTATTAATGTTAGCAGAAGCCTTAAATGAGACAGATGCTACTGGTGCAATTGACCTTCTCAATAGTATTAGAAACCGTGCAGGACTATCAAATACGACAGCAGTGAGCAAGTCCGAAATCAGGGAGGCAATTGCAAGTGAAAGAAAGTTTGAGTTAATAAACGAAGGGCAAAGGTGGTTTGATTTGGTTCGAGCAAATATGGCTATATCGATCATGAATGCTTATTTCGCTTCAATAGGGATGAACATTACAATAGGAGAAGACAATTTATTGTTGCCAGTTCCTCAGTCCCAAATTGATGCTGACCCAGCACTAAAACAAAACCCAGGGTATTAATTATTTAGGTTCATAATCAAGTCCCGCAGAAATGCGGGACTTATTCCTATAATTTCCATGAAACAAAGAGTATTACTGGGAGTACTGTTTTTTAGCATTTTTCAAAACCTTGTATTAGCACAGGAATTAACCATTGTGGCGTACAATGTTGAATTTTCGAGAACCGCTAAGTATTCAAAGATTACGGATTTACATGCTCCCTTAAAACCAGACATAATAGGTTTCAGCGAGGTGCCAAATGGTGGATGGACTAAAAAAGTTGTATATGGAAATCACATCCTGCAATATCCACAACTAACTCACAAACACTATGGGAGGTTTAAGTCAATTTTGAGTAAACATCCTATTGTTGAGGGACGTGATGTAGTAACACAAGGAGACGGATGGAAGCCCACTGGAGCGATTTGTGGAATTATTATCTCAGAAGGGGACACCGTAACAGTTTACAGTTTGCACGTTCCAACTGGTATAAAGGATTCATTGACGAGTGCTTCTTTTGATTTAATCAAATACCTGGAATTAAATCATAGAGTTAATGACAAGGTTATATTAGCTGGATATTTCAATGATGTTAATTATTCACAATCAATGAATCTATATTATAAAAACGGATTTGAGAGTACCTAGAACGGGCTTGATATTGATTTGAATGGAAAAACAACGTCATTATACAAATTATAACCAACACCTGATGTTAGGGGCATTGACCATAGGCAATGAGAATTAATCTGTAGAACCATTTCACTTGCTTTGATTTATAGCTGCGAAATCAATCATTCCACCATCTTATTTAAAAGTCAATCATGAAACATTTTATAATAGTCATAAGCATATTGCTGATACTTCCTTTATCTGATTCGATGGGAAAGTTTAATGTAGGCTATGACATAAACAAAAGAAGTAAACCAAACAAAACCAACAACCTCAGGGAATTTAAAAGCTGGGAAACCGGATATTTAGATATCCATCATATTAATACGGGCAAAGGAGACGCCTGCTTTATGATACTTCCGGACGGAACGACTGTGATTTTTGATGTGGGCAATATGGATTCTAATGAGTTCTTGAAAAAAAACTCTCCTTTAAAGGTGACTTCTATAATCCCCAATGATTCACTATCTGCTCCCCAATGGATCGCCAGGTATATAAGACATATGCTGAATGGGGCTATTAATACGAGTATAGATTATGCCTTGATTTCTCATTTCCACAGTGACCACTTTGCAGGTATAGTTGAGTTAGGCGAATTAATTCCAATTAAAAAAATAATTGACAGAGACTATCCAAAATATGATTATCCATTGGATTTAAAAGGACATTTTATAGGAAACCATTCAGAAGCAAAGAAATTTCGAGAATATTTAAAATTCATCGATAAAAACCCTGTTGTTGCCGAATCAATTCAGGTAGGAAAAACTTCTCAAATAATTTTAAAAACTAACCCTGAAAAGTATCCAACATTCAAAATTACTAGTGTAAAGGGAAATGCGACAATTTGGAATGGAACAGGCACTGAAACATTCGAATATTTTTCCAAAGAAGATATGTTGCAGTTTTACAATGGCGATTATCATGAGAACCCATTGAGTCTGGCTATTAAATTGAGTTATGGGAAATTCGATTATTTCACAGGAGGAGATAACACAGGTCTTCAGGGGTTTGGCCTGCCGGATTGGTTTGATGTAGAGACCCCTATGGCCAAGGCAGTTGGAAAAGTAGAAGTAATGACATTAAACCACCATGGAAATAGGGATGCGACCAATGAGTTTTTTGTGAATAAGTTGGATCCAAAAGTAGTGGTACAACAATCATGGTGTTCTGATCATCCAGGACAAGAAGTCTATCAGCGGCTTGCCTATAACAGCGGTACTATGGAAGATAGAGATATCTTTTCTACAAACATGCATCAGGAGACTTTGGTCACATATGGGCCTTTTTTTGGAGGAAAATATAAAAGTACGCATGGACATATTGTGATTAGAGTTGCTCCAGGAGGCACTAATTATATGGTGTATATATTGGATGAGAGAAGCTTGAGTATAACGAGCGAATTTGGGCCATATTTATCTGAATAATAATTTCTTATCAAAACAATCACTATGACTAAATATTAATGGGGTTCGAGAAAACAACAGTTATTTTATTTTTTTATAAAAAAAACATGTTTATGAGAACTTCAAAGCTATTTATTGAAACTGGTATAGCTTGAATTCCGGTAAGGTCAGTTGTTCTGCCAATATTCATATCTAGGTATTATTCAAAACATAATGTGTTCAAATACTTGCTTTACTATTGAAGAGAAACAACTTGGGGCAGCATCCATATTTTATCAACCTTTTTTGATTTATATGACTTATCAGGATTTGAGGGGTTTTGAGTCCACTTTTAGCAATGAATAAATATTAATATCATGAAACATTCAAATTTAGCAAGCAAACTGCAAATCTGCATTAGAAACGTAAAGCGTATGGCCACTTTATTGGTTTTTCTCATTATTGGAATAAAACCTTCACGAGCCACTGTGAATACGCAAACATCAACCCATATCAATCTAAAATTGATTGACCTTGTTGAGTTAATTTCAGATACAAATGAAACGTATGGGATAAGAGGAACTGTTGGAACCGGAGGACATGCAAAAGTCACTTTATCCGAATCCGAAAGCGGTACTCTGATTTACGAAGTGGAACTTACCTCATCAAGTATCGATGACTACTCAGGAACTGCTACGACAGAATCCCTTTTTCACTCGGCTTATTGTACGTTTTGGAATTATTTTGGATACTCTTGTGACAATTCTGATGACTACTATACTCATTACAAGGAAGTTGTAGGTCCGGTTTTAGAGGCAAATCAGTGCTGGGATGACCCTGATTTTGCGAATTGTTACGGAAACACGCTATTGGAGGATCATACCATGTCATTGATAGTAAAATTAGAGACAGATAACGCCTCAATAACAGGGTTAAAACTTCCTGGGTTAGGTGAGCTGAATCCGGGTCTTTTATTTAATAGCTACACAAAACTTCGGATTCAGGGCAGCAACTACGAATTTAAACCTTTGATATTGAATCGAACATTTGGTTATGATAATAGTGCCTCTGTTACAAACATTGCCAATAATAGCCTATTTTACAATTCAGGCTTAAAATTTACTGCACCGTACGACAATTTACAGGATCCAAATGATCCGAACAATACCACATATTGGACCAGCTATTCAGACTTTACGAGTACATTCAAAATTCACTTTGACCCCCAACAAAATGTAACTTTTATGGCCTATGGCAGAAACACTACTACTTCTGCGCGGACTGTATCCGATTTGACTACAGCACTTGGTTCGCCATCAGGTTTAAGTGTTGTTGCTCAGGAGGAGGGGACTTTTAAAATAACATATACCAATCTTGATAATACGACATTGGAGAAAACATTTGATGTGTTCAAAGTGGTTTATAATTCTCCGGTTGTTTACACAGCCAGTGCCGAGGGACCTTTTGCCATGGCTCATGAGATGGACAATACCTTCCTACCGAATGATGATATGGCCAGTAAAAAAATGTACAACCGCTATGTCAACTATGGGAATCTTGATGATTTTGCCATCTGCGCACATCGAGGAATCTGGGATCAAATAGGTTCCCATTTTCCGATTGATTATGCTGGGCAGGCAGCCAATACTTTTGCGACTTATGAACAGGCTTTGAGTGGGAGATTTTCTGATTACATTGATGTGGTTGAGGTGGATGTAAGACGTTCTAGTGATGGAGTATTTGTATGCAATCATGACGGAACCCTACTTCGTGTAGCGAACATTGCTGATGATGCGGAATGCGTTTCCATTAAAGACCTGAACAATAGGTCTGCGGCATGGAAAGACCTTGAGGGTGGTGTTTGGGATCATAGTGCGAATTTAATTAAAGCATTAACATGGAATGACATCAAAGATTTACATGCCAGAGATTACTTAGGGTGCAAAGTTAAGGTGAATGGGAACTATGTGAATCCAATCAATGCGAATGATGCTTTATCATGGATGAGGAACAAAGGAAACGGTGGGTTGCCAACGAACCTAGACTTTAAGGATGGCCTTAAATATTTGGATGAGTTGTATAGATTAGTTCTCAGTAACGGAATGGAAGGCCAAGTGAATTTTATGTTTTATGTAAACGATTTTACAATAGAACATTATCGGAAAGAATATGGGGAAGATTTCATGAGACAAATATCAATGATACCGAACCTTTATGAGCCTAAGGAAAACTATACAGACCCTTTTTCATCAAATGGAACGGTTTCGTTTGGTGTCGATGGGATGTTACAGCGATTTGAAGAATATTTAAAATATTCTGTATTGGATGATTACACCTATACCGGTGTGATTCTGAATATGAATAATGGATATGAGCCGGGACTTGTGGAACTGGCTAATACGGAATTCTTCAGTAATGTGATAAATGGAGTCCAAGATGCAGGTGCTATAGATGGATGGAAAATTAAGCCAAAATGGACTTTCTCGCATTATATAGAACCATTTATGACAAGTTTTTTTGATAGACAAACAATTAGTATTCCAAGGGATTGTAACCCCTCCCAACACCTCAATAGCGAACTATGTGTGAACCTGTTCTGGAGAGCAGATTATGACTGGATGATAAATAATGGAGTGAATGGTTTATACTCTGATGGTGTAGAATCTCTAGTAGAATATCTTATTGCAAAAGGTAAGATTTCTCGTAAATAGAAGTCAACATTAAAAGAATATAACAGATGAAAAATAAAATAAAAATATTCGTTCTGAGTCTGATAATGTTGGCAAACGGGTCACTGGTGGCTCAGTTCCCTTATACAGACCATGTAAAAGTCTTGGTGGATGATTTTAGTAATACATTCGAAAGTAAGATTCTGCAATACTCGGGTAATGTAATTTCTTCTGGATCCATAAATGATTATGTTTTGACATCTAACTATGGGATCGCACAAACTACAGAGGATCGTTTTGGTAACCCTAATCGCGCTTTTAGTTTTGAGTCTACCACTCCAAGGCTTGCATTCTATGATAATTCTGGAACAAGCTTTAATGTTGGCTTTTTTGGGAGTGGGGCACAAGGCACCCAGTTGGATCAGTTCACGATATCCTGTTGGGTATATATCGATGTAAATGATACTGAAAGAAGATATATTTTTTCTGGCTCTGGGGGGTCTAATTTGGCTAGCAAACTGGGGTTTGGGTTGAGTACCGATAACAAGCAATTGTTTTTGATCAACTACGTGAATAACTCGGGCACAGGAGATGATAATAACGTTTGGGGTAAAGGAAACAAAATAGGTGTTAATCTAAAAGATAATGCATCAATTGGCAAATCATATGAAGCTAGGTTCTATGGCCCCGCTCTTTTTTCTGCAGGTACCGGATGGTATCACATCATTCTGGTACAAGCTGAGTACTATACAAAAGTTTTTGTAGGTACACCCCCTGATCCTGACAACCCTGGCAACGGAAAAATAGGGTACATGGGAACGAGCTTCGCCGGAAGTATGATAATAAGGGGTAGACAGGATATAACTCCTTTCACACACTGGTTTTTAGGAAAACCAGCTGCAAGTTCAGCTAACCATGTGTCTTTGCCATCCGATCAAACCGAATTTAAGCCTGTACGAAGAATAAGTGATTTCATGGTGTATGACTATGATATGACCGATTTGGAAGCCGAAATGTTATATAGCTGTCAAGTGAAAAACCCCACGTTGAATTGTTTGAATACAGGTGGTAACCTCTCTGTGGAACCTATTGAGCAGACTTTTGCCATTATAGGGGACTATGGTTGTGATGGTGGGCAACAACTAGCCGAAAATGATGGGGTGTACATTAACAATCCTGTGCAATATGTAGCTGGTATGATTCAAGGATGGCAGCCTGAGTACATCATTTCACTTGGTGATGATGATTATCGCTCCAAGGCAAATTATGGTTGCTCTCAAAGTATTCAGGATAATGTCGGTAAATACTTTGGCGAACAGGCTTCTGCAACCAATAGTAGCTGGAAGGATTATGTTACACCAAACAAATTTTATCCGACCTTGGGAAACAATGATATTAAATGTATCGATGATAGTAGAACATGCTCAAGTATATGGACAGATTATTTTCCAGATCCAACCGGAAACAACTGGGAACATCTTTATTACAAATTTTCAAAGGGAAATATTGATTTTTTTGTAATAAATACAACGCCACTAATAACAGGTGATTCCTTTTCAGATTGGCCGCCGGAGTATTATATGGACATTGATGGCGGTCAATATTATTACAAAAGTATTGAGGAGCAGACGTCACTTCAACTAAAGTGGTTAAGAACAGCTCTACAGGAGTCCAAGGCAACATTTAAGGTACTATACACGCATGTGCCACCAAGGGGTTCTCGAATTGCTGGTGACACAGAGACAATGAATGCCTTTCATGAAGCACTACAGAGGTGGCCATTTGATATCTGGGGAGTAGATGTAGTCATCTCCGGAGATGTTCATTGGTATGAGAGAAGTGAATACAAAGGAGTGACATATGTTACCTGCGCTACGGGAGGGTATCCAGGGTTAAACCTTGAATCTGATATTGATCCTGAACAGGCTATACCTGGAAGTACGCTAATTACAAGGAAATTTGGTGCCCTTAAGGTTCAGTCATCTTCAGATATGCTCAAATTTGAATATTACACGATCAATGATGGCGAGACAGTGCTGGAAGAACCTACTTTGAGCGATGAGTTTTTCATCTATAGACCAGCTGCAACAAAAGAAGAGACATATTTGAGCAAATCTATCGATCTGGATATCTACCTAATGATTGGTAATGACAACCTATCAGGTCTTGCTGACTTTAACACTGATGAACAAGGGGGGACGATTGATAAAGCTTATATTTTGAATGATATAGACGAATTTGAGAGGGTAGTTGTTGGTGAGGATGGAGGTTTGAGCCGATATTCCTCTATTGCCAATGAAGGTCTCAGTTTGAAGGGGCCAGCCTATAGCTTCCTGAAACAGTATGTACCTAATTCTGATAAACCTGTTGGACTGATTGTAAATGCCAAACCTGGTGGTACTATCTCAGACTGGACTTCTGCTAGTCAAGGATCTTATTATGATATGACATTGGAGCGTGTCACTAATGTACTTTCAAATTACCCAAATTCAAATTTAAGAGGGATTATTTGGGTAGGAGATGCAACTGATAATATGGATGTCGATGATCATTCAAATTACGAAACAAATATGAATAGCATTCTTTCTAATGTTACTGGTGATTCCCCGATGGGTAACGGTATTCCGGTTTACATAGTAAATCCGCCAGCTCGAAGTGGGATGGAATTAAGTAACCAGGGGATGTTGGCAGGAATCGTTTCTGCGAATCAAGAGCTAACGGAGGTGTACGGAGAAGTTTGTATGGTATCTTCTAGCGGACTTGGTACCTCATCTGGTATGTACGATGAGGGTGAGGCACTTGATGAAATTGGTCTTAGGCTAACAGAACGTATACTGAATCAAAAAACTCGTTTTGCAATTGTTGGTGACTATGGTTGGAACTTGCCACCTGATGATGCTTCAAGCGATTACCAAACGCCTGAAGAACAGGTGGCAGATATGATTTCCGGTTCTGATCCAGGCTTTGTCCTTACATTAGGAGATGATAGCTATCTCGATGATATGCTGAATGGTTTTGATTGTGTCGGTTGCCCAACATATAGCGCATTATCTTCTGCTGATGCCTTAGAGCATACGATTAATAAGATAGTGGGCAATTTCTATGGAGAATATATTTATGGATCTTCCGAAGACAATGGATCTACCTATGAGTTTAATCGGTTTTTCCCAATTCTGGGTAACCACGATTATCATGATCGAAGCAACTATAACAATGTTCCTACAAGTGAAACTAATGGTGTAGAAGCTTGGATGAATTACTTTCCGACTGAACAATACAATGATATTTCTGGTGGCAGATATTATGATTTCGTCAGAGGCGATATTCATTTTTTTGCTTTGAATTCGAATATTGCCAGCTTGATTACATTGGAGGTTGAGGAATCCGGAAAATCAGTCATTACTAGTTATGCTGATGATCTTGCCACTATTTCAGGAAATTTAGAGCCATCCTATTCTTACGACTCAGATCAATTCAATTGGCTTGACTCGTCATTGAAGAATTCCACGGCTAAGTATAAGGTAGTTTATATGCATAACCCTCCTTACGCTTCGGTACCAAAATTGGCTGGTGCGCTGGATCAACTACCTTTCCGTTTTTTTGAAAATCTGACTGTAAAACCATCTATCGTGCTGGCTGGAGACTATCACATTTACGAGAGACTAATTGACGATAGTGGTCTTACATATGTGGTTAACGGAGTTGGTGGGCATCCTCTACTTAAAATACCCACGATGCAAGATCAACTGAGTCCCAACTCAGTATTGCTTAACAAGCATTACGAATGGGGGGCGATGATTGCAGAAGAGCAAGAAGATCACTTGCTGTTCAAAATGATGAATACAAATGGAGTTGTAAGAGATGAATTTAAGCTTTACCCCGATGGCAGTGTTGTCAGCAAACCAATAACCCATGATCCTCTAGCACCAATGGATGTATTCTTAGTAGTTGGTGGAGATAACCTGTCGGGATTGGCTAATTTTAGTTCAGAAGAGCAAAGTGAGTCTATTTCCGGAATACATATTTTGAATGGCCAGGGTGTGTTCGAAACGATCATAACCGATGTAGGCACTACCGAAGGCCTCAACAAATATTCGAACCTCAACCAACCTGGTGATGTAACAAGACTTGGTCCTGCCTACTATTTTGCCAAAGAACTGGCATCATTGGATGGTTGCTTCGACAAGCCCGTGGGGCTGATCGTCAATGCAGGCCCTGGCAGTACCATATCGGACTGGACATCCACTGCGACAGGTTCCAACTATGGAAAAACCCTGTCACGCTACAATCAGGCTGACGGAAATTATGACATTTCCGTAAAGGGAATTATATGGGTGGGACAAGTTGAAGACAATACGAATGGTACGAACTCAGCTCAATATAGGATCGACATGGAAACACTCATCAGTAACTTTCATGCCGACCTTGGAAACGATATCCCAGTTTATTTAGTCGCCCCCCCGGCAAATGCAGAAGATGATATCAATGTGCAATATGACCTGAAAGGGATTATATCAGCCAACGAAACGTTGGGAACTGGTGCTTATGTTCAGGCTATCTCCTCAGGTGGTATTGAAGTCAGTGGAGGCGATTATGCAACCCGGACTTCTTTGCAGAAGATTGGAGAAAGAATGGCACGTGCTACGTGCCCGGTTACTGCCTGGATTGATGAGATCGATTTTGATAGAAACATCACTTTTAATACCGATCTCTCAGGATATGATCTTACCCTGTTACCAAGCCTTCCTGTCGGCTCATACGACTATTCTTCAGAACTTTCTTATGAATTAGACGAAGGCCTGGAATATTCGGGTAATAATATCGTTTCACCAGATCAATTGACCGTAGATGCAAGCCATATTTTTTCTATGACAGCTGTTATTACAAACAATGGAGTGGAATATAAACGTGAAGTAGAGGTGTCTATTGGTACATTACAAATGGTAGCAAGTAAGTTGAAGGGTTATTTGGCAATAAAAGAAAAGCCAACAAGCAATAGTGAATATAAATTAATAATTGAAAAGGAAGATCAAAGTGGCCTAAGTATCAACGTTAGTTTATACAATGGTTTCCAGTCAAATAACAATGACCTGTTGTCCGCAACTTCAGAAGGTTGGAAATCATCGAAACTATCCACTGATTATGATTATACCTTCTTGTTCGAGTATGTAGTGTTGGAAAACCCGTTGAGCGACCAATCATATACTTGGATTCGCCAAGAAAGTTCGAATTTAACCAGTAGCGATCGCAGACGTTTGGCCGCTGACGCCCTTGGTATAGAAGACGTGTCTTTTGATACTTTTACTCCTTCTACCGCTACCTTTGGTCATTATGATGTGATGTTTACTTATACCGATTCTGGCATAGTACCTTCCGATCTCACCTGGAGTTACAACGGACAAACCGTTACGTATGATAATGCCAATAAGACCATAGGCCCCTTAGATATAGAGGCCAATACCAGTACCACCATTACACTGGAAGCTGAAGGTACAGTAAGTGGTGCAACTCAAACGATCAGTGTAGACTTTGACATTTCCGGGCTACCGTCAGATCAGGATATAGCTGATAAGATTTTTGCAGATCTGACCATTTCATCCCAGGATTACACTTATGACCACCAGGGACAGTGTAGATATGGTGTCTCATATTACCTTTCATCATCTGGTTCCTATGCCATGCCTGCTCAATTTGAAGCGGAATGCCAAAATTGTTCCGATAATTTTGAAGAAGAACAATCGATAGTAGCCAATGGTCTGATGGGCAATATGACAGGATTAGAAAATGGAATCAAATACTCTTATAGCTGGAGTATAAAATTCACAATGGGAGGGAACACTTACTCAAAGTTCAAAGCCGCAGATGTATTTAGGGCTACACCGGCCGCAAAAAAATTCAGTGCTCAGGTATCAGAAAATTCTGTTGTGTTGAGTTGGCAACACCCGGATATTGATGACCTGACCGGATACACCCTATCCTACAATGGTAATGTGATAAACCTGGGCGCAGATGTTAACTCATACACCGTCAATGGCGTTGCTATGAATGGTGATCAGATCACCTTCAGCCTGAAGACTCTGGGCATAAATAATTATGCGGGATGCCTGGCCACAACTTCAGCCACACTTTTAAGCACATCTGATGATCTTGTTGTAAACAGCATAAGCAACCCATCTGTGGTTGAAGGAAATACTGCTGCATTTACAGTTACATTTGACAATGCGCTGAACAGTCAATCTACAATCGCAGCATCCTTATCGGATGGAACTGCCACAGGGGGTGTGGACTATGTCAAAGGCCTGGAAAATGCCACGTTCGGAAATAACGTTTCCTATAGCAACTCTACACTGGTCGTACCGGCAGGAGTACTCAGTTTTGAAGTGTTAGTTTCTACTATAGACGACAATTACGAAAACAATGATGTGTCCGGTGGGGACAGGATTTTTTATTTGAAAGTGGGAAGCAGTACAGAGATTGCCACCATCCAGGACAATGATGGCACCAAATCGGTAAGCTCGGTTACATGTGAGCCATCGGCTACCGAAGGTAAATACCAGCTCTTTGATGTCAGCTTCGACAAAAAAAGTAAAAATTCAAAGAAGTACCAGGTTTCACTTGCCGGTACAGGAATTGATACCGATTTGAATAATGCGACATTCAACAATAATGTCAAATATAGTAATGTAACCCACTACCTGGATGTACCGGGAAGTGTCACACAATTTACTTTGTCAGCACTAACAGTTAATGATGATTATGTAAACCAGACACCTTTGACGTATAGCCTGACAGTCGATGGCACCAATTGCCAGGGCAGCATCACAGACGATGAGCTGGCAGGGGTAGAATCAGTAGATCAGGCCTCTGTTAATGAAGGTGGAAATCTTGAATTCAAAGTAACACTTAAAGCAAAAAGTAATGTTTCGAGAAATTTTTCAATTCAACTTTCTGATAATACGGCATTTGGAGGTACTGATTATGACAATAATCTGTCCAATATCAATTTCACTGAAGGGGTCAGTGTTGCTTCTGATAATTCTTCTATTGATGTTCCGGACAATGTCAAAACATTCAATATTATTGTACCGACTTATGACAGAATTGATATCCAGGGCCAGCGCAAGCTTACACTACATGTAGGTGGCCAAATTGGTAATGGGCTTATCAATGATTACTCTCATCTGTCAGTTCTTTCAGTAAGCAGTGATAATTGTTACGAACGCAACGGTTGCACTTTAACATTTGGTGTTAAGCTACATCAGGTCGTCAACGAAGAACATGATGTAGATGTTAGTATTCAAAATTCTGGCAATGCAAATGCAATCAGTACCTACTCTCTAAACCTTGCAACAGCTACAATAAGCGATGAGTGTACATTTTATAATGATGGGTCCGATGGTACCAATGGAACAATCACCATACCCACAGGTGTGTCCAGTTTTAATATTTCTTTCGATATAGCAGACGATGATGATTGGTCTAAAGACAAACACACTTTTACTTTAAAAGTAGGTACTCAAATCGGAACAGGGACTATCTACGATGATGAGTCGGAATGCTATAACTCAGATATCAATGGTAAGGGTTTTGATGATCTGTTTGATTCTCCTACAGACGAGATTACATACAACCATTCGTCTCATGGCCATGTGGTCAGGGAGTTTTCTAGGGTAAAAGACAGTGGCTACAAAGATTGTTTTCAAAATATGAAATTTGAAATAACCACCATTGACAGTGACCATAGTGACATAATCGATTACCTTCATGCCCATTATGCAGGTGATGATGATGAATTAAAAGTGGTAATAAATAAGCCTTTGTCACATTTGCAACCCGGCAGTTCAGTTAGCTATAAGATACAGGCCTCATGGATTGATGAGTACCTGAGAATCAACACGGTTTCATCGGACACACAGACTTTGAATTTGGGGGTTTCACCAATTACTGGCATAGAAATTAACCACCGTGAGGTCAATCAAAACAAAGGCTATACTGTTCGTTTAACACCAAAAGACAAAGATCACAATTGCAATGCTGACGATTGCTATACCTATGAAATTTCTGGGGCTTCCGATTATTTTTATATTGACAAGAATCACTTAACATTGAAGGAAGAATATTGGGAGAGTCCATTCAACCCTTTTGACCAAGAGGGAAGTTCTTCTTACACTATTAAAGTTAAGGCGACAAAAATATATGGAGATGATATTACACAGGAACGCCATTTCACAATAGTGAACCAAGGTGCGTATTTCGCTTTCCTTGATGACTTCCTAATAGGACTTAATGCTACTCTTATAATGGGGATAAGTCATTGGGTTTTGAACAAGGTAGTACGCTTCAGGCCATCTATACCCAGGTTAACTTTTAGAAGAGCAGCTGTTACCGGGTCGGCAAACGTAGATCCTAATAGTCCTGAAGTAGTAAATCCTGAAGAAAAAAATGGGTTATTGGAAATGGTTTCCCTTGATGATCAGTTGGAAAGTTATGCTGGTAATGAAGAACAAACTCCACCACCAAGCACAGAAGAAAAGTCAGTACTAAAAGAGGTTGAAGAGAGTGTAGAGGAAAGCGTGGAAGAGTTAGAGTCTTCGGTTTTTTCAAGTGACGCCAAGGTCTTGTCGGAGATTGTTTTTGAAGATCTCGAAACCCTGGAAAAAATGATTGACAAGATAGCCTTATATCAGCACCTGGATGCCACAGGCGCAAAGGCAGGGATTTTGCCAAACGATTATGATGCCAGCGATCTTGGAGATTACATTAATGGGATGACAAATAAAAAAGTTAATGTTATTGATAGCGAGATTTTTATAGATGAGACCGTCTCTAAATTAACAGACGATGAAAAAAATCTTTTGAGGCAACTGGTTAAGCTAAAAGATGAAATAAATAAAAAGCAACAGAACAATATGGAATGGGAGTTCGAAAACAATGAAGGTATGTGGACCATAGACCAGAATAAAGTTTATGCTGTTTGCAGACCATTAAACCTATAGGGGATTACATTAAATCAAGTTATGATGAAAAATATAATAAAATTATCGATCGTCTTCTGTGTACTGCTCAATGTAAAAAGTGCATTGGGGCAGTGCGAAAAGGAAAAACTAATATTAGGCACTGAAACCGAGAATTTCACCGTTGAGGCCGAAGATATGATTAGCAATCGTATAGAATCTGCTGTGACGGCAGAAGCAATTGATGAGTTAGTCATGGAAACAGTTGAAATAGGTATGGCATCATTGGTAGAAAGAGCTGGTATCATGGCACTATCGGTACTCAATCCTGCCATGGAAATATTTAATGCCCTTTGGATGATCGATGTTATTTTTGAAGAGACAGGAGTCCTGACAAAAGCTGAAAAAGCACTCAAACAACACATGGGATCAAATATCTTTCTCAGGTATGAATACTATAATTTACATGCTGCTAATTACGTATTGGATCATGTCTTTCACCCCATTAATAAGTACATGGAAGAGGTTTCCGATGAAACCACTGCAGCTTTCAATGGTCATAAGAAGGATAGCAAGTGCCCCACATGCCCACAGTATCAGACCTGGATTTATCCTGTGGACACGAGTCTGGTGTACCTATCACCCAATGACCTCAATACAAAGTCTGGCAGGGTGCAATATCAGTTCATGTTTTACCTGAATCAGCAGGCCATGGACAGTGATTTGGACGAAAACAGCTTTGAAGATTTTTTGACCATAGACTCTGTCAAATATGTTAAAACTGGCAATTGGTTCAAGGATCACGACCATAGGCGCGATTTCATAGTGGATCTTCCGGCAAAGCGGAAAATCTGGGTCGATGAAGCCACTGGAAAGCTACAAATGAAATACGCCCAGTTATGGGGTGGTGCAGTTACTGCCATAGACGATTGTCCTTATGTTGACTGTAATGAAGTTGAAAAGTATCACACACATGATTTCAGAAAGCATATGGCCATCACCGAATCCGAACTCAAAATGGTAGTGGTCAACAACAAAACACAAGAATATTTGTTGGAGGACAATATAGTAATGGACAATGTGCCTTACAAGGTCTTTGCCCAGGGAGATACCATTTCGGTTACAATAGAAAACCTTGACATAAGCCAAATACTCCAAAATAACAACCTTAACGCCGGAGACCTCTCTTTTGCTGTGGTGGGAAAAAGGCGGAACAGCTATTTTCATTTTTTTAAATTACAAGACCTTGAAGACAATTCACATAATGGCAAGCAAAAATTTTTCGGCGGAATGGATGGTTATTATACAGGTGATTATTCGATACATAATGAATTGCTTTCATGGGATGAGATTAAAGCCAGAGCCGAAGAAAACAATTGGCCGGCTCCTTTTATGTCGGGTTCGTCCTATTACCTTATGCTACCAGTTTATGCCTACAAGCATTGGCAACTCAATTCCGACGAATGGAGTCTCAAAGCCCCGTCAGAAGAATGGTTCGTATTGGCAGCCGGCCTTGTTTCCGATCAGGTTCAATTTGACTATTTCAGGGACGGTACCGACCCGGAAGAATCGATTGTTGGCAGCATGCCCGTCATCTCTTTTTTTGATGCCGATGATTTGGGCACTGTGGCTACAGGCAGTGATCAGTTGGAATCTGGTCATGTCAACATGGTGATAGAGCATAAGGGTGATCGTAAGCAAATTAACCAAATGATCATTACCGACTTATTCTCAAGTAATATTACCCAGCTATATATCAATTCAGCCCATGAACCATTTGTGTTTAACATAAATGCCGATGGGTTTTCGGAAGAGAGGACACTCTACCAATGGCAAAATTATACAGACACGTTTTCCGAGGTGGTTTCAGTTCCCGATTCAGCAACCGATATTACCTATGTGGTCGGTAATGTAATTGCTACACCGGGATCCAAAATACACGTAAAGGTCGTATATGATGACAATACCTTTGCTCAAAGTATCCAGGATGTAGGAATCATACGGCATATTGATTTCTCACCATATTATAAAACTTTGACCTATAAGAGTGAAGCAGATATATCAAATTCGGGCGAGGCTACTCTTACAGGACACTGGCTGGTTGAAAAAGATCCTGATCAAGTCGGTTATCTTCTTATGAATAAATCAACCAAACAGGTACTTGAAGCCGACACCATCGACAATAGTGGTAAGTTGAGGGATTGGAACTATGCCTGTTATACCTGTTTGTGGGATTTTGACAATCTTCCCCAATACGGTGGCATGGGCTTAGTCAATCTTTACACCGGGGAGTACCTGGCGCGTGACTCTTCTTCCGGGCAATTATATACAACCTCTACAGCCTCGGATGATGTAATCCTGAGTATAGCGAATACCGATGATCTTCCGGTTTATTACAGTGGTCCCGATACCGTAATCATTGAGAATGTTGCAGCCCGTAAATTGATTCACAGTACAGGGAACAATGTTTTGCTGGGGACTCCCCAAAATGAAGACTATACAGGATACAACTATAGGATACACTATATGGGAGCGTTGCAGTATGGGTTCGAAGTACTAAATGCATCCGAAGAACATACCATATACGCAGATATTTCATTGCCTGTTAACCTCAATCCAATGAGCTTTTTAATCAAAGCGGATTCTGTCTATAAGAATATTGGGATGATGGGCTGGTACCTGAATAAGCTGCCAGAACGCATTGGGGTCATTGACCCATCAGATCCCACGACCATAAATGACTATGAGATTATTCATGCATTAACAGGCCAATTCCTGAGAGCCGAGGGCATTGCTTCGGGGGATATGTTGTTCGCCAGTGCCCGTCAGGCCACCACTCCTGGAGTAGATACTCCCGACTCTGAACTACAACATGAAATATGGACACTCTGGAACGCAAATGATCATTCATATACTTACAATCCCATTTTGGAAAGAGGCTACTACAAACTCATGGTTGATGGTAGTGAACTTGAATACGACGATGTTAGTGACAGTGAATCGTTGGTAGATGGGGAAGGCTCAACTTTTCTGATCGAACCATATCACAAACATTTCCAATCCAGAAACCTGTCTTATCAAAAGGAAGCTACCCAATCCAGCTTATGGGGTAGTGGAAGTGCGGATAGGGCTGTGGATGGAGTTACTGATGGTGTCTATGCCAACCAATCGGTGACTCATACCCTTAAAGACGATTACGCCTGGTGGCAGGTGGACCTTGGCCATGAGGCTGACCTTTCGATGATTAATATTTACAACCGTATAGAGATACCCGAGCGACTGACCAATTTCTACGTTTTTGTGTCCGATACGCCTTTTGATGATATTGTAAGTATCAACAGCTTAGTAGCTGATCCAGAAATAAGCCATTACCACATTTCCGGCCAGGGTGGTTATCCTACAGCCATTCAGATGGTACCAGGACAAACCGGTCGGTACGTACGTGTCCAGTTGAACCAGGCCCAGCAATTTCTTTCCCTGGCCGAAGTAGAGGTAATGGGTAGCTGGAGAAAACATGATGCATTTCAGACCAGCATTGTGGATGACAACAGTTTCTACATTATGGACGAATTAACCCACAAGGTGCTGGGGTCTTCCAGTCAGGATATTGTTTACTTCACCGGTGATCGTGAGTTGGAAGGGGATCCCGGTACGTTGTGGGAACTGATTGAAGATGATAACAGTGATGGCTTTTTTCTCAAAAACAAACAATCGGAAATTTTTCTGACTTACGATGCGGTTTCTCAAAGTTTTTTATCTTCTATTGATGTCAATGGAAGCATACCGGCACAGGCCACAGATTTTCATATGAAGCTCATAGCACAGGCAGGCAATCCGGCATCCTGGGAGGGGCACTACGTGATGAACCGCATAAATCGGCCGGGGCACCTTGCCTCTGTGGTTGGAGATAATATGGAACCCTCATATGAACCGGAAAAGGTGTGTACATCAAATACCTGGCAATATGTCTATTTAGGTGCGGATGAGTATGCTCTGATCAGTGATCATTCCGGCGGATATTTACGTGCCTGGACAGATGGCCGCATTGCCACTATGGAAAAAAACACAGACGGTTTTATGCCCTCAAGTGGATTCCGGATAGAATATGACTCAGACTGGGATTGTAACAAATTCGTCACCAATGTGGAGGGTTACCTAATCGTCAACGACATGGATGTTGTTCGGCGTTGGGTACCAACAGCAAGTGGACACCCCTTTGCCCGATGGGACATGCAAAAAGTTAATTTGCTAAACCCCAGAACCACCTGGGGAAATGCCGCAGTTTTACCCTCCTTGTCCGAGAATCCTGGGACAAAAATTGAAGGTTATCTGCTAGATGGGGAAAATAATATATATGAAACATCGATTGATTTAGGTCGAAGCGATCATTACCTGACGGCTTATCCCGTTCAGACGGGCTTTACGGCCAATACGGATGCTTCGGATCATTTGTTGGGTTATCTGGTCATAGATACCGAGGGATGTTATGGTTTTAGACCCCAAAATGGCATTTCGATGGCCATGACCCTGGTAGGAGATACCGAGAAACAGGTTTATGAGGATAATTTTGTAATAGGCGAAATCAATAGTCAGCAACAATTGGTAAATACCACTGGAGAACTGCAGGCATGGAACAACATCTATCTTGAACAGGGCATATACAATTTGTCCGTATGGAAAGATCAGGGTGCCGGTTTGCAAATAGAAATGAAGAAACCGCACAACGATGGTGCACTACTTCAGGATAATGAAATCTTTATAGTAGATTTGTCTTCACCTTACAGCAGTATTTCCAACGTTACGTCATATAGCAGTGAAGTTGGCTTTGATCATACCGTATTTGATTTCCCTTCTTATAACAATAATCCCCTGCCGGGTACTGCTGGTGTTAGCACCAGGTACCGTCTTAAGAATATGCTTACAGATGAGTATCAACCATGCAATGATGATGCTACCGGTTGGCATGATTTCAGTAACTCCGGTGTAGAATGGATTTCCAAAGGGAATACAACCAATTACAAGACAAGGATCATTTGGAGCAATCTGTCGTCGGGAACCAATTATCAACTGGAAGTGGAAAGTACAGATGCATTAGGCCAATCCAATGTTCAAACATACCAGTTTGCAACCCAGTGTGACGATAAGGTTTATACAGAGGATTTCAATAGCTGGAATGGCTGGACAAGGGGAAGCACTTCCCATACCAGTCTTAGTTCTGGTAAGGTGTTGATATCACAGGATAATTCTGGCTCCTACATTGAGAAGGATTTCGAATGGTCTGGTGCTTCACAGTTCAGGATCAACGTCTGGTATGATACCAACAACAACTGGGATAGTGGGGACTCATTTAAAATAATGTACAAAATAGGAAGTGGAAATTGGGTAACGGCGGTCACCAAAACGGGACCACAAGCATCAGGGTCTGTATATTATTCTTCCAATATTAGTTTGGAGTCAAATCAATCTGTCACCGTAAGGGTTGAAGGTGAGGCAAGTAAGAGTGATGAGAGTGTAAGGATTGATAAGGTTGAAGTGGTTTTTGACTGTCCCACAAGTGCTGCGGCTCGGGTCTCTACTACTGCTGCGAAAATACAGGATGAAGTGTTTCCTGAGGAGCAGATGGAGTCGGAAGAAGGTACATTTTCTGTTTATCCCAATCCCACAAACGATCTCATGACGATACAGCCTCCAACAGGTATGGATGTGGGAAACCTTAAAATGGACCTAATTGACATGACAGGAAGAACCTGGATCCGAAACAGGCCATTTCAACCAGTATTAGATCTTTCCGGATATTCCGAAGGCATATACCTGTTACAGATCAGGGACGATCAGGGGATGATTAAGTTCAAAGAAAAACTGCAAAAACAATAAAATAAGCAAGAATTCAGATTTTGGCTTATTCATCATTTAGGTTAGACAAAGGGGGCAACCTTTCAATCTGCTACAGGCTGTAATCAGGTTATCCCATTTGTCTTTCCTTTCCCCACGAACCTTAGGTTAGTTTAAGAAGAATAGGTTGACTGGTTGTTCGACGGTTAGATAACAGGACGACATATGTGATTAACAAAGAGGTCAACCCAAACTAATGGCGGGCTCTGCGAATAAAAATTATGAAAATGAAAAAAACAATCTTACTATTCCTGTTCACCTTTATCTGTATGAGCACTCATGGCCAAAGTAGGTCATCAGAAAGCGGTAAAAAAGCAAAAATCACTTTTGATGAAACCAGCCATGATTTTGGTGATATTAAACAAGGAGACCAGGTGTCCTACACCTTTTCCTTTAAGAACACCGGTGAAGAATCTCTGGTCATTTCCAAAGTACGCACTACTTGCGGATGTACCGCACCCTATTGGCCCAAAGAGCCAATTGCACCTGGCAAAACAGATAAAATAAAAATCACCTTTAATAGTAAAGGAAAGATGGGCCATCAGCATAAAGTGATCACTGTAGAGAGCAATGCTGTAAATAATCCGGAAACAGTTTCCATTACAGCCAATATTCTACCTGCTACGACAACCAAGTGATGGACTTTTAAAAATAAGATAGTTAAGAGGGGCGTTCGTTTAAGTTGAGATGCGTTGCAAACGCATAGCTTATTTACCTCGATGAAACTATGTTTCGATTCATATTCCAAAGAAAAACCGAACCCTTGAGAAACAAGCATGACCGTTGATCAAAGAACAAGCTATCTTATAAAAACCACTTCCATTTTTTACCTGACAGGTATTGTGATGTCTTACAAGCTTTGGTTGCCATTGCGTCAATTTCCCTTGCTACCGATTGGTCAGGCTGATAAATACCTTGATTCATCGGCAATACCCTTGGCTTTGCTATTGGTTGTATCACTGGTCATAAGCTTGTTCCGGCCGGGACGTGTGGTTTTTTTTCTTGTTATCACATCTATAGGCTTGCTGGTGCTGTTGGATCAGGTCAGGCTTCAGCCATGGGTGTATATGTACACTTTGTTTTTTGTGGTTTTTATGATACTTCAAAACAAACCCGGTACTAACTCGGAGGAAGTGGTTATCTGCTTGCTGAAGTTGGTCATAACAGGTAGCTATTTTTGGGCAGGGTTACACAAGTTAAACCCTGGCTTCATCGAAACTACTTACAACCCAATACTGGAAGTGCTCTTTGGTATAAGTAACCCGGATATATTAAGTGTCATGCAACCTTTTGGGTATGCACTTCCCATTTTAGAAATTTTGATAGCCATTACTCTTTTTTTTCCAGGTTTTTGTTTTGTTGGCATTCTTTCAGCTACTGCCATGCATGTTTTCATCTTAATTTACCTTAGTCCACTCGGGATAGACCATAATTGGATAGTTTACCCTTGGAATATCGCAATGATCATTTTCGTTTGGCTGCTCTTTTATAAGTCTGAAAAAAAACTAAAAATATCAATCTTTCAGGATTCAAAGGCTATAACGGCTGGGATTGTACTGACAATACTCGTATGGCTGCTGCCATTCCTTAATTTCTTCGGTTTTTGGGACCACTATCTGAGCTTCAGTCTGTATTCAGGTAAAACAAGTGAGTTGGTAGTATTTGCAGATAAAAATGTATCTGTCAAATTTCCTGAATTCCTCCAGGCTTACATTTCAGACAAAGGAAATTACGATCGGCTATTGATCAATGATTGGTGTATGGGTGAATTGAATGTGCCCATTTACCCGGAATTGAGAATTTACCGCCGCATAGCTGGAAAGTTTTGTGGTTACCAACAATATGGCAAACTTTACATTCGGGCATATCAAAAACCTTTTTCAATGAAAAAATATATCGCAATCAAATGTCCGGAAAATTGAGCATTTGTATATTGAATAGTGCAATAGGAGCCCGATAAGAGGCTGTGTCTGTAGGGTTCAGGGACAAGGTCAAAAAAATAAAAACGAAACAAGACTGTGAAGTTATCATTCACAACCCATTTGACAATTTAAGGATATTGTCCCACAGATATTCCGCTTGACCATATTTATTGCTTGATCCAAAGCACGCAGAAAACACACCGAAAGGCATAAAAAAGGAGTTACATTTCTGTAACTCCCTGATTTTCAAGAGCCTCCTATCGGGATCGAACCAATGACCTACTGATTACAAGTCAGTTGCTCTACCAGCTGAGCTAAGGAGGCATTCCTTATTTTGCAATCGTTTTCCTGAATTGCGAGTGCAAAAGTAATTTAGAATTTTACTATTCCAAATTAATGTTTAAAAATATTATGCTAAATTTTATAGCGTGAAAGTCAGGGTGTTTTACATACTCATAATAAGTTTCAATTCCTCTTTTAGAGTCTGTAATTCATTTTCTGCATTCTCAATTTTTGTAGTAAAATTTTTAAGCAAATCATCTGCATTTTTTGAAGCTGCAAAAAACTCAATGTTGTTTTTCCAGGTGGAAATATCAGATTCCAGTGTGGAGATTTTCTTTTTTAGGCTATACTCTTTTCTGTTGAGCTTTTGATCAGAATTTGGTCCTGATTTTAATTCGTGGATGTTTATTAGCGACTTAAATTCACTTTTCGATTCTTTATCCAGATTTTCCGCATTTTTCACCAATTTGTTCAAAGCATCCTGATACCTGTTTTGGATTGACTTGATGTTTTTTCGTGGCACAAAACCGATTTCATTGTAAGCGTCTTGCAGACTATAGACGTCTTCCATATTTACTTCATTAGAGTTTGCCATTTGTTCTAACGAAAGACATATCTCTTCTTTCTTTTTGAGGTTGATGATGTATTCAGAGTCCATGCTTTGATTGTGTTTTCTTCTATTGTTGAAGAAACTGTCGCATGCATTCTTGAAGGCTTTATAAGCAGAATTTCTGAATTTTTCCGGAACAGGGCCTATTTCTTTCCATTTTTGTTGCAGCCCTTTCAGAGTTTCAGCAGTGGCATGCCAGTCTGTGCTATCAATTAGAGCTTCAGCCTGAGCGGTAAGCTCTTGCTTTAGTTTTAAGTTATCTTCTCTTTGAGCATCAAGTTTTTTGAAAAACTCTGATTTGTTGAGGAAAAAGGATTTGAAACTACCCCAAAACTGACGGTTGATTTCTTTGGCATTTTCTCTGGGCATGGCACCTATTTTCTCCCATTGTTTTTGAATGTCAAGCATTTCTTTAGTCTTGGCATTCCAATCACCGATTTTGTCTGAAGTGAACTCTACAAATGTGGAAATTGCTTCTACCAATTCTAGTTTTTTGATAAGATTCTCTTTTTGTTCGTCTTTAATTTGAGAAACAAATTCTTTTCTTTTGGAATAGATCAGGTCTGAAGCGGTTTTAAATCTGTCCCAAACTTCATCTTGAAATTCTTTAGGTATCGGACCAATGTGCTTAAACTCATCGTGCAATTCATTCAATTTTTGAATGGCATCTTTGAAGTTTTCCAGTTCGTCTAACTCTTCTGCCTTTTGGCATATTTCCAGTTTTGCTTCGTAGTTTTTTTTTCTGTCCAGTTCTTTTAACTCAAAATAGATACTTCTATGGTCGTAAAAGCGGTCAATGAGTGCATGATAGTTTGCCCAGAGAGTTCTGTTTTGCTGAGCAGGCACCTGACCGATCGACTTCCATTCAGTTTGAATTTGCTTAAGGGCGTTGATACTGGCAGTGCTTTCTTCGCTATCGACTATTTCTCTTAATTTTTCCAGTAAGTCATTTTTTAATTTGAGGTTGTTTTCCCTTTCTTTTTCCAGTTCTTTGAAATGCTTGTGCCTGTTGTTTCGAATCAGGTTAAAGTATTCATTGAATTTGGTAGTGATTTCATCACCTTTAAAATCGAAATATTCTTTTTCTCCACCTGTATCTACAAACCTGATAAGGGCTTCTTCCTTTTCTTTGTTGTAAAACACATCGAATGCGTCTTTGAGGCTTCCCAGCACTTTTCCCTGAATTGTAATGGAGTACTTGTTGGCTATCTCTGTGATGCTGTCAAGCAATTCTTCCTTGGTCATGGTAGAAAAACCTGCTTGTTCTATTTGTTGCAACGCTTCCAGTTGCGCTTGTTTTTCGGCGGTTTTTTCTGTAGAATCAGTTTGATTTTCTTCTTCTACCTCAGCACTTTCTACCTCAGCACTTTCTACCTCAGCACTTTCTACCTCAGCACTTTCTACCTCAGCACTTTCTACCTCAGCACTTTCTACCTCAGCACTTTCTACCTCAGCACTTTCTACCTCAGCACTT
>NZ_JBDKWG010000134.1:0-39283 GCF_040151475.1 Reichenbachiella sp. MALMAid0571 | reverse complement strand
TTGGTCTTGATGAAGAAAAGATAAGAAAGTATGTTCAATATCAAGAGAAACAAGAAAAAGTAGAAGAACAGCAGAAGTTGGATTTTGGCCCCTTATAGGGGCTTTTCAAGTCCACCTTCTTAGAGGGTGGATTCTTTAATTGTGCTTGCAAACCTTGGTGATGATAAAAATAGTGGTAGTTCAGAGGTTTCAAGTGCCAAGCAACCCTTGAACATCGAGTTAACTCAGGCTCAACGTGATAGTATAGCAGCGGTGGAACGAGCAAACATGATTGAAGAAAGGAAAAACGCAACGATTTCAGCAGGTGATCTGGTTTCATCATATACAAGCAACGAAGTAGCTGTAGATAACAACTTTAAAGGGAAAAAATTCTATGTTGAGGGCTACATTGAAAGTATTGGAAAGGACATACTTGACGACATATATGTTACCCTGAAACCTGGTGACCTGATAAGGAGCGTACAGTGTTATATCGAAGATCAGGACAAAGTTGCTCAATTGAGAAAAGGACAGAAAATCACTGTTATTGGTGAGTGTGATGGACTGATGATGAATGTCCTGATGAAAAACTGCAAGCTGGTGACTAATAAGAAGACCTGTAAGCAGCCTTTAATTCAGAATTCAATGTTTTGTTTTGTAAATTTGGTAACTTAAAAGAGTGTTGAATTTGAATAGAAAATATACCAGAAATTTCCAGATTTTATGGGATTATTATCAAGATGTACTTTAATGAACATAATCCACCTCATTTTCACATAGAATATCAAGACTATGAGGCCGTTATGAATATTGAAACGGGAGAAGTAATAGGAAGTATATCAAGACGCGCTCTGAATTTAGTATATGACTGGTTAGATCAACACAGAGACGAACTTTTAGAAAACTGGAAACGAATAGAAGAAAGAAAACCACTTAATAAAATCAAACCTTTAGACTGATGAACACTGACACATTACTTATAAAGGTCGAACAAGCCAAATACCTGAACGACTACAAAATACAGTTAACTTTTTCAGACGGACTATCCGGAGTTGTCGATTTGCAAGATGAAATTTGGGGAGAGGTTTTCGAACCATTGAAGGATGTAAACTATTTCAAGAATTTCACCAAAGATCGCTGGACAATCGGTTGGGATTGTGGAGCAGATTTTGCACCAGAATTTCTTCATGAATTAACTCTGAAGCAGAACGAAAAAGCCCATAACAGTTGCTAAGCTCCATAGGCCAACCGAGCTATTTTCCGAGGTTAGTGCTATACGATACTTTTATTGATATTTGAAACGCTGAGCCTACGGAGCTTAGCTAGACATTAGTTTTCAGTATGGCTACTTAACCTTTGTTGGACTTGTGTCCAACAAACCGCTAGAGATGGAATCTTCTAAAGAAAAGGTTTTTAATAGGCATGAGCACTTGAGACATGATATGTTTGCAGGTCACAAGGCCAGCAAAGGCGAGGCATTCGATGCTATCCGTTTATCCTAAATAAACCCACTTTGTCACCTTGACGAAGGAAAGGTCTTATTGGTTTGATGTGGGTAATTAACATGATGCCTGACTGTTGGTCGATATTTTTCAAGACCTGCAAGGTATAAACTCTCTAAAAGCTAAAAAAGCTCATAATACTGAAATTAATCATTTGAATTGGTGACTTTAGTTACCAATCTACAAGATTGTATGTGCGAAATTTACTCTGGAATGCTTAAGTACAAAATCATAAAATTAATAGCTGTTTGCATCATCTGTCTGGTATTAATTTATGGTATTGTCTTAATCGTTGAAAATGTATTTTAATATTTTAAAACTATTTTGAGATGAAAAAAAATATGGGAAGCGCAGATAAAATAATCAGAGTGATTATTGCTATCGTTATTGCAGCATTATACTTCGCAAATGTAATCACTGGTACATTGGGAGTTGTTTTACTGGTTTTGGCTGGCATTTTTGTATTGACCAGTTTTATAAGCTTTTGCCCACTATATGTTCCCTTCGGATTGACTACTTGTTCAATGAAGGAAAAGAAATAGAGCATCATTGCCGAATCTTTAAGACATTTGATCAATTATAGTGTTGGAAGGCTATTTTCATTGCAATTCTTAATGTACATTTGAGACAAAGAATTGAAGCCCGATGAAATTATCTAATTTTCTGTTTTTGGTTGTCTTTTTGGCACTGTATGGCTGCCTGGAACCATTCACCCCTCACCTTAATGAGAGTGGGGATAGCTTTCTTGTTGTAGATGGCATCATCACTGATCAGCCCGGGCCATATACCGTAAAAATTACAAAAAGTGCAGGAATAGACGAAGAGACAGAATTTGTTTCCGGAGTGGATATGTCCATAGAAGAAGAAAATGGTGTGGTTGAGTCTTTGACAGAGGTATCGGATGGTGTTTACCAAACGATTGGTATGCAAGGTGTGGAAGGCAGGCGATACAGACTCAACTTCAATTACCTTGGTCAACAATATCAATCTGCCTGGCAAAAGATTTATGCCTCTCCTGTCATTGATAGTATCTATTACAAAGCCGAAAAAAGAGGGACTACCGGTAAGGACAATGACGTATATGGAGTTCAGTTTTTTATTGCCAATCATGGTGCAGAGGATGGAACTAAATATTTTCGTTTTGAATGGGATGAAACCTGGAGAATTGGCGTGGCAAGGGGTATTACTGATGATTATGTTGGTCGGGATTCGATAACACCTACCACCAAAGTGTTTAACACCACATGCTGGAAAAGTGCTGAAACGAGAAGCTTAAATCTGGGGACGACTTTGGGATTATCCAAAAATCTCCTTTCGGGTCATAAACTGGGATTTATTACCGGAGAAGAAGCACGCTTCACCAGAAAATACAGCACACTGGTTAAACAATACACCCTTTCGGAAGAGGAATATTTGTTTTGGAAATACCTCAAGGAAGCAAATGAAGAAATAGGAGGACTGTTTGGAAAACAGCCGGCCAAGGTGGTAAGCAATGTGACCAATATTTCGAATCCCGGCGAAACGATATTGGGGTATTTTTCAGCCAGTGGCTTATCAGAAAAGAGGATATATGTAGGGACTGCCAACCTTCCATTTGAGTTAATTGCTAATCCTTCATGTCCGGTGCAGACTTATTTGAAAGAAGATCTAATGGAGGATTATGAATTGACACTGCTGCAAAGTATCGAAAATGGAAATTTGTTTTTTAGACTCTTGTTCTTAGAAGATGATCCTGAAATTGTAAGTGGAGCTGAAGTTACATCCCTCAGGTGTGTCGATTGTGTAGCCAATGGCGGTACCAACATCAAACCTGACTTTTGGGAAGAGTAGGAGAACAGACCTATATGGCTTCTAGATGCTCTGAACTGGATGACAGGCATCTGTACTCTCTATTTCAAAAATGAAATTAAACGATATAGATTTGGTTGGACTACAACATCCGAAGATTAATAAGTAAATTTGGCTTTGGTATTATTGTCGAAGAAATGACCAATTAATGATGGAACAAGATATCAGATGGGAACAGAGGTTTTCCAATTTTGTAAAAGCATTATATAAACTTACGCAAGCTGTAGAATACGTCAGGCATAACTTTATCGGTGAGGATGAATCAGTTGATGAACGTGATTTGATCATGTATTGGAAGAAATTATAAAGGAGGGTTTAATTCAACGATTTGAGTACACTCATGAATTGGCCTGGAATGTAATGAGAGATTACGCTATTTATCAGGGCAATACCAGTGTCGGAGGTAGCAGGGATGCAACAAGGGAAGCCTTTCAACTTCAGTTGGTTTCTGATGGGAAAGTTTGGATGGAAATGATTGGAAGTCGAAATAAAACATCACACACCTACAATGAAGAGACTGCCGAGGGGATTTATTCCCAAATACTTAATGCTTATTACCCTGCCTTTTTAGAATTTCAAAAGAATATGGAAGCCAAAAGAAGTGGTGAGCAAGGGCAACTTTTATTATAAGATGGGGCATTCAGGTTTAACACAAGAAGATACAGACAACATAAAGGCTGTTTTTTCAAAGTACAGTCAAATTGAAAAAGTCCTGCTTTATGGCTCCAGAGCAATGGGTAATTACAAACCCGCTTCGGATATTGACCTCACGTTAATTGGAAGTAATATTGATTTGAGTTTACTGTTGAAAATCGAATTTGATTTGGACGATTTGATGCTGCCCTACAAGTTTGATGTTTCCATTTATGACAAAATAACCAACCCTTCATTTATTGACCACATCAATAGAGTGGGTAAAGAGTTTTACGCAAAAGAGAAATACCAAAATACCCATCAGTGAAGCTATAGATCTTAGCTAGCTTTACTAAACCTTCAAGGTTTGGTAAAGCTTCGACTCCTAGAGCAGCATGTTGGGTATTTTTATATATGTTTCAAAAGCAGAATTAATGCATTATTTTTGATAAATATATCATAAGGCATATATCGCCTGTATATGCTCAAATGTTAGCAGCAACTCTTTAGGATGCCTCTTTATGAGTATAACAGCGATAATTAAATATCTTGACGACTACCTGACACGGTCAGGACGAGAAAGTATTAACCCGGTTGAAGCAAATGCTCTACTTGAAAAAGCAGGGCTTCTTCAGGACAGTAAAGACAGACTCGGCAAACCACTTCGGGACATATTACGCAAAGGACGACTTCCCCATGCTTTTCAATCAGGCGGCAAAGGTTCGGGTTGGACAATTCCTCATTCCAGCAAGCGAACAACAACATCTTCTAATTATCCGACAATTAAGCCAACGATTTTGAAAGCGCAACCTAAACAAAACACAAAGGCAATAGTTGATATTTCACAACTTAAGCAGCAGCTTGAAAAAGCACGATTGAGATACAAGCCAGACAAGGTAAAATACTTACTCATCGCGGAAGCACCACCAGACAGTTTAGGCCGCTTTTTCTACTATGAGAATGTTCATCAGCATGACTACTTGTTTTTGGGAGTTGCAGAAGCACTTTATCCGGATCTTAAAACTAAATTCATTGCAAGCGGACGCAGCGGCGATATTAAACGTTCAATCTTACTCAAACTGCAAGCAGACGGTTTTTACTTGGTTGATTTGTCAGAACTACCGCTTTCACTTCTAAGCAACGATTTAGATTCTCAACTTCCGAGCTTAATCGAAAGAATAAATCAAGTTGCTAACAGCGACACAAAAATAATTTTAATAAAAGCAACAGTCTACGACTCAGCCTTTTGGACTTTAAAAGAGCAGGGATTAGAAAACATAATAGATGTCAGAATTTCGTTTCCAGGACAAGGTGGGCAGAGGTTATTTCAGACGGAATTTAGAAGTGCACTAAAAAAGACAAACTACCAACGAGAATAGAGTATGCTGTTAACATTATATAAATCATAGGCGGGTTAATTTGTTATGATAATTTCTACGAGTAATTTTATTTATCAATAGTTGACAATGAAGTGCTTTTAACCGCCTACGCTTTATATATCGACGTTAGTTTCATTCATCCATGGAAAAACAACTTTTTTTAATAGGAAACGGATTTGATTTAGCTCATGGAATACCAACTAGTTATAATGATTTGATGAATTGGTATGGAAAACAATTGATAGATCAGCTTCAGGAAGAAGAGACGGTTGAGGATGATTTCTTTGAGACAAGTTTGAGAGTCCCATTAGGAGGCAGAACATCTAGTATACATAATTGTCCTCCCAATTTCTCTCAACTATTGGATTCAGGTTTCGCTAAACCAAAAAGCGATTTCTTTATGGAACTATTAGTAAATTATCGAAAAGGAAATTGGGTTGATATCGAAAGTTTCTATTTTGAAAAACTAAAACAAATAGCTCAGATACCGAAGGGTGACCTTGGACTAGAAGAACGTGTAAAAAGGGTAATAACCCTTAATAAGCAATTTCAGAATGTTCAAAATTTGTTGGACAGATATCTTAGAACTCTAACCAAAGAGATTAATCTGATGCCAGAGTTTCTTAAAATGTTTCAACCAAAAGATCCACAGGATAAGTACATGTACCTATCTTTCAATTATACCAATACAGTTGAGTTATACTTCAACAAACTAATAATTCCATCAAAATCTCAAGTAGTAAACATTCACGGTCGGCTGGGAAATAATGCAAATCCGATAATATTTGGCTATGGAGACCAGCATGATGAAATATATGCAACTCTTGAGAATTTCAATCAGAACGAGTTTCTAGAGTATATTAAGTATCCCCAGTACACCTTATCTGACGCTTTTCAAAAACTCACTAGATTCATTAATGTACCATACCAATCTTATATCGTTCACATTATTGGACACTCTTGCGGACTATCTGATAGAACGTTATTAAGAGAAATACTTGAAAATCGAAATTGTGAGAGGATTTTCATTCACCACTATCCAGACGTCAAGGATTTCACCCAGAAAGCGACTGAATTGACAAGGCACTTTACAGATAAAATTAGCTATTTGAAAAAGGTTTCACCTTTTGATCTATCTTTCGAATGTCCGCAATCGATTGAAACGACCTACAATAACTAGGCACTGGTGCGACCGATAGACCAAGCATGAATGCAGTGTTGAACGAACCTGTGTTGTGGTAGTTTTCTTGGGAAGTAGTGTCAAAAATAGTTGGTAACTTGTTGTAAATTTTTTCTACAGGTTCAGATATACTTTTTCCATTACGTCGATAGCCGTTTATTTTACTTATTGACTTGGTGAGTCCAATGTTTGGGAAGTCTTTCTTTAGTCGGAAATACAAACGGGTTTGAGCAATTCAGCTTTACCAAACCTTCAAGGTTTGGTAAAGCTCATCGCCATCACCAAATTAGCATTTTATAATTTTTTACAATGACCGTGTTGTGTACCTTTAAAGCTCAATTACACCAGACTTATCGTATTGACCATAATTCATTGAAAACTATGATCCGAATTTTATTCTCCTGCTTTCTCTTCGCTATATTATTTTCTTCCTGTCAAAATACCGACAAGCCTGCCGAAAAGGAAGAGGCCAAAAGACCAAATGTCATCCTGATCATGACCGATGACCAAGGCTATGGCGACTTAGCTTGTTTAGGGAATGAATTCATCAAAACACCCAACCTTGACAAGCTGTACAGTCAAAGTACCAGCTTGACGGATTTTCATGTGGGCACCACCTGCGCTCCGACCCGTTCGGCATTGATGACGGGCAAGCACTTCAACAAAGTGGGTGTGTGGCACACCATCAATGGTCGGTCTCTGCTGAGAAAAGAAGAGAAAACTGTAGCCAATGTTTTTGCTGATGCCGGCTACAATACAGGCATATTTGGTAAGTGGCATTTGGGTGACAATTATCCTTTCCGTCCACAAGACAGAGGATTTCAGGAAGTATGGGTGCACGGAGGGGGCGGAGTGACGCAAGCACCGGATTATTGGGGAAATGACTATTTTGACGATACCTATTACCACAATGGACATCCTGAAAAAGTGGAAGGCTATTGCACTGATGTCTGGTTTAGTAAGGCCATTGATTTTATAGACAAGAACAAGGACAAACCGTTTTTCTGCTACATCCCTACCAATGCGCCTCATGGACCATTGTTCGTAGATGAAAAATACAGCGAACCGTATAGAGGAAATGAAAATATTCCTTCTCCTGAGTTCAATGGCATGATTACCAATATCGATGAAAACGTAGGTCTGCTGGAAGCCTATTTGCAAAAGAATAATTTGGCTGACAATACCATTTTGATTTTTATGACCGATAACGGAACTGCCAATGGAGTCAGACTCAATGGTAAGGGATTTGCAGAAAAAGGGTTCAATGCCAATATGCGTGGCAAAAAAGGCTCGAATTATGAAGGAGGGCACAGGGTTCCGTTTTTCATTAGATGGCCGCAAGGAGGACTGTCCAAAAAAGCTGAAATCACCCAAAATACAATAGTGACAGATGTATTGCCTACCCTTATCGATCTTTGTGGTATTGAAGTGTCAAAGGATTTGCAATTTGATGGAACAAGTTTAAAACCATTGCTTTATGGCAACAAAGCGCCTTGGAAAGACAGGATGCTGATGGTCGATACCCAAAGGGAGTATGACCTTAAAAAGTACAAAAGGCCTTCTGTCATGTTCAATGAGTGGAGGTTGGTAAATGGTGATGAGTTGTACAATATTGCTGAAGACCCAGCACAGGCCACTAATGTGGCAGATCAATATCCTGATAGGGTAGTGGCCATGAAAGCAGGGTATGAGGAATTGTGGGAAGATGTGTCTGTAAATAAGGATGAAATCAGTAGGATTGTAGTGGGAGTACAAGATGAGAACCCTTTAAGGTTGAGCAGCCACGATTGGGCTGGTACTTCCAGTGTTCCATGGAATCAGGGGCATGTGAGAAGTGGAGTCAAGCTGAATGGTTTTTGGAATTTGACAGTGGCTGAAGCAGGAGAGTATGAAATATCACTGTGTCGTTGGCCAAGGTCATTTTTTAAGACGTTGCGTTGGGGTGACCCAAACAATGAGGCAGGCAATTTTAAGCCGATAAACATTCAAACAGCCAAGTTGAAAATTGGTGAAAATGAGTTGTCAAAACCAATATCTGAACGGGACAAGGAAGCAAAATTCAATGTGAGCCTGCGGTCGGGTGAAACTACTTTACAAACATGGTTTGATGATGGTACACCTGATACTTTTGGGGCTTATTATGTTTATATTACTAAGGTGTAGTGGGTCGAAATAAGTTTATTTCAGATTGTGGTTATTTGGCAAAGTAAGAAAAATAGCAAACTAGGTAAGTTTTCTTT
The DNA here is from genome assembly GCF_040151475.1 of Reichenbachiella sp. MALMAid0571. NCBI lineage: Bacteria > Pseudomonadati > Bacteroidota > Cytophagia > Cytophagales > Reichenbachiellaceae > Reichenbachiella > Reichenbachiella sp. MALMAid0571. Next base: position 30,522 of record NZ_JBDKWG010000134.1, on the reverse strand, counting down.
ATCCGACCCTCAACCTATAATTTCTATATTTACAATAAAAATTGCACCATGACAGAGATCATTTTTATAGTGCAGGAGTCTATAGAAGGCGGGTTTGAGGCAAGAGCACTCGATCATTCTATTTTTACTGATGGTGAAAGTATGGATGATTTGAAGCAAAATATACGAGAAGCAATTCAGTGCCACTTTGAAAGGGATGCTCCAAAGATGGTTCGTTTACACTTTGTTCGTGAAGAGGTCTTTGCAGCATGAATTTCAATCGCATTACTTCTTCTACTCAATCACCTTAAGTTTCTTCCCTACTTTCACAAAAGCTTCGATTGCTTTTGTGATGTGCTCGGGCTCATGTGCCGCAGAAAGCTGCACCCTGATCCTTGCTTTTCCTTTTGGTACTACAGGAAAGAAAAAACCGATCACATAAACGCCTTCTTTCAGCAGTTGTTTTGCAAACTCCTGCGCTAAAGGTGCTTCGTACAACATGATGGGTACAATCGGATGATCGCCCGGTACAATGTCAAATCCTGCTGCAGTCATTTCTGAGCGAAACCGCTTTGTGTTCTGTTCCAGTTTGTCCCTCAACTGGGTAGAGTTAGTAATCATTTCTAATACCTTCAGGGTAGCACCTACAATGGCCGGGGCTAGAGTGTTGGAAAAAAGGTAGGGACGTGAATGCTGCCTGAGCAAATCCACAATTTCTTTTCGTGCTGCGGTAAAACCACCAGAGGCTCCTCCCAAGGCTTTTCCATAAGTGCCTGTGATGATGTCCACCCTCTCGATGACATTGCGGTATTCATGCGTGCCTCGTCCATTGGCACCAATAAAACCTGTCGAATGGCATTCATCGATCATTACCAGCGCCTCATATTTGTCTGCCAGGTCGCAGATTTTGTCTAGCTGGGCGATGGTGCCATCCATCGAAAACGAACCATCGGTTACAATTAGCTTGCGCCTTGCAGATCCGGCAGCTTTTAGCTGTTCTTCAAGGTCATCCATGTTATTGTGCCTGTAGCGGAATCTTTGAGCCTTGCAAAGCCTGATGCCATCAATGATAGATGCGTGGTTGAGTTCATCGGATATAATGGCATCTTCAGTTGATAGCAACGGCTCGAACAGGCCGCCATTTGCATCGAAAGCAGCGGCATACAAGATGCAATCCTCCATGCCTAAAAACTCAGCAGTTTTTTGCTCCAATTGCTTGTGAATGTCTTGAGTACCACAGATAAACCTTACAGATGATAGTCCAAAACCATGAGTTCGTATTGCGTTAATGCCTGCTTCTATTACTTCAGGGTGTGAGGCAAGTCCAAGGTAGTTGTTGGCACAAAAATTCAAGACTTCCTTGTGTGCTGTGGTGCTTATTTGTGCTCCTTGTTTGGATGTAATAATCCTTTCATTTTTATACAATCCGTTTGATTTTATCTGATTCAGACTGTCTTGTAGTTCGTTTTTCAGTTTTCCGTACATGTTTGTTTTTTCTTTTTTTGGTAGAATGGACTTTTACTAATTTATACTGCAACTGATTGGTTTTGATATTTTAACTCCAACTGTTTGATCATTGTATCAACCATATAATTCAGATTATATGCCGGTTTCCAACCCCAGTTTTTTATTGCCACAGAATCATCAATGCTCATTGGCCAACTTTCGGCTATTTCCTGTCTGAAATCTGGTTTGTACGTTACTTGAAAATCCGGAAATACCCGTTGTATCGATTTGGTGAGTTGAGCTGGAGAAAAGCTCATACCTGCAAGATTGTAGGACGTTCTGATCTTTATCTTTTCTAAAGGTGCATCCATCAATTCTATGGTGGCTCTGATGGCATCATCCATGTAGATCATGGGCAGCATCGTGGATGATTTGAGAAAACATTCATAGGGTTCGTTTTGCACTGCTTTGTGAAATATGTCCACAGCATAGTCAGTGGTGCCTCCACCCGGCAAAGATTGGTAACCTATTATTCCGGGATATCTTAATGACCGAATATCCAGTCTATATTTTTGATGGTAGTATTGAGCCCAGTTTTCGCCTGCTACTTTGCTGATGCCATATACCGTTGACGGAAATAAAGGAGGTGACTGTGGGGTGTTAACCTTCGGGGCATTTTGTCCGAAGACTGCTATCGAACTGGGAAAGAACACTTTGCTTACATGGTTTAACCTGGAAACTTCCAGCACATTGAAGAAGGTTTTCATATTAATATCCCATGTGTTGAGTGGAAATTTTTCTCCCGAAGCAGAAAGAATAGCTGCCAGGTGATATATCTGATCTACTTTATATTCTCTTACCACTTTCCTGAGACTGTTAAAATCTGTAGCATCCAGAGTTACAAAATTTCCGGCAAAATTGGGGTTTGGGCGTAAGTCCGAAGCGACTACATTTTCTGCACCATATTTTATCTGTAACTGATTTGTCAGTACTGAACCAAGTTGCCCGCTAGCTCCAATCACCAATATTGTCTCCATATCTTTATGACATATAAAGTCGAATTATGATGTAATACTAGTGTTTATATTTTTATATTTGAATATTAGCAATAATAATAGCTGTAATATTTAGCATTTAAAGTTATAATTTCTTTTTAAGTGATTTTAAAACAATCCAATAAGTAAATTTTATGGACAACCTTGACGAACTGGATAAAACTATACTTAGGATTTTGCAAAAAGATTCTAAAAAGACGGCCAAAGAAATAGCCATCACATTGAATCTGACCATATCGCCGGTTTATGAGAGAATCCGACGATTGGAAAATCAGGGATTCATAAAAAAGTATGTGGCTATTTTGGATAAAAAGCTGATCAACAGGTCTGTGACCTGTCTTTGTCAGGTGTCTATGCGTTATCACACGGAGGCTTTTATTGAAAAATTCGAACAACAAATCCAAGACCTTGATGAAGTGCAGGAGTGTTACCACATGGCAGGGCAGGTTGATTTTATTTTAAAGATCAATGTGAAGAGTCTGGAAGCCTATCATGAGTTTGTCAGATACAAATTGTCAAAAATTGAAAACATTGGCGTGCTCAACAGCACTTTTGCATTGAAAGAAATCAAGCACACGTCGGAGTATTACATTTGAGGATAAACTTTCATGTGATGAATCTGCACCCTGTTTATGATGATTTTTTCATCCGGTTCAACATGCTCTGCCTGTAATTTTGAAATTCACTCAATTCTGTTGATAAGTAGTCTTCTTTTTAAAACGTGGGATTTACTTTTGATACAAGTTAAGTGATCATTTTCTATGTGTCAAAATGAGCAGGTGTATTAGATTCATATTGTTGGTTGCGTTAATTGCAAATCATTCACTTGCGCAGGAGATAGTTCAATTTAAGAATATAGATCATGCCAACGGGCTTTCCAACGGCAGGGTGACCAGTATTATTCAGGATAATCAGGGGTTTATTTGGGTTGGGACAAAGAGTGGACTCAATCGATATGATGGCAACAAATTCAAGGTTTACAATCAGTACAACAGTACAATAAGCTCCAATGACATTTCTGATATAATGATGGATCGGAGCGGTGTTATTTGGATCGCTACCATTGGAGGGGGAGTGAGTCTTTACGATTCTCTTAAGGATAATTTTTCAACATTTAGGCATTCTGAGAATGATAAAAATGCCTTGTTGTCAGACGAAGTTCATAAAATATTTGAGGATTCAAGTGGTAACATTTGGATAGGCACAGAAGGAGGGCTGAACCTTTACGATAGAGAAAATGAAGGTTTCAAGGGGTTTGTAAATGAAAAGGGTAATTCATCGAGTCTTTCTCATAATAGTGTATGGGGGTTAGCAGATGATGAAAACGAAAATTTGTGGATTGGTACCTATGGTGGGGGGCTGAACAAATTTGTGAAAGAAGACAGTACGTTTATGTCGGGTTCACAACTTGTGGAAGAAACAAATCTTCCAAAATTGGAATTCATCAATGTTGTTCATCCCGTAGTGCCCAATCAAATTTTGATAGGAACCCATGGAAATGGATTGCTCAGGCTCGATGTGGCTTCCGGAAATATTTCTGATATGTTAGAAACATTTCCAAATAATGGAGAGCGGATTATCAGGACATTAGAGGCAGATTCCAATGGTAATATTTGGGTTGGCACGGACGGAGAGGGTGTTATTCAAATAAAGAATGCCATTTCTGACAAGCCACTTTACAACAAATTCATAAATGACAACAGGTTGTCTTATTCACTTTCTAATAATACGGTCAATTGCATTTTCGAAGACAATGAATCCAACATCTGGATCGGTACTGCCTGGAAAGGGATTGACATTATTGAGAACGAGCAAAATGGTTTCCGCTTTCTGTTTAGCGATATCCGGGGTTATAACCCCTTTCCTGTTCTTTCAATATTTGAACATGAAAAAAAGCTATGGATAGGAACAGACGGAGATGGCCTTAATATATATGACTTGCAAAGTACGAAGCTGGAAACATTTAACAGGTCAAAGCAAAATTCTGTTGGAGGGGATTATATTCAGTTTGTGAAAAATGCCGGTAATGGGAAATATTGGATTGGCACATTTGCTAACGGGTTGATTTTCTTTGATTATTTGACCAAAGAAAAGGTTCAATACAAGCATGAACCCGGCAATTCTAATTCTATTCCATTTAATGATGTTCGTGATGTGATAGAAGACGATTTGGGCAATTTGTGGGGAGCGACCTGGGGAGGAGGTATCTTTTATTTCGATATTGAAAAACAATTGTTCAGTACATATCGAAACGATGCAACCGATCAAAATTCTTTGAGCAATGACAATGTAATTTCTTTAGAAAAAGCAAAGAACGGTGATATTTGGGTGGGTACTTTTGGAGGAGGACTCAACTTGCTGGATACCAAAACGCATAAATTTACATACCATAGACACTCTACAGTAGGAGACAATTCTATCACCAGCGATTATATCTATAGTCTTTTGGCAGATGCACAAAATAACCTTTGGATTGGTACAAGAGATGGGTTGTGCCTCTATAATCCTGTGGAACAAAAATTTGAAACATTACAATTTTCCAGTGATACCGAAGAGAAGTCAGTAACCTCTATATTGTCAGACGATGATCAGAACATCTGGTTTGGAACGAAAGTAGGGATATTTAAGTATCAGACAAAACAAAATGAGTTTCAATCATTTTATGAACTTTCAGGAGAATATCATATCAATTCTGCCTTTAAAGACGGGTATGGAAAATTGTATTTCGGGGGAATAGATGGGCTTGTAAGCATTGATCCATTCGAGCAGAGACGCATTACGTTGGAGCCAACTGTTAAATTAACCAGTTTCAAGCTATTTAATAAAGAGGTTTCTATTGTCAAAAGAGGCCCTATTCAGAAGCAGATTCTTTTCGAAGATGAGATTCTTTTAAACTACAATCAGGATGTTTTGACTTTTGAATTTGCAGCGTTGAAATACCCGTTTTCCAGCCATCTGGAATATGCTATCAAAATGGAGAATTTCGATCATGATTGGAGAGAAATAGGGACAGAAAGATCGGCGACATATACAAACCTGCCTCCCGGTGATTACACTTTTAAGGTCAGGGTAAAAGAGAACGATCAATGGAATGAGAAGTACGCTTCTGTCGATCTTGTTGTTAAAAGTCCATTTTGGGCAACCTGGTGGGCATACCTCACATATATTGTTCTGATTGTTTTCTTGCTCTATCTATATCAGAAAAATTCGGTAGCCTGGGTGAAAATGAAAAGTAACCTTAAGCTGGAACAGCTTACCAGGGAAAAGGAAGCAGAGCTATTTGACATTAAGCAAAGGTTTTTCACGAATATCTCCCATGAAATAAGAACTCCTGTTACACTTATGTTAGGTGCTTTGAATCAGTTTCAGGCAAATGGAATTGTGAACAGAATTCAAAAGGATGCAGTGGATGTTTTGAGAAGAAATGGAGACCATCTTTTCCATCTGGTAAATGAATTATTGGATTTCAGGAAACTGGAATCGTCCAATGCCACCCTTCACGTATCAAAGATTGATTTTGTTGAATTTTCTAAGGAGATATTCCTTTCATACAATGGAAAAGCCAATGAAATGGACATTGTCTATGAATTTATTTCGGGCCAAGAGCAAATATTTCTATGGTTTGATCCTGTCAGAATGGAAAAGGTAATATACAATCTGCTATCTAATGCATTCAAATACTCTCAGGCTGGTGGTACAATCAAAGTGGTGATAGATCAAAATGATGAAAATTTATATTTTTCTGTTGTTGATTCTGGTCAGGGCATTTCAAAAGATAAAATCAAAAAAATATTTGATCGGTTTTATCAATCGGATACCAATTCTGATGATGCTCAGGGGTTTGGACTTGGATTGTCAATTGCCAGGGAGGTAATTCGTCTTCATTCCGGAGAAATTTATGTAGAAAGTAAAGAAAATGAAGGCACCACTTTTAAAGTGGAATTGCCATTAGGCAAAGATCATTTTAAGGAAAAGGAGTTGGCACCTGTTTCTCAGAAGGAGAACTTAAAAATTGAACAGTCTGTAAAAAACAGGTTGGAGAAATCCGTTCCGCAAGAACCAAACTATTTTGAAAATGTTTCGGTTTTGATAGTAGAAGACAATGACGAGATACGTGAATATCTTGTTAACCTGTTAAAAGATAATTTTAAAATTTTTCAGGCTAACAATGGAAAGACAGGAATGAACCTGGCTTTTAAAGAAGTTCCGGATTTGATCTTAAGTGATGTCATGATGCCGGAAATGAATGGAATCCACCTTACCGAAAAGTTAAAAGCTGATATACGAACCAGCCATATTCCGATTATCATTCTTACAGCGAGAACCTCTCTGATTTACAAAAAGGAGGGGTTCGAAACCGGAGCAGATGAATACATCACCAAGCCATTTGATGAAGTGCTGTTAAAAACACGGATCTTCAATTTGTTGCGAAACAGGTATTTGTTGCGCAAAAAGTTTAAAACAGATGCACTTCTAGAGCCTAAAGAACTTCCTATCAACTCTCGTGACCAACAATTTGTAGATGCATTAATCAAATTGCTGGAAAACAATATAAAAGAAGGAGAGATAAAGGCTGATTATCTGGCCAGAGAACTTGGGATGAGTCATTCGGTTATTTACAAGAAGGTAAAATCTCTGACCGGGCAGTCTTTGGTCGAATTTATTCGTGATTTCAGATTAAAAAGAGCAGCACATCTGATAAGAGATCATGAAGATACTGTCATTGAAGCTTGCTATAAGGTAGGGTTTTCAGATCGTAAATATTTTGGCCAGGTTTTTAAGAAAAAATTTGGTGTCAGTCCAACTACTTATGCTAAAATGGCTCCTGACGAATATGGACAGTGACTATCACAGTTTTAAAAACTTAATACCAAATTATTTAAACCTAAGGAACATGAAGCAAAATAGAATGAAAATATATCTGATTGGATTGGCAATTGTCGTTTTGATCATATTTGTCATTGATTTGATAGTGAAATAGTATAGCTAGACACATCTGCAGATGGTGTTTCTGTCTTGTATATTCTTGTTTTCATCTTTAATTTCCTGTGGTTTTAAAAAAGACACTATTTGGATGAGTGCTAATGTTCTGATCTTTTAAACCTATCATGATCTCCCATTTTCCTCAAGATGAATTGGGTCGTTTTGTCAAATTTTAGTTTTTGTTCTTCAGTACACAATTCCCTTATAGATTTGAAATGTTTAAACATTCCTATTTCCATTTCAGACTGACGTTTACTGATCAATTGAGCAACAGAATCAATGTTGAAAGATTGATTGCTTATGTTACTAAATATCATTTCCCTGAGTTCTTGTTGTTCTTTTCTTTTTTTTCTACTCATTTCAAAATGAGATTTTCTCAAATTGCGGTATTCCTGGCGTTGTTCTTTATTTAGTCCTAATTCCTTTTCCATGAAGTGGACTTTTTCAGATGATTTACCTTCTTTTGATTTTTCATGCCAGGGTGGATTTTGGTCATCAAAAGGATGTTTGTGAACTATCCTTTTGTGTATTACAAAAAAGTATATACTTAACACATTTAGTGCAATTAGCATAGCAATAATGATGGTTGCTGTCTTATTTTGAGTGAAAAAGTTCATATTTATATGGTTTAGTATTCACTATAGGCGAATGTATTTATTTGATATTCGCTTACAAGATTTTCAATTTCTGTTTCAGTACTTGATACAGGTTCGTTTTCCTGTTTTTCTTCGTTCAGGAATGAAACATAGCTAATGGCATTCATTATAATCAGGAGTCCGATAGCTGCCCATTTTACGAACTGCATGTAGTCTATTCCATCTTTTTCTTCGTGTCTGACCTTGTCCATTACCGAAGAATAAATTCCAATGGGGGCTTCTACCTTCCGAATTGAATCCAATACATCCAGGGTCTTATTTACTTCTCGTTGAATGTCTTTATTCTTTTTCATAGCATTTGTTCATAATAATGAGACAATTTTTTCTTTAAGTTTTTCTTCGCCCTAAATATCAGAGATTCCACAGAAGACAAACTTATGTTCATGGTATTTGAAATATCTTTGTAACTCATTCCGTCCATGTTATGTAAAACCAGAGCAATTTTTTGATTGTCAGGTAGCTGGTCAATTTGTTTGTACAACAATTCTGTTCTTTCCTGATTTTCAGCCTCTACCCCCGGATGATCCAACACCTTAGGCTCTATGATTGTATCGCTTGTATTTCCGATAGAAACTAAAAACGCAAACCTCTTTTTCCTTTTTGCTTTCCTTTGAAATTCCAGACACTTGGAAATCGTAATCCGATACACCCAGGTTTTCAATGTGGCATCCTGTCTGAAAGAATTTATACTTTTAAAAACTTCTACAAATACATCCTGAGTAATTTCCTCGGCATCTTCTTTGATGGGTAGAAAGCCCAGACTTGTATTAAAAACCATATTCTGGTATTTATGAACAAGAAACTTAAAAGCATCTTCATCACCTTCTGCAATTCCATTGATAAGTGCTTGTTCTGATATTTCAGCCAATGATAAGTTCTTTGTAGGTTCTGTTATACAGAGCAGATTCAGACTGCCTGAACCTGCTCCATTGTATTTCTCAAATTTAATTTATTGATTAAAGAAATTATCATTAACCTTTTTTCATTTGACCAAATCCATCTCCACCTCTTCCGTGATGGTCTTTTTTGCCCATCATCATATTCATATTGTCAAATTTAAATTTTTGTTTTTCGTCCAGTAAAGCCCTCACCTCTTGTTTGGTTTGCACTTGGCTTACAAACATTTTAGTTCTCAAATCTCCGATTTCCTCAGCTACTTTTGTAATTGCTTTGAGATCAGGGTTATCTGCTGAACTTAGTGTTTTAAGTTTGGCTTCTTTTTCTCCGATGGTATTTTTCACAGATTTCATGGATTTCATTGCCGCAAAATGGATTTCCTCAATTTTGGTTTTCTGTGCATCTGTTAATTCAAGAGCCTGTGCAAATCGTTCACCTCTATCCGGTTTTTCGGAATTGGCATGCATCATCTTTTGTCTTTGTCCCATCTTATTCATTTGTGGACTTTGAGCTATCGAAGCAGTACCTATTAAAACTAATGCTGATAATAATACGATTGACCTTTTCATTTTTTTGGATTTTTAATTATAAATTTATTTGACTTATTAGATGTCAGTCTTTCGCATTACTTGCGCTATTAAGAAAAAAAATGCGATTCTTAATTATTCATTAATGTTTGGTTGTACAGATGAGAGTAAGTATGTTCAGAAAAAATCCAATGAATTGAACAATTAATCCATCTTGTCAAATGCAGTAGAATCTTCCTTTGTAATATCTAAAAATGTTTATTTACTGACTTTATGAAAACTTCAACTTATTCATTAAAATCACTGGTGCTTGTTTTGATTGCTGCACTTTTTTCGTGTAAAAATGATAAGTCCGTAGATGTAACCAATAACAACACAATTCCCGAAGTGGTGGATTTCAATTTTCATATTAGGCCAATTTTGTCGGATAATTGTTTCACCTGCCATGGTCCGGATGAAAATCAAAGAAAGTCAGGTTTAAGACTGGATACTGAAGAAGGCGCATTTACTGCTTTGAAGGATTATGATGAAGACAGGTTTGCTTTTGTAAGTGGAAAACCGCACCAGTCTGAAGCCTACAACAGGTTGGTTTCCGGTGACACATCAGAAGTTATGCCTCCTCCCGGTTCTAATTTGAAGGTGAGTGAGTATGAAATTAGCCTGATAAAAAAATGGATAGAACAAGGAGCTCAATACAAACCACATTGGGCTTTTGTATCGCCTATTAAGTCCAAACTTCCAAAGTTGACCAATAAAGATTGGGTGAGTAATGAAATTGACTATTTCATCCAAAAGAAAATAGAAGAAAAAGGGTTGACACCAAATGCAAAGGCTGATAAAGCAAGGCTTTTAAAGAGAGTCTCATTTGACCTTACAGGCTTGCCCCCGTCTTTAGAAATGCAGGAGTCTTTTATGAATGATGACTCTGACAATGCTTATGAAAAAGTGGTAGATGAACTATTAGCAAATAAACATTACGGGGAGAAAATGGCAGTACACTGGCTGGATGTAGCCAGATATGCCGATTCACACGGATATCAGGATGATGGATTGAGAACGATGTGGCCGTGGAGGGACTGGGTTATTCATGCATTCAATGAAAACTACCCGTATGATAAATTTCTGACCTGGCAATTGGCCGGAGATTTATTGCCGGAAGAAAACATCGAGGCATTGCTCGCTACAGGCTTTAATAGAAATCATAAAATTACCCAGGAGGGAGGAGTAATAGACGAAGAGTATAGAATTGAATACGTATCCGATCGTACCAATACTTTTGGAAAAGCATTTTTGGGTTTGACCATGGAATGTGCCAAGTGCCATGACCATAAATACGACCCTATTTCACAAAAGGATTATTACAGCACATTTGCCTTTTTTGATAAGGTGCCTGAGAAGGGGTTGTTTGGAACCATAGATGCCAATTTTGCTGACCCTCCAAACATGACAATTTCTGATGAGTTGATTGAAGATATCCTTACCTTCATCAACAAAAAGGATACTGCCAATGTGAATGTAATGGTTATGAAAGATTCTGTTGGAATACGGGAAACACATATCCTGAACAGGGGAAATTATGATGCTAAAGGGGAAATTGTAAGTTTCGATACACCTGAAGCTATACTTGAATATGATACTAACAGGTTTAAGCCAAATCGACTGGGACTGGTAAAATGGTTATTAAGTGATGAACATCCATTGACATCCAGGGTTTTTGTCAACAGGATTTGGCAAGAGTTCTTCGGCAGGGGAATCGTGAAATCTGTGGGAGACTTTGGCATGCAGGGTGATTTACCTACTCATCCGGAGTTGTTGGATTGGTTGGCAGTTGATTTTCGGGAAAACAATTGGGACATAAAGCATTTGGTCAAAAAAATAGTGACATCATCAACATATACTCAATCATCGGTGGTTGATGAGCAAAAAATCGCTAAAGACCCGGAAAATATATACCTGTCCAGAATGCATAGATTCAGATTGAATGCCGAAATGGTAAGAGATCAGGTACTTGCCAGTAGTGGTTTGCTCAATGAAGAAATTGGTGGGCCAAGTGTAAAACCATATCAACCTGATGGTATGTGGTCGGCAGCTACTTCCGGACGTGGGCTACTCAAAAAATATATACAGGATCATGGAGATGATTTGTATAGAAGGGGTATTTATACTTTTATCAAAAGAACCGTGCCACCACCAGTAATGCTGACATTTGATGCATCCAATCGAGATCAATGCGAGGTGAGGAGGTTGACAACAAGCACACCGCTGCAAGCACTCATCATGCTCAACGATCCTACGGTTTTGGAAGCGGCCAGAGTAATGGCTGAACGTTTAGATGAAGAAAGCCTGGAGAATGATGACAAAATAAATAAGGCGTTTAAGTTGATCGTATGCCGGGATGCCAAAGAAGAAGAAAAGAATTTGTTGATGGAGTATTATGGAGATCAACTGTCACAATTTGAGGCAGACCCTGAAGAAGCAAAGAAATTTATAGATGTAGGAGAGTATCCTCCAAAAGAAGATAGAAATGATGTGACCGTTGCTGCATTGATGCAGGTGATTCACACTATTTACAATATGGAAGAGGCCATAACTAAGAGTTAATCCTAAAGAACTATGGAAAAGGAATTTTTAGAAAATAATTTGAATGTAAACCGCAGGCATTTTCTTGGAAAAATGGCTATGGGGGTTGGTAGTGCAGCTTTAGGTTCACTTTTGTTGCCAGACCTTTTTAAAGGATCAGGTGGAGCAGGAGACGAGTTGCCATTAGGGATAAAACATTTTGCATCTAAAGCCAAAAGGGTGATTATGCTTTTCCAAAACGGTGCTCCCTCTCAGTTGGAAAGTTTTGATTATAAGCCTACTCTAAATAAAATGTTCGGTCAGGATTTGCCCGAATCAATTCGAGGAGGCCAACGTCTGACAGGAATGACGGCCAATCAGGATAAATTCCCTTTGGTGGGTTCCAAATTTGCTTTCAATCAGTATGGTCAGTCAGGAACCTGGGTGAGTGACTTGTTTCCAAATATTGCCAAGATAACCGACGATATATGCGTGATAAAAACCATGCATACAGAAGCGATTAATCACGATCCTGCGCTTACATTTCTCCAAACAGGATCACAACAGGGAAACCGACCCAGTATGGGTGCCTGGTTGAGTTATGGGCTGGGAAGTGAAAATAAAAACCTGCCATCGTTTTGTGTGTTACTTTCACGGGGAAGAGGAAATGGACAAGGAGTTTATTCCAAACTTTGGACCAATGGTTTTCTGGACAGCAACCATCAGGGAGTACAATTCAGCGCAAGTGAAGATCCTGTTTTGTATTTGAATAATCCTGCTGGAATAGACATGCAGAGCAGGAAAAAAATGCTGGATCATTTGGCATCTTTGAACGAGATGGGATATCAGGAATTTGGAGACCCTGAAATACATGCCAAGATACAGCAATATGAAATGGCCTATAGAATGCAAACTGCAGTGCCTGAAGTTACCGATATATCCAAAGAACCGGATCACATAATAAAAATGTACGGGGCTGACTGTATGCAACCGGGCACGTATGCCTCCAATTGTCTTTTAGCCAGAAAACTCTCAGAAAGCGGTGTACGCTTCGTTCAGCTTTATCATCAGGGATGGGATCAGCATGGAAACCTGCCGGGAGAAATGCCAAAACAGGCAGAGGACGTGGATAGAGCTTCTGCGGCACTAATAACAGACCTTAAACAGAGAGGTTTATTGGACGAAACATTGGTGATATGGGGAGGAGAATTTGGCCGTACCAACTACTGCCAGGGAAAATTATCTGAAGGGAATTACGGAAGAGACCACCATCCAAGGTGCTACAGCATGTGGATGGCTGGTGGTGGTGTGAAAGCTGGTACTTCTTATGGAGAAACAGACGAATTTGGTTACAACATTGTAAAAGACCCGGTTCATATCCATGACTTGCAGGCAACCATAATGCATTTGATGGGGCTGGATCATGAAAAATTAACCTATAAATATCAGGGCAGACGTTTTAGATTAACGGATGTTCATGGTAAAGTGGTAAAGGGTATTTTGGCATAATATGGAGAAAATAGAAAGGATTGTTTCGAATGTAGTATTCTTCTTATTGTGCATGCTTGCGATTTTACTGCTCTTTGAGCAGTATGTTCAAATTCCCTTTTGGTTACAGCCAATTGGAAGAATGCATCCACTGATCTTACATTTCCCCATAGGCTTTGTTGTTTTGCTTGTTTTGGTAAATGTATTCAGAAAGCAACTCGATGAAACCTCTTATCAAAAGGTGAACAAATTTTTACTTTTGCTCACTGCATTGACTACCACTCTGGCATCAATTATGGGTTTTTTCCTATCCAGGGAAGATGGTTACACCTCAGACCTGATGTCATTGCACAAATGGTTGGGAGCAGCGGTAAGTTATATTATGTATGCCCTAATTCTGACCTATGACAATAAGAAGGTTTATCAAATATTACTTTATTCCGGTTTTCTATGCATAGTATTGGCAGGGCATTTCGGGGCAGGATTGACTCATGGTACGGATTTTTTGACCGAACCCATATTCAATACCCAAAAGGCAGAATTTGATGAGAATTCACCAATTTTCACCTCTTTCGTGCAGCCCATATTCAAAGCCAAATGTGAAAGCTGCCACAACGAACAAAAACAGAAAGGTAAATTAGACTTAACTACACTTGAAAAGATACACAAAGGGGGTGAAAATGGACCTGTTTGGATAGCTGGTGATATAGAAGAAAGCGAATTGATCAGGCGGGCTTTGCTTCCTTTGGAAGATGAAGATCATATGCCACCTAAGGGTAAGCCACAGTTGACCGATAGTGAGTTTAACCTGATTAAAAGTTGGATTGCAAAAGGAGCAGACGAGACGATTTCTTTGGCACAATTGTCAGAAGATGATACCTTGTATATACTGGCCAATATTAAAAAAGAACAACTAAACTATGTAGAAAAACAAGCCGAATACACTTTTGGCTTTGCTGATGAAGACTTGATTGCCTCACTCAACAATCCTTACCGTACAGTTGCGCAACAATCACCAAATTCTCCGGCTATCGATGTAAACATCTATGGAAGACAGGCTTTTAAACCGAACTACATCACCGAGCTAAAGGAAGTAAAGGATCAGGTAGTTTCCCTGAATCTTGCTTATCTGCCGGTACAAGATGATGCAATCGATGCAATAAGTAAATTGTCCAATCTGGAAAAATTGAACCTGAATTTCACAGAAGTGACTGGAAAAACATTGCCTGCGCTGGCTGCCTGTAGCAATCTGAGTTCCTTGTCATTGTCCGGTACCAGGATCACAGCAGATATATCTGCTGTATTGGAAAAGCTGGAGAACCTGAGGGAACTGTATATATGGAATACACCCATTTCATCAAATGAAATCAAGGCCTTACAAACAGCTTTTCCAAAAGTCCGTTTTGAGGTTGGCTATGACAGCTCCGGCGATGAGTCCAAGATCAATCCGCCAACTTTATCGACCAACAAGACAGTAATCTCCAAAGAAGATAAGATCTCTCTGGAACATAAATTGAAGAATATTGAAATCAGGTACACGCTGGATGGTACTGACCCTGACAGCACATCGACCTTATACACTGAACCTCTTCAGTTCGAATCTTATACTACCTTAAAAGCCAGGGCATTTAAGGAAAACTGGTTTCCGAGTGATATCAAAACTTATCATTTTTATGTGAAAGGAATTACTCCCAAAAAAGCGACACTGGTCACAAAGCCAGCGGATCAGTATCCGGGTAAAGGAGCCATTACCCTCATTGACAATGAAAAAGGAGAGGCCAATAATATTTCATCCCCTTCCTGGCTGGGTTATAGAGCAAATCCATTTTCTGCCACTGTAGATTTAGGTACATCATCATATAATGTGGAGAAAGTAGTAATGAGCTACGCTGTTAATATAGGTCAGTATATTATGGCGCCTACATCCATCGAACTCTGGGGAGGCAATAGTGAAAATAGCCTTGCCCTAATTAATAAATCAGTACCAGATCAGGATGATGAGTATGCCCCAAATGAAGTAAGGGCATTCTCTTTTCCGGTTGGAGGAACTCAGTACAGGTACTACAAAGTAGTGGCACATCCGTTGAAAGTACTTCCCGACTGGCATGCCGGCAAAGGCGATAGAGGATGGGTCTTCGTGGATGAGTTGTTTTTCTACTAACGTTTACCATTAGTACTAAAAAATGTCGCACGTTAATTAAATATGTACTAAAAGTTGTATTTTTGGTACACATTAGAAGGACATGGGACAAGATGCACCATATCGGGTTTTAGATAAACTGCCACCTTTACGGGAGAAAGTTGAAACTCTTAAAATTTTAAGAGAAACCAATAAAGCAACTGCTGCTTTAGCTGAATTGAAGGGAATTGCAAATTCAATTCCAAATCAATCAATGTTGGTAAATGCAATTGTATTGCAAGAGGCAAAAGGAAGTTCTGAAATCGAAAACATAATTACGACTCAAGATGAGCTTTATAAAGCACTCACAACTAATAAATCAAATGTATCGCCAGAAACAAAAGAGGTTGTAAATTATCTAAAAGCGATTTTTTATGGATTTGACTTGATTAAAAAACAAGGATTCTTACGAGTAAATGATGTTATTGAAATCCAGCATGAGTTAATCGGGAACACTGCTGGAATAAGAAGTATGCCGGGTACTGTTTTGAAAAATGATAGGACAGGAGAGGTTGTCTATACTCCACCGCAAGACAAAAAAGAGATACTTGATTTGTTGTCAAATTTCATTGAGTATTTTAATAAAGACAAAAGTGAAATATCGCCATTAATAAATCTGGCAGTGCTTCATCACCAATTTGAAAGCATCCATCCATTTTATGATGGAAATGGCAGAACAGGCAGAATACTAAACATTTTGTTTCTGATTTTTAATGATTTGATTGAGATTCCAATTTTATATCTTAGCTCATACATCATCGAAAATAAACCTGATTATTATCGACTATTAAACCAAACAAATAAATTTGGTGAATGGGAAGAATGGATTTTGTTCATGCTAAAAGCGGTTGAAACCACTTCAGTTCAGACGATTGAAAAAATAAATGCAATTAGAAATTTACTTGACAGTACAATCGAGAAAGTTCAGATTGATGCGCCAAAAATTTATAAAAAAGAATTAGTGGAATTACTATTTGAACAACCATATTCAAAAATTGAATTTGTCGTCAATCAATTAAAAGTTGAGAGAAAAGCAGCATCACGATATTTAAAACAACTGGAAAAGATTGGTGTATTAGAATCTCAAAAAGTTGGAAGGGAAACTTTGTATATCAATAAAAAATTAATCGAAATATTGAAAAAGTAAGACCAATATCGGCAACAAGAGCTTATTTAATGTGACTCCTGCGTGACAGGCAGGCATCCAATTAAAACCAGTCTTGGGAGCTTCTTAATAGCCAAATTCTAACTTGATTAGTGGTTGATTTTAGAATCAATTTCGGTTGAGTAATTTTTTAATGACTACAGAGTTACAAAATTATCTGCTGGCACAAGGAATGAACAAAATTAAAATCCATTAGATTTGGTATTGGCATAGGTCATGTATGCTACAAGTGGTATATACGGAATTGTTGTGTGTAAGCTGAAAAACGACTTAACAACCCGAACAGAATGGAGACATTTGGAGAATGAAATTTGATTTGAAACCGCTGTATATAATTGCCTTATGGACAAGCATTCTTGGATTAATTGCCTTTATTTCAGATTTCGGATTTTCACAAAGTGACTTCTCTCAACAACTTTTAGACGGGTTTTATTTCGTAGTTCTTGGAGTAGGAATCATTTCGACATTCGCCCGATACTTCGATAACTTTGGACTTATAAAAAGGAAGGTTTTTGTTTTCGACTTCCTATCCATCTGCTTTACCCTATGGATATTCTACATGTACCTTTTCCTGGGTGTACCTTTTGAGACCGACCTACTTCTTGAAAACCCCATATGGGTAAGGATTGCGGTTTTATTCACCTTTATTCGGGAGTTTTCAGAAATTAAATTCAACTACAAACGAACACTACTAAATCCTGCACAACTTTTTGTAGCGAGTTTTCTGATGATAATATTCATTGGGACATTTCTTCTGATGCTTCCGAACTCAACACACCAAGGAATATCATTCATTGACGCACTATTTACATCCACAAGTGCCGTTTGCGTAACAGGTTTGATTGTGGTGGATACAGGTAGTTACTTTACAGAATTCGGTCAAATTATCATTATGGTACTCATTCAGGTCGGTGGTTTGGGTATCCTGACTTTTGCAAGTTATTTCAGCTACTTTTTTAAAGGCGGTGCTACGTATGAAAACCAACTTGCCTTGAGCGATATGACCAGTTCCAAAAAACTTGGTGAAGTATTTTCAACTCTAAAATACATCATTCTTATCACGTTTAGCATTGAGTTGTTTTCAGGAGTTCTCATTTACAGTAGTCTTGAAGCAGACAACTTCCAATCCCAGTATGACCAAATTTTCTTTTCAGTTTTTCACTCAATTTCTGCCTTTTGCAATGCAGGATTTTCAACCCTGTCAAACAGCTTGTATGAAGATGGCTTTAAGTACAACTATTTTCTTCAATTAACGATAATCCTGTCATTTGTCTTAGGTGGATTAGGCTTTCCCATTGTCTCCAACATTATCAACTACTTAAAATATCGTTTAAGAAAACTTCTTTCTTTCGGTAAGAACAAAGTCAGCTATCGTCCTTGGGTATTGAACATTAACAGTAGAATTACTTTAATCACAACGCTTTCAATATCAGCTATTGCATTTATTGGGTTCTTTGCCTTGGAATACAATAATACCTTGTCCGAACATAATGGATTTGGAAAGGTTGTAACCGCACTTTTTGGTGCAACAACACCAAGAACAGCAGGGTTTAACACTATTGATACTGCTTCTATGCTTTTTCCAACCACAATGATGGTTTTTCTTCTCATGTGGATCGGTGCTTCCCCAGCTTCAACGGGTGGTGGAATTAAGACCAGCACCTTTGCCATTGCCACACTCAATATTCTGAGTTTAGCTAAAGGAAAGACGAGAATTGAAGTCTTCCGTCGAGAGATAGCAGACCTTTCAGTCAGAAGGGCTTTTGCCATCATCTCCCTTTCACTTATTGTACTGGGAGCAGGCATCATGTTGATTTCTATGTTTGACAGTGATAAAAGCCTGATAAACATTGCCTTTGAGTGCTTCTCTGCCTATAGCACAGTTGGGTTGAGCCTGGGTATTACCGCTGATCTCTCAAACGAAAGTAAACTGATTATAACTGCAATCATGTTTGTAGGCAGGGTTAGTATGCTGACTATTGTTATAGCAATTTTCAATAAGATTAAACATAAGAACTATCGGTACCCGACCGAAGAAATAACAATTAACTAAAAGGTTGATATATGGAACGAGCCATGACCAATTACCCCACACATATAAGGATATTTACTGGCGAGTTTCATGCAACCGCTAAAAAATTATAAAGATATGAAATACATCATCGTAGGGCTTGGAAATTTTGGTGCTTCCCTTTCGCAAAAGCTTACAGCTCAGGGCAATGAAGTTATCGGCATTGATACCAGAATGGAGAAAGTCAATTTGTACAAGGAGAAAATCTCCCATACCATTCAAATGAATGCAACGGATGAGTTTACGGTTTCAGGGTTGCCACTTGAAGATACAGACGTTGTAATTATTGCTATTGGAGAAGATCAGGGAGCAAATATTATGACCACTGCATTATTCAAAAACATGCAAGTGAAAAGACTCATAAGCAGAGCCATCAATCCACTTCACCAAAAAGTTTTGGAAGCTATTGGAGTCGATGAAATTGTACACCCAGAGGAAGAGACAGCAGAACGATGGGCAAAGAAGCTTTGTATAAATAATGTCGTTGATTCTTTCGAACTAAACGAACATTTCAGCATCATTGAAGCTAATGTACCTCAGGAATACATTGGACAAACTATTCGTGAAATTGGATTCAGAAAGGCGTATAATCTTCTGGTTCTCACCATAATGAAAAAAGAAGAGGTGAAAAGCTTGCTTGGGAAAAGTCGCACAGAAGTAAACATTCAAGGGATTGCGACTCCAGACCAACAACTGGAAGAAACAGACATATTGGTACTCTACGGTTCAAATAAGGACTTGCAGAACTTCCTAAAACAAAAACGAAATGAAAAGTAAAGTTTTGATAACCGTTTTGACTGTGGTCTTCTTTCTTGTCAAGCCGAGAGTGAAAACAGGACTGATGAATTTGAAAACCCATCTAATATAGGCCAGAAAATAAAGTCAATTCCTACTGACAAAATTGAAGTGATAACCTAAGACAAATATGAATACCTAATATAACGCCAATTTGGGGTATAATTAACTGGTTTATAGTGAATTATGAACCATATCGAAAAGTTAGTAGAAATCTTCGTAAGATGCGATGATTTCTACCAGGAGTTCGAAAAATCCCTGAACCTCCGCCTTTGTTTGTGTCCTCACAAACAAAACTTAAACACATGGACGCTCAACAGTAAAGTGGACAATGGAATTGTTCCATATTGAGTTTGTTATTCTCCTAATATCTCTTAACCATCACTCTATCAGCTTATAAGCTTTCACACGATTGTCAAAAAAGGTAGGTATTAAAAGGATGTTTTTTTCTCTTACAAAATCGATATCAGCAGAATTGATTTTTTCATTTCGAGTATCCAATATCTTAGTTCGGTGCAGATTCTGAGAAATGTGATAAATTTCCCCTTGCCAGTTTGAAACAAGGTAGCCCCCGGCAGGTAAAGCGACTATACCATCGGCTCTTCCCAGACTATCCGCCAATTCCACCATCTCTTTGGTTGCCAAATTGATTTTAAAGAGTTTGTTGGAATTGCTGCTAACCATCAGTAGGTGATCCTCTGCATAGAGCACTCCGTTGGGCCTGCCAAGATCACCATCAAGTACAATATCCAATATGCCATTTTCCAATTGGTAAATCTTTTGGCTGTTCGATCCGGAAGCATATATCACTCCATTTTCACCAACAGTTATATCGTTGAGGCCTGGGTCGCCACCAATTTTAGTTCTGCCTTTGATTTTTCTTGTTGCAATGTCTATTTCTATGATCTGATCAATGTCATTCACAAACAATGAGCCATTGACAATGCCCATGCCTTTAGGAGCATCCAATCCTTCAACCCATTTTAGCTCAGCAATATTTCCGTCCATGTCTAGTTTCGAGATGAACCCATTGCCATCTTTTTCCCATGGATTCAGGTTTACATTGGCGACATATATGACATCTCTTTCACGGTCATAAATCACACTTTCGGCTGTGGTTAGTAAAGTATCCGATTCCCAAAGCAACTCAAGTGAAAATGACTGTTGCTTTGGTTCTTGTTTTTTAGTAGCAGTGCAGGCAAAAATGAATATTATAAGGATTATTAAGTAGATATTTTTCATGGGGATAAAATTAACCAATAGCTGATAATACTTAAGGCTAAGAATTTAGTATATTTATGAAGTTGTAATTTCGTAAAACATCTTAAACACATATCAACTATGTCTTATCTTTTAATACTTCTGTTATATATAGTTTTAACCGATTTGATAGCCAGATATATTGGTAAAGGCCGTCAAATTGGGTATGAAAAATCTGTTTTTTGGTCAATTATATTTAGTCCTGTTATTGGTCTTTTCGTTACTCTATTTAGCCCCAGAGTACAATAAAATATTGTCTCAAGATATTTCGCCAAGCAATAGACCCTTCTGCAAATTTCATTTTTTACATAAAAACACAATCAATTGCAGGTTCTGTTAAAGGCTCTATCTTTGTATGGGATAGTCTAAATTGTAGCCGAAAAATCAAATCTAATGAGTCAAATTGAATACGAAAAGAGATATGCAGTTAGCCCAAAAGAAACTGCAGCAATGAATACCAACGAACTGAGAAGTAACTTTTTGATTGAAGGTTTGTTTGTTGAAGATAAAATCAATTTGACTTATTCCCATTTTGACAGGTACATCACAGGCGGTATTTTTCCAGTATCTAAGCCCCTTAGTCTGGACACCATTGATCCATTGAAGTCCGAGCATTTCCTTGACCGGAGGGAATTGGGCGTGATCAACATAGGTGGAGATGGAATAGTGTTGATTGACGGAGAAAGATATGAGCTTTCTTATAAAG
The DNA here is from genome assembly GCF_040151475.1 of Reichenbachiella sp. MALMAid0571. NCBI lineage: Bacteria > Pseudomonadati > Bacteroidota > Cytophagia > Cytophagales > Reichenbachiellaceae > Reichenbachiella > Reichenbachiella sp. MALMAid0571. The sequence continues at coordinate 8,756 of NZ_JBDKWG010000134.1, read as the reverse complement.
ATGCGCTGTATGTAGGAATGGGCTCAAAAGAAGTGTTGTTTGAAAGTGAAGAGGCAAGCAAACCTGCAAAATTTTATATCAACTCTGCTCCGGCCCATCAGTCATTTCCTGTAAAGAAAATAAGTAAAGACCAAGCAACGAAACTGGAGTTGGGTTCGTTGGAAACAGCCAATGCCAGAACGGTAAATCAGATGATCGTAAGCAGTCTGGTGCAGACCTGCCAGCTACAGATGGGGATGACCGAACTGAAAACCGGAAGTGTGTGGAACACTATGCCAACCCATGTTCACGACAGAAGGATGGAGGTCTATTTGTATATTGAAGTACCGAAGGGGCAGTCTGTTTGTCATTTTATGGGCGAAACGGACGAAACCAGACATATCTGGATGCAGAACGAACAAGCGGTGATTTCTCCGCCCTGGTCTATTCATTCCGGTGCAGGTACTTCTAATTATACCTTCATTTGGGGTATGGCGGGTGAAAATCTGGATTATGGAGATATGGATGTTTGTGAAATCGAAAGATTAAGATAAGGATGTCATTGGATTTATTTGACCTTACAGGAAAAACGGCATTGATTACCGGAGGCACACACGGTTTGGGAATGGCTATGGCTATGGGAATTGGCAAAGCAGGAGCAACCGTTGTAGTCAATGGCAATTCTTCGCAACAGAAAATAGATGATGCACTCGCTCAATACAGGGAAGCAGGGATAGATGCAAAAGGTTATTTGTTTGATGTGACGAATGAACAAGCGGTAAAAATTAATATTGCAAAAATAGAAAAGGAGGTGGGGCACATTGATATCCTGATCAATAATGCAGGGATCATCAAGCGTGTTCCTTTAGAAGAAATGGAAGTGGAGGATTTTGAGCAAGTGATTAAAGTTGATCTTGTAAGCCCTTTTATTGTTTCCAAATACGTAGTGAAAGGTATGATTGCTCGTAAATCGGGTAAGATCATCAATATATGTTCGATGATGAGTGAGCTGGGTAGAAATACCGTTGGTGCCTATGCAGCAGCCAAGGGAGGCCTCAAAATGCTGACCAGAAATATGGCAACAGAATGGGGCAAACATAATATCCAGATCAATGGTATAGGGCCAGGTTATTTTGCCACTAGTCAGACTGCTCCCATTAGGGTAGAAGGTCATCCGTTCAACGATTTTATCGTGAGTCGCACGCCAGCCGGCAAGTGGGGAGATCCCGATGAATTGGCAGGTACAGCTATATTCCTTTCATCACAAGCCAGCAACTTCGTCAATGGTCAGATCATATATGTAGATGGTGGGCTTCTGGCTACTATTGGTAAACCGTCGAATGAAAAGTAGTTTTTGATTCTTCACTGCTATTTTTTACCTCAATTCCCTTTATCTTTTCCAGTCATTCTATAGGAACTTAATTTAAAAGGTATCATTCTTGCTGTCTGAGTATTTCGTTCAAAAATCTTTCATCTCTGCATATTTAATTACAATTATCTAATTTTATTCGCTTATGGTTCTACCAAAGTTGAAGTCGGTTAAATTGATAGCGATATTTTGCACCCTGAGTGCAATTGCACAAGGCCAAACCTGCCTTGATGATTTTTGTTATCTGACCGCCAAATACTCTGGTAATATTTCAGGTGACTTGATCTTAGGATACCGTGCTTTCCTGGTGGATACCATTATGGAAACTAGTGAATTGGCTGTTTTGGATAGTTTTTTGAAAGAAAACCCCGAAGAAAGAATTTCGCTTATCCTTTCCCATAGCGATCCGTCTTTTTACGATAGATTGGAAAAAGCCTCATTAGCTGATCAGGCTTATCCTCCCGATGCTATGGACAGTTTGTTTGGCGTGGTGGTTCAGCCTTCCGACAGGTTATTTGTTTTTGCTGACCAAGATGAATATTTTTTACCAATTGATCGCTCCATTTGGCAATACGGAACTTCTCCTGACTCAATCGAAAATGTATTTTCCAAAGGAAAAATTGACAATCATTTGACTTATCTGAAGATCTCAGATGAGCTCAGTGTAGCACAAGGTGAAAATAAAATTAAAGACCTGATCAATAAAAAAGGCCGTCTGCCAAATTTTCTTGAGACCAATCAGGCGGCTGTCTTTAAAGCGTATCTGGATAGTTTAAATGTGATCAGAAAGTATAAGGCCATTGTAGTTCAAGGAGCACAATACCTTGATGAGGTGTCGTGGAGGGAATTGCCGGAATTGGAGAGCACGGGTAAGATACATGTGTCAGAGTTGATTATTAGCCCACTAAAAAGTGGCTTTAGGTTTTCACCCGATGTATCCAGGTTTACTCCGGAAAATAAAAATGTGATTAAAATATTCTATGCCAATTTTCATGACCTAAACGAAAGGTTGATGATGCACCTGGATTTTGATCACAACATAGTGAATCAGGTAAGACCCGAAGACAAGTACTTGTATGGCTTTGTGAAATACGATGAGGATGAACGTGGGGTTTATTCCAACTTTGATGGAGAGAGAAACTATATTGATTTTGGAATCCCTTCAGGAATGGATTTTCAGGAGATCACTGTTTCTGCCTGGGTAAAACCAGATACTCTTAATGGCAATAAAAGTATTGTAGGGATTGGCTCGGTATTTTCGGCCAAAGTGAGAGAAGGTAAATTGACTTTTACTACGCCAGCCATCAGAGACCACCAGACTGACTCTGCAATGGTCAAAACCAACGAATGGCAACATATAGCCTTCGTTTACAATGCCAACAAAGAGATGAATTTCTATTACAATGGAAAGAATGTGGGAAAGCAACGTGCCTCTGATATTACCATCACATCTCATTCGTTGCTCATTGGCAACAACCTGTGGAGCGAGTATTTCAAAGGAGGCATAGATGATTTGTATATCTGGAACAGGGTATTGAGCGATGAGGAGATATGGAAGGTTTACAATAAAGATTTAGAAAAGAGCGGTGGTGGTTTTACCATCACTTTACTATTTGTATGTATTGGTGGTCTTCTGGTTTTTGGAGTTGGTTATAGTATTTTCAAAAGTAAATCAAAAAAAACAATCCCACAGAGAGAACCTTTAAAAGCCAGGCCAATTATTTCCAATGAGAAAAACCAACCCGGTATTTATTTGTTTGGTGGTTTCCGATTGATCAATAAGAACGGGGAGAATCTTTCGGATCTGTTTTCTCCGAAAAGGAAAGAACTTTTTGTGTTGGTATTGCTTTACACTTTCAGAAAAAATGGAATCAATTCAAAACAGATGTCTGAGATACTTTGGGAGGGGCATTCATTCGAAAGTGCCAAAAACAACCGAAGTACCCAGATGAAGCGGATCAGGGAGATTTTAGCGGACAATACAGGTTTGAGTATTGACTATGACAACAAGAATTGGAAAATAAAAATTGACGATGGAATACGCTGGGATTTTTCAGATTATTCCTATTTCAGCAGCGAATTGAAAAACAGTAAGGATATAGAATCTATTGAGAAAAATGTAGAAGGATTGCTCAGCGTGATCAATCAGGGAGTGTTGCTTCCGAACATGCATTACGAATGGCTTGATCCCATTAAAGGACAATTGTCTGAAGAAATAGTAGAAGTATTAACTCCACTTATCGAAAGGAATGGTTTGAATTTAGAAACAGAATTAAAGCTTAAGATATTCAACTCAATTTTCTCACTTGATCCCCTCAACGAAAAGGCGTTGAATTGTAAAATAAAACTGCTGGTTTCTGAAGGCAAGCATACACTAGCCAAAAATGCGTTTGATCACTTTTGCTCTTCCTATTCCCAGTTTTATGGAGAAAAGTACGATAAGGAGTTTTCTGCCTTGATCTGAGGTTTGGAAAGACGTATTTTCTTAATAAACATCTGAAATACTCGTTTAATATTTTTGTGGTTTTACAACAAAAATATTTGGTGATACCCCGTTTGTTACCCCTGTTGTTGTGCCTCTTACGCCTATCTTGCTCTAACAAATACCAAATAGTGTATCTATGAATATACATTTTGGCAACTTTAAAATCTATTGAAGTGAAGACCGGATATAAACTATTACCTTGTGGAAATTCAGATATATTGTGTCTGATGTCATTGGTGATGTTGGTATTTTCTATTTACGCTTGTAGTTCGAAAAAAGAACAGGACTCCATCAATTCCACCTCTGGTGAAATTATGGTGCCAGACAAGGATTCATGGATACCTCTTTTTAATGGCACTTCTGCCGCAGGTTGGAGAGGATACAATCAAAAAACACTTCCCAAAGGTTGGGTGGTTGAAGATGGTACTTTAAAATCATTGGGACAAGGCGGAGATATTGGCGGTGATATCGTGTATGGTGCGATGGAGTTCGAAGACTTTGAGTTGTACATGGAGTGGAAGATTAGCGAAGGTGGCAATAGTGGTATTTTTTACCATATACTGGAGAGCGATAAATATAAAGTCCCTTATGAAACAGCTCCCGAATATCAATTGTTAGATGATATTGGCTTTCCTGAAAAGGTAGAGGATTGGCAGCAGGTAGGAGCTGACTATGCCATGTATCCCGCAGATACTGCTAAGAAAAAAGTAAAAAAAGCAGGTGAGTGGAATTCTTCCAGGATTATTTTTCAAAAAATGAATGTCGAGTATTGGCTGAATGGCGAGAAAGTGGTGCAGTTTGTTCCCTGGTCAAAAGATTGGTATTCAAGAAAAAACTCAGGAAAATGGATTAATATGCCGGATTATGGAATGGCAAAAAAAGGACTCATAGGACTTCAGGATCATGGGAGTTTTATTTGGTTTAGAAATATAAAAATAAGGAAACTTTGAAAGCAGCCTGCTTTCAGTAATTTTAAGAAACACACAAACTAATATTATCAATAAAAATTAAATTTATAAAAATGAAAGTAGTGAATTTGAATAAGGTGCTCGTGGCAGCATTCGTTTTGTCTTTGACAACTCTTTTTTCGGCGGAAGCTCAAAAGTCATCATTGTTCAACGGAGAAAACCTGGATGGGTGGATTGTATATGGTACGGAAAAATGGTATGTGGAAGATGGCAACCTGATTTCAGAAAGTGGCCCGGATAAAGAATACGGATACCTGGGTACAGAGAAGTTCTACAAAGATTTCATCCTCACCGTTGAGTTCAAGCAGGAATCTAATGGCAACAGTGGAGTATTTATCCGCTCTACGGTGGACGGAGTAAAAGTAAAAGGCTGGCAAGTGGAAGTAGCTCCTGCGGGCAAGCATACCGGGGGAGTCTATGAGTCTTATGGCCGTGGGTGGTTGATCAAACCAGAAGCAGAGAAAGAGAAGGTGCTTAAAGAAGGTGAGTGGAATAAAATGAAGATAAAAGTAAAAGGATCTGAACTTACTTCATGGCTCAATGGCACCAAAATGATCGAGCTTGACGATGAGAAAATCGGCGAAGGTGAAGGTGGAATCGCATTGCAAATTCACAGTGGAGGTGGAATCAAAGTTAGGTGGAGAAATCTTGAAATCAAGGAGTTGTAAAAAAAAATAGAGAAGTACAATTACATGGGTGTCGAAGACCAGCTTTTAGTTATTGAAATTAAGAATAGAAATCAGTCTGTATTTGAAGATTTTTTTCATCAGTATTACAATGAGCTTACCCTTTTTGCTGAAGGCATGGTTTTCGACATCCAATTGGCAAATGACATAGTCCAGAATGTTTTTATTCGTATTTGGGAAATTGCCAATACCCTAAATATCAATATGCCAATGAAACCCTATATCTATAGGGCCGTGAAAAATCGGTGTTTGAACTACCTGAGGGATACACATACTCATGCCAGACATAATTTTTTGTACTGGCAAGACATTTCCAATGCATGTACCTTAGAAGATGAGCCTTGTCCGGAATTGATGGGACAGGTAAGAAACTCCCTTGATAGTTTGCCAACTAAAATGGCAGAAATTTTTAAATTGAAATATTTGGAAGAAAGAAAGCACAGGGACATAGCAGAGGCGTTGTGCATCTCTGAAAATACGGTCAAAACTCAGTTGCTGAGAGGGAAGACGAAACTTAGAAAAATGTTGGTGGAAAGTGCCGTAGTGATATAAAAAACATATATGTAATGTTAAATAAAATACCTATGAAAACTTTAAATACCAGTTCGATACTGGCTGTCCTTTTTATCGCAATATTGACTGGCTGTGGTGGTGCTAAAAAAAGTGAAAGCGAAGCATCAACTCCACCAAACATTCTGGTTATCATGACAGACGACCATGCGGTGCGTGCATTGAGCTGCTACGATGGCACGATCAACAAAACTCCAAACCTGGACAGAATCGCCAGAGACGGTGTGATTTTCAAGAATAGTTTTGTGTCCAACTCTATCTGTGCGCCCAGTCGTGCGGTGATGCTTACAGGCAAGCACAGCCATATCAATGGTCAAGTGGACAACAAAGTGACTTTTGACGGATCTCAACAAACATTTCCCAAGCTATTGCAAAAGGCAGGATATCAGACAGCATTGGTGGGTAAGTGGCACCTGAAAAGCGATCCCACAGGTTTTGACTATTGGAATGTACTGCCGGGGCAGGGGCAGTATTACAACCCTGATTTTATAGAGATGGGTGAGAAAAAACGAGTGGAGGGATATGCTACAACTGTAACCACTGATTTTGCGCTGAACTGGTTGGATAAGAGAGACCAGAATAAACCGTTTTGTCTCTTGCTGCATCATAAAGCTCCACACAGGACATGGCAGCCGGATACTTCATATCTGGCTGAATTTGCCAACAAATCTTATCCGGTACCCGGCAATTTCTTTGATAAGTATGAAGGAAGAAGGGCTGCTGCAGAACAGAAGTTGAGCATCCGCACTGGCGACATGGATTTGAGCTATGACCTTAAAATAGAAGCAGAAGAAGCCAAGTCAAGATTTCCGGGCTACAAACACAAAGTGAGGATGAACGACGCACAGAAGGAAGCCTGGAAAAAACATTACGACCCTATCATTCAGGATTTTATAGCAAATACACCCGAAGGGGATGATCTGGATCTTTACAAATATCAGAGATACATGAGGGACTACCTTGCCTGTATCCAGTCTGTCGATGACAATGTAGGCAGGGTGTTGGACTATTTGGAAGAAAATAGCTTGAGCGACAATACCTTGGTGGTTTACACTTCCGATCAGGGTTTTTATACGGGAGAGCATGGCTGGTTTGACAAACGTTTTATTTATGAGCAGTCTTTGAGGACTCCATTGCTGATGAGAATGCCAAAAGGGTATGGACGAAAAGGTGAAGTTAAAGAATTGGTACAAAACATCGACTATGCGGCTACTTTTCTGGATGTCGCTGGTGTGGCGGTACCGGAAGACATACAAGGGATTTCTTTAAAACCACTATTAGAAGGTAGTAAAGATGTTGACCTGAGAGATGCCATTTACTACCACTATTACGAATTTCCCAATGAGCATGCCGTGAAGCGCCATTATGGTATCAGGACAGATCGTTACAAGCTTATCCATTTTTACAATGATATAGACGACTGGGAACTGTATGACCTGCAAGCCGATCCTGAAGAAATGAACAACATCTACAACGATGCATCCAACACAGCATTGATAGATGAATTGAAAGTTAAACTACTGGTACTTCAGGAGAAATACCAGGATACCGACCAGTCAACCTATTGACTTTTGCAGCTTTACTAAACTTTTAAAGTTTAGTAAAGCTTCTGACTCCTGGAACAGGACTAGGGTATTTTTATAGCTGTTTTAAAAGCAGTATTAATACATTAGATTTGAGAAAAGTATAGTGTATATATCACGCACAGTGCGTTATGTTCAAATGTTGTATGTCATAGAAAGAATGCAAAAATCAAAGGAATTTATACGAGTAAAATTTTCTCCTCAAAAGTTGAAGGAAGCAGTAAGAAAGTGGGAAGAAAAACTACCTTCAGATCGAAGTAGACAGGAAGTTAATTCAAGAAGAATTGTTTTTCCGGATGAAACTTGGGGTTATGATAATGATGAGGAGTTTTTCGCTGACTTCCAGAAAGAGTATAATACGGCATACTACTCTCAGAGATGTTTTGGTGAAAATAGTAATTTTTGGAGCTTCTCAATCGAATCTAGAACTTGGCAAAATACAGTAATAGAAGTACAAGCTCCAACCCGGGCAGAAATTGAGGATGTTTTTCATGTTTTTGAAAAAGATTGGGCAAACTTCAAATTACCTGAACCCGAAGTTGATGAAATGTCTCCTGTGATTTTTATTGGTCATGGAAGAAGTACACAATGGAGAGACTTGAAAGATCACTTATCAGACAAACATGGATATCGAATTGAAGCTTATGAAACTGGAGCGAGAGCCGGACATACAATTAGAGATATTTTAGATGAAATGCTGGGACGTTCAACAATGGCACTTTTAGTTCATACAGGGGAAGATGAATTAAAAGATGGTGAAATATCTGCTAGACCTAACGTAATTCACGAAACAGGTCTCTTTCAAGGTAAATTAGGTTTTAGTAGAGCTTTGGTTTTACTTGAAGAAGGAACTTCCGAATTTTCTAATCTCTATGGAATACAACAAATAAGATACACCAAGAACAATATCAAAGAAACCTTTGGTGAGGTACTTGCAACGATTAAAAGGGAATTTGGATAAACGACATACAACAAACACTTCCATGAATAATCTTAAGGTAGGGGATTGATTCAATTTAGTAAAAAGCCATCATATTTTCTTTTTTTTATCTTTTTTTCTTCGAATGTTTTAGAGATCCCAAAGCTGCTTAGTGGCAAGGAAGGCACAATGTTTCC